>NZ_CP146022.1:5200886-5506821 GCF_036967205.1 Streptomyces sp. Q6
GGCATCCCCACGCACATCACCCTGCTCCCGCCCACCGAGGTGGACGGCGGGGACCTGCCGGCGATCGAGGCGCATCTCGCGGAGGTCGCCGGCGGGGGGCGGCCGTTCGCCATGCGGCTCTCGGGCACGGGCACCTTCCGCCCGCTGTCGCCCGTCGTCTTCGTGCAGGTCGTCGAGGGCGCCGAGGTCTGCGCCTGGCTCCAGAAGCAGGTCCGCGACGCGTCGGGCCCGGTCGCCCGCGAGTTGCAGTTCCCGTACCACCCGCACGTCACCGTGGCGCACGGCATCGCCGAGGACGCCCTCGACCGCGCCTACGCCGAGCTCGCCGAGTACGAGGCGGCGTGGCCGTGCACCGGCTTCGCCCTCTACGAGCAGGGCGTGGACGGAATCTGGCGCAAGCTGCGCGACTTCGCCTTCGGCGGCAGGACGCTCCCGGCGCAGACCCCGCCCTCGCTCAAGAAGGGCCGCCTGCGCGCCCCGTAGGCGGCTGAGGTCCTACACCGGCAGCCGCCGGAACACCGGGCGCGGCACGTGCCGCAGCGCCGACATCACCACCCGCAGCGCGCCCGGCACCCACACGGTCTCCGACCTGCGCCGCAGCCCCGTCTCGATGGCCAGGGCCACCGCCTCCGGGGTCGTCGCCAGCGGCGCCTCCGCCATTCCCGCCGTCATCTTCGACCGGACGAACCCGGGCCGCACCACCATCACGTGGACCCCGGTGCCGTGCAGCGCGTCGCCGAGCCCCTGCGCGAACGCGTCGAGGCCCGCCTTGCTCGACCCGTAGATGAAGTTGGCGCGGCGCGCCCGCTCCCCGGCGACCGACGAGAGCACCACCAGCGAGCCGTGCCCCTGGGCCTGGAGGGAGCGCGCGCACACCAGGCCCGCCGAGACGGCGCCGGTGTAGTTGGTCTGCGCGACGCGGACCGCCGCCATGGGGTCGTCCTCGTCGTGGGCCTGGTCGCCGAGGATGCCGAAGGCGAGCAGCACCATGTCGATGTCGCCCTCGGTGAAGACCTTGCCGAGCACCTCCTCGTGGGACGCCGAGTCCAGCGCGTCGAACGCGACGGTACGGGCGTCCGCGCCGAGGTCACGCAGCGCGGCGGCGGCCTTGTCGAGCGCCGGGGACGGCCGGCCCGCGAGCCACACCGTGCGGGTGCGGCGGGCGATGAGCCGGCGGGCCGTCGCGAGCGCGATCTCGGAGGTGCCGCCGAGGATCAGCAGGGACTGGGGGGTACCGAAGGCGTCTTTCAACAGGGGCTCCAGGGAGGGGAGGTACGGGTTACAGGCCGAGGCGGCGGGACAGGTCCGAGCGGAACACCCCGCGCGGGTCGAGCCGCGCGCGCAGCGACCGGAAGTCGGCGAGGCGCGGGTACATGGCGGTGAGCAGCTCGGGGCGGAGCCGGGAGTCCTTGGCGAGGTAGATGCGCCCGTCGGCGGCGGCTACCTCCTCGTCGAGCTCGTCGAGGAACGCGCCGAGCCCCGGCAGGTTCGCCGGGATGTCCAGGGCGAGGGTCCAGCCCGGCATCGGGAAGGACAGCCAGCCCGCGTCGCCGTCGCCGAACCGCTTGAGCACGGCGAGGAAGGAGGGGCAGCCGCGCTCCGAGATGCGCCGGACGATGTGGCGCAGGGCCTCCTCCTTCCCGTAGCCGACGACGAACTGGTACTGCACGAAGCCGCTGCGCCCGTAGATCCGGTTCCAGTGCGGGACGCCGTCGAGGGGGTGGAAGAACGTGGAGAGCTTCTGGATCTCGCCGGTGCGCGCCTTCGGGGCCTTGCGGTACCAGAGCTCGTTGAAGAGGCCCACGGTCGTGCGGCCGAGGAGTCCTTCGGGCAGGAACGCGGGCGCCGCGGGGAGTTGGCCGGGGCGGAAGGCGAGGGGCGTGCGGCGGGCGCGGGCGGGCAGCGCGTCCAGCGGGGCGTGGTCGCCTCGGGTGAGGACGGAGCGGCCCATCGCGGTGCCGCGCGCCAGCAGGTCGATCCAGGCGACGGAGTAGCGGTAGCGGTGGTCGGTGGCGGTCAGCCGGGCCATCAAGTCGTCGAGATCGGTGGCCCGTTCGGTGTCGACGGACATCAACGACGTCTCGACGCGCTGGAGTTGGACGGTCGCCGTGAGGATGATGCCGGTCAGGCCCATGCCGCCGGCCGTCGCGTCGAAGAGGTCGGTGCCGCGCTCGACGACCCGCACCTCGCCGTCGGCGGTCAGGAGTTCCAGGGCGAGGACATGGCGGGCGAAGGACCCGGACACGTGGTGGTTCTTGCCGTGGATGTCGGCGCCGATCGCGCCGCCGACCGTGACGTAGCGGGTGCCGGGGGTCACGGGCACGAACCAGCCGAGCGGCAGCAGGACTTCCATCAGCCGGTGCAGCGAGACACCGGCGTCGCACAGGACGGTGCCGCCGTCCGCGTCGATGGCGTGGATCCGGTCGAGGCCGGTCATGTCGAGGACGGCGCCGCCCGCGTTCTGCGCCGCGTCGCCGTAGGCCCGGCCGAGCCCGCGGGCGATGCCGCCGCGGTGTCCGGGCGCGGCGCAGTCGCGGACGGCGGTCACGGCCTCTTCGTAGGAGCGGGGGCGCACCACGTGTGCGGAGGTGGGGGCGGTACGGCCCCAGCCGGTCACGGGCACGGTGGCGGAAGCAGGGTCGGCAGCCATGCCCGCGACCGTATCGTCCATACAAGGAGCTTTTGCCCGAAACCTCCATATCCCTCACCGAAATGGGTGATTGATCGGGTGTCATACTAAATTGCCCAAGCTACGGGCTATTTGGGATCCAGAGTGAGCCACATGGACGACATGGACCGCCGATTGCTGTCGGCACTGCGCGACTGTGGCACCGACCGGCGCGTGGCGGCCACCGCGCGCGCCCTGTCCTGGGCCGGTGAACACGGGGCGCTCTGGCTGGCGGCGGGCCTGGTGGGCGCCGCCGCCGACCGCGAACGCCGCTCCGCCTGGCTGCGCGGCACCGCACTCACCGCCGGCGCGCACCTGGCGAGCATGGGCGTGAAACGCGTCGTACGCAGGCCCCGCCCCGAAGCGGGCATCGGCGTCGAGACCCCTCGTACGGACCGCGGGCCGGCACTCCTTCCCAGCTCGCACGCCACCTCCGCGGCGGCCGCGACCGTCGCCTACGGCGCGCTGCGCCCGGTCGGCGCCCACGTCGTACCGCCCCTCGCCGCCGCCATGTGCGTCTCCCGGATGGTCGTCGGCGTGCACTACCCGTCCGACGTCGCGGCGGGCGCCGCACTCGGCGCCCTCACCGCACGCCTGGGCGCACGCTGGATGACCGGGGGAGCGGCCCGATGACCGAACGCACCGAACGCACCGAACGACTCGCCGTCCTCGACAGGCCACGCGAAGCCCGGCGGACCGCACCACGCGTCACACCGCTCGCACTGCCCGCCGGACTGCTCAGGACGGCCCGCCCACGCCAATGGGTCAAGAACGTCCTCGTCGTCGCCGCGCCCGCCGCCGCCGGAGAACTCTTCTCCCGCCACGCCCTCCACCAAGTCACCCTGGTCTTCGCCCTGTTCACGGCCGCCGCCTCCGCCGTCTACCTCGTCAACGACGCCCGCGACGCCGACGCCGACCGCGCCCACCCCGTGAAACGCAACCGCCCGGTCGCCGCCGGACACGTCCCCGTACCCGTCGCCTACGCCGTCGGCGGCGCCCTCGCCGTCCTCGCCCCGGCCGCCGCCGCGATCCTCTGCAACCCGGCCACCGCCGCCCTGCTGACCGCCTACGTGGCCATGCAACTCGCCTACTGCGTCAGCCTCAAGCACGTCCTCGTCGTCGACCTCGTCGTGGTGACCACCGGCTTCCTGATGCGCGCGATGATCGGCGGACTCGCGCTCGACATCCCGCTCTCGCGCTGGTTCCTGATCACCACCGGCTTCGGCGCCCTGTTCATGGTCTCCGCCAAGCGCTACTCCGAAGCGGTCCAGATGGCGGGCAAGGACGGCGCGACCCGCGCCCTGCTCACCGAGTACACCACCGGCTACCTGCGCTTCGTCTGGCAGTTGGCGGCCGGCGTCGCCGTCCTCGCCTACTGCCTGTGGGCCATGGAGGAAGGCGGCGTCGCACGCAGCAGCCTGCTGCCCTGGCGCCAGCTCTCCGTGGTCGCGTTCCTCCTCGCCGTCCTGCGCTACGCCGTCTTCGCCGACCGGGGCACCGCCGGAGAACCCGAGGACGTCGTCCTGCGCGACCGGGCCCTCGCCGTGATCGGACTCGTCTGGATCGCCATGTACGGACTCGCGGTCGCGGACTGGTGAGGCACCCCATGCGCGAACGCCTCAGACGACTGGGCCCCGAACTGCTCGGCTTCGCGGCCGCCGGAGTCTGCGCGTACGCCGCCGACCTGGGCCTCTTCATCTGGCTGCGCGGGCCCGTCGGCATGGACCCGCTCACCGCCAAAGCCCTGTCGTTCGTCGCCGGCTGCTCCGTCGCCTACGTGGGCAACGCCCTCGGCACCTACCGGCGCAAGACCGCCCAGGTGTCACGACTGCGCCAGTACGGCGTCTTCTTCGCGGTCAACGTGGCGGGCGCGCTCGTCCAGTTGCTGTGCATCGCCGTCTCCCACTACGGCCTCGGCCTCACCTCGCAGCGGGCCGACACGATCTCCGGCGCGGGCATCGGCATGGCACTGGCCACGGTCCTGCGGTTCTGGGGTACCCGGACCCTGGTCTTTCGCACGGGACCTCGGACGCACTACAGGGTGGGGTCATGGACTGGCTGAAGAATCTTCCCGTCATCGGGCCGCTCGTCGTCCGCCTGATGCGGACCCACGCCTGGCAGGCGTACGAGCGTCTCGACGAGGTCAAATGGGCACGGCTCGCGGCCGCGATGACCTTCATCAGCTTCCTCGCGCTGTTCCCCCTGCTCACTGTGGCCGCCGCCGTCGCCGCGGGCACACTCAGCACGGCCCAGCAGCAGAAACTGGAGGACCAGCTCAGCGACCAGGTCCCGGGCATCTCCGACCAGCTCGACATCGCCTCCCTCGTCGACAACGCGGGCACCATCGGCCTCGTCGCCGGCGCCCTGCTCCTGTTCACCGGCATCGGCTGGATCGGCTCCATGCGGGACTGCCTGCGCGACGTGTGGGAGATGCCCGACAGCGAGGAGAACCCGATCCTGCGCAAGGTCAAGGACGCCGGCGTCCTCGTCGGACTCGGCGCCGCGGGACTCGCCTCGGTCGCCGCGTCCACCTCGGCGTCCACCGCCGTCGGCTGGACCGCGGACCGGCTCGGCATCGACGAGAACGGCTGGGGCGGCGTCCTGCTCCAGGTGGCGGCCTTCGCGATCGCGGTGCTCGCCGACTTCCTGGTCCTGACCTACGTCCTGGCCCTCCTGCCCGGAGTGCACCCGCCACGACGGGACCTGGTCATCGCGGCCCTGATGGGCGCCGCCGGATTCGAACTCCTGAAACTGCTGCTCGGCGGCTACATGAAGGGCGTCGCGGCCAAGAGCATGTACGGCGCGTTCGGCACACCGGTCGCCCTGCTCCTGTGGATCAACTTCATGGCGAAGCTCGTACTGTTCTGCTCGGCGTGGACAGCCACCCACAAGAAGGAGTCCGCGGCTCCCGGAGCGGCGGACCCCGAAGAGGAAGCGGCGGCGCCGCCCGTCGACTGACGGCGCCCCGCCCCGTCAGTCGTTCGTCCGCAGCGGCCACTTCTTGCGGACCACGAACACCGCACCCGCCAGGAGCACCAGCACACCACCGGTGATCGCCAGCGCGATCCCGATACCGCTGGAGCCACCGGACGTCGACACCGCCGCGTGCGCGGCCGGCTTCGCGGCGGGACCAGCGTCACCCGTGGGACTCGACGCCCCCGCGGCCGGCGACTCGGTCCCCTCGGCCCCGACGAGCCGCCCCACCGGAGTGACCTTGCCGTCCGCCGCGAAACCCCAGTCGAGCAGCCGCGCGGTCTCCTTGTAGACGGCGTGCGACTCCTTGCTGTTCTGCGGGGTCATCACCGTCACGAGCAGCACCTTGCCGTCGCGCTGGGCGACGCCCGTGAACGTGGCGCCCGCGTTCGTCGTGTTGCCGTTCTTCACCCCCGCGATGCCCTTGTACGGGGAGAGGTCGCCCTCGCCGGTGAAGAGCCGGTTGGTGTTCTGGATCTCGAAGGTCTCGGTCGTCTTCCCCTTCTTCTGCTTCTTGGGGAGCTTCGCCGTGACCGTCGAGCAGTACTCGCGGAAGTCGCCGTTCTGCATACCGGAGCGGGCGAACAGCGTCAGGTCGTACGCGGACGAGTACTGGCCCTTCTCGTCGTAGCCGTCGGGGGTGACCACATGCGTGTCCTTCGCCCCCAGCTCGTCCGCGTGGGCCTGCATGTCCGAGACGGTCTGCGGAACACCGCCGTTCATCGCGGACAGCACGTGCACCGCGTCGTTGCCGGACCGCAGGAAGACACCGAGCCACAGGTCACGGACGGTGTACGTGTACTCCTCCTTGATGCCCGCGACGCTGGAGCCGGTGCCGACGCCCTGGAGGTCCGACAGCTCCACCTTGTGCTTCTGCGTCTTCGGGAACTTGTGCAGGAGCGTGTCCGCGAACAGCATCTTCAGCGTGCTCGCCGGGGGCAGCCGCCAGTGCGCGTTGTGCGCGGCGAGCACCTCGCCCGACTCGGCGTCGGACACGATCCAGGACTTCGCCGTCAGCTCCTTGGGCAGCACGGGGGCGCCCGCCCCCAGGTTCACCTGGGTGCCCGGCTTGCCGAGCTGCGCACCACCGACCGTCGACATCCGAGCCGGGGGCTTGTCGGCCGCGGCCGCGGGAGCCGTCGCCGAGAGGGCGAGCCCGGAGGCGCTGAGCGCGACGGCGGCGGCGGTGACCGCGGACTTCTTCAAAAAATACGACGCATGGGTGGCAGGCACGGACGTGAACGTACATGTACCCGGCCCGTAAGTCTCCGCCGAGGTGTTCTGTGTCTCCTTGTCCCCACCCCGGCGGCGGTGCGCGATACCCGCTGGCGATATTGAACGCATGAAGCTCAGCCGCCCCGTCTCCTGGTTCCTGCTCGCCTTCGGGGTGTGGAGCTGGTTCATCTGGATCACTTTCTACGTGTGACTAATTGCTGGCGCTTCAACGACACGGAAGAGCAGGTGAGAGGCCATGACTCCCTTCGTCTCCCCTGTGGGAGCCGAGCATCTGGACACGGTGCGGGTGGCTGTCTACGCACGGCAGTCCACAGCCCGCCCGGACTCCTCCGAGGCGTCCCCGGAAGCGCAGCTGGCGTCCGGCCAGGCGCTGGCCGCGAGCCGGGGGTGGGAGGTGGTTCACACCTTCAAAGACGTCGGAAGGTCCGGTTGGGATCCACAAGTGGTCCGTCCGGCTTTCGAGAACCTCATGGCCGCCGTGCGCGCGGGCGAGGTCGACGCCGTGGTGGTCAACGAACTGTCCCGGCTGACCAGGCAGGGCGCACACGACGCCCTGGAGATCGACAAGGAGTTCAAGAAGTACGGTGTGCGGTTCGTCTCCGTCCTCGAACCGTTCCTCGACACCTCGAACCCGATCGGCGTGGCGATCTTCGCGCTGATCGCGGCGCTCGCGAAGCAGGACAGCGACATCAAGGCGGAACGCCTGCGCGGAGCCAAGGACGAGATCAGGGCGGTCGGCGGCCGGCACTCCAGCTCCGCGCCGTACGGCATGCGGGCGGTCCGCGAGAAGATCGGCAACCTTGTCGTCTCCGTCCTGGAGCCGGACGAGGACAACCCGGACCACATCGCGATCGTCGAGCGCATGGTGGAGATGTCGTTCGCCGGAATCCCCGACAACAGGATCGCGACGACGCTGGAGTCAGAGGACGTACCGGCCCCGGGGGAGGCCGAGCGCCGGGCGACGGAGAAGCGCATGAGCTCCATCAAGAAGCGCCGTGTGTCGCACGACGACAGCCCCATCCGGTGGCGAGCCCAGACGGTCCGCTGGATCCTCTCCCACCCGGCCGTCGGAGGCTTCGCGAGCGAGCGCGTGAAGCGGGGCAAGGCGTACGTGAACGTGATCGCCCGGGATGAGGGCGGCGCACCCCTGACACCTCACCGGGGCATTGTTGCGGGCGCCAGGTGGCTCGCACTCCAGGAGAAGCGAAACAAGCGCACCAAAGCCAACCGGCAGCCCGGCGGTGAGGCGACACCGACTCTCCTCAGCGGTTGGCGCTTCGCGACCTGCGAGGTCTGCACGGGTTCCGTGGGCCAGAGCAAGAACAACGGCGGCCAGGACTACTACATGTGCGCCAACCCGAAGGGCCATGGCGGGCTGAGCATCAAGCGCAAGGACGCCGACGACCACGTGGCCCGCTCGGTATGGGCGCGCCTGACCACGGCGGACCCGGACAACGACGCGGACAGGGAGTGGCTCGCGCAGGCGGCACTCCGGTTCGCGCTTCAGCGCGATCTCTCCGGAGTCCAGGAGGAACGGCGAGAAACGGAAGCCCACTTGGAGCACGTCCGCGACTCCATCACCGAACTCCAGGCCGACCGCAAGGCGGGCGTCTACCGAGGCCGCGACGAACTGTCGATGTGGCGCGCGACGATGGAGCAGTACCGGACCTTCGAGGACCAGTGCACGGCCAGGCTTGAGGTTCTGAACGAACAGACCGCCGCAGCGATCCAGGTCCCGACGGAATGGCACGAACCGGGGGAGGACCCGTTGGGCCCCGGCTCGCCCTGGGCGACGTGGGATGTGTTCAAGCGCCGCGAGTTCCTCGACCTCTTCCTTGAGGGCGTCTCGGTCGGCCCCGGCAGGGACCTGGAGACCCGGAAGTACATCGCCGTAGAGGACCGGGTGACGCTCAACTGGCGGAGCCTTGAGTCGGACGATGACCACGAGGACGACGAAGAGACTCTGGCCGCCCTCTGACGCCCAAGCCAAGCCCCGGTAGTCCCTTTCCGGGCCGCCGGGGCTTTCTGATGCCCGCACACGGAGTGGGCGGGGCCCTTCGGCGGACCGAGTGCCCGCTCTCTCGCAGCTCTGCCCGTGCACCACGCGCGGGGCGCACTTCGGTCTCGCGATGCCTGCCGGGGCTGCGGTGGTCGCGCGACGCCGCCACCCGTCAGCCGGTCCGGCGGCGCGAGCACTGAGCGGGACGACTCCCCGGCGGCCCCGTCCGTGCGCTTCCCTCGTGGCGCGTGGGCGGGGCTTCTACTTGCCCGCGTTCGCTCGCACGCCTCTCAGTACAGAGACCCTGCCGCAAGATCACCACAGGCCCGTTCGATACTGGCAGGGCACGGCCATCCCACCCCGGAGGACACCCCATGAAGCTCAGCCGCCGCGTCTCCTGGTTCCTGCTCGCGTTCGGCGTCTGGTCTTGGGTGATCTGGGTGACTTTCGTCAAGAACCTGTGGCAGGACGGCAGCGGCCTCGCCTTCGACGACGCCGGGGATCCGACCGCGTACTTCTGGGTGCACCTGACGCTCGCCGTCGTTTCCTTTGTCTTGGGGACGATCGTCGGGGTCATCGGGTTGCGCGGAGTGCGCGCACTGCGTCGTACGGCATAGGCGGCCGGCGTGATCGTTCTCTATGTACTGATCGGCGTCGCCGTGCTCGCGGCCTTCGCCGGGCTGCACTATTACGCCTGGCGGCGGCTGGTGCGGGACGCGACGGCGGGGCCCGGGTGGCCCAGACGCGTCGGTGCCGCGGTGTTCGTGGCCGGGCCCGTGGCGATGTTCGGGGCGCTGGTGGCCGAGCGGGCCGAGGCGCCGTTCCCGCTCCAGCAGGTGCTGGCGTGGCCCGGGTTCCTGTGGATGGCGTTCTCGCTGTACCTGGTGATCGCGCTGCTGGTGGGCGAGTTCGTACGGCCACTGCTGCGGCGCGTCCTTGAGCGCGGGGCGGCGGCGGAGACCACGGCGGCGGAGGCGGCGGCGACCGCCGAGTCCGAGGCGGCCTCGAAGCCGGAGCCCGAGGTGCCCGAGGCGTCCTCGGAGCCGGAGGCCGCCGCCCCCACCCGGCGGCTCGTCCTCGCCCGTACCGTCGGTGTCGCCGCGACCGTGGCCGCCGCCGGTGTCGTGGGCAACGGCGCGTACGGCGTGCTGCGCGGGCCGAAGGTGAAGCGGGTCACCGTGCCGCTGGCGAAACTCCCGCGCTCCGCGCACGGGTTCCGGATCGCGGTGGTCAGCGACATCCACCTCGGGCCCGTGCTGGGCCGGGGTTTCGCGGAGCGCGTCGTCGACACCATCAACGCGACGCAGCCCGACCTGATCGCGGTCGTCGGCGACCTGGTCGACGGGACCGTGGACGATCTCGCCCCGGCCGTCGCACCGCTCGCCGGCCTGCGGGCACGGCACGGGACGTTCTTCGTCACCGGCAACCACGAGTACTTCTCCGGCGCCGAACCATGGGTGGAGCACGTCCGCGCCCTGGGTCTGCGGCCGCTGGAGAACGCCCGTGTCGAGCTGGGCGCCTTCGACCTCGCCGGCGTCAACGACGTCGCGGGCGAGAGCTACGGCGACGGCCCCGACTACGGCAAGGCGCTCGGCGACCGGGACCGCTCCCGCGCCGCCGTCCTCCTCGCCCACCAGCCCGTGATGATCCACGAAGCGGTCGAGCACGGCGTCGATCTCCAGCTCTCCGGGCACACCCACGGCGGCCAGCTGTGGCCCGGCAACTTCATCGCCGACGCGGCCAATCCGACCCTCGCCGGCCTGGAGCGCTACGGCGACACCCAGCTCTACGTCAGCCGGGGCGCGGGCGCCTGGGGTCCGCCGGTGCGGGTCGGCGCGCCCTCCGACGTGACGGTCGTCGAACTCGCCTCGAAACAGGCCTGATCCCTGGTGCGGAGCCCTTCGGGGCCCCGCACGTCTCACGCCTCGAATACCTCACCAACCTCTCTTCCCACCGATCAAACTCCTGTGGTTCAGTGACCTCGGTCACTGGGGAGTGGCCGGGGGAGGATGTGTCATGCGCAGGGTTCGCATGCGGATCGTCGCGTCGCTGATGGTGCTCGTCGCGGCGGGGGTGGGCGCCTGGCAACTGCTGCCGCAGGAGCGCGCCGAGGGGAAGACGGTCACGGTCGGCACGACCGACGCCGTCACCTCGCTCGACCCGGCGGGCGCGTACGACGCGGGGTCGTGGGCACTGTTCAGCAATGTGTTCCAGACCCTCCTGACCTTCGACCCGGGCGGCACCAAGCCGGTGCCCGACGCGGCCGAGTCCTGCCGGTTCACCGGCGGCGGCCTGCGCACGTACCGCTGCACGCTCCGCGCCGACCTGCGCTTCCCGAGCGGGCGCCGGATGACCGGAACCGACGTGAAGTTCTCCTTCGACCGGGTCAGGAAGATCGACGCGAAGGTCGGTCCGGCCTCGCTCTTCGACACGCTCGGCTCCATCGACGCGAGCGGGCGCACGGTCACCTTCCACCTGTCGTCGCCGGACGCCACGTTCCCGTTCAAGGTCGCCACGGGCGCGGGGTCGCTCGTCGACCGGAACGTGTACCCGGCGGACGCGCTGCGCGGGGGTGACAGTGTCGACGGCACGGGCCCGTACACCCTGACGTCGTACACCCCGGGCAGCAAGGCCGTGCTCGCGCCCAACTCCCGGTACCGGGGCCCCGCGAAGGTGCCCGCCCACTCCACCGTCCTGCGCTACTTCAAGGACTCGGCCGCGTTGCAGTCCGCGTGGGAGCAGCGGGCCGTGGACGTCGCGGCGCGGCAGTTGCCGCCCGGTCCGCTCGCGAAGCTGTCGACGAGCGATCCGAAGCAGCGGCTCACCGAGGTCGACGGTGCCGAGACCCGCAACCTCGTCCTGAACGTGCGCGAGGGCAAGCCGCTGCACGACCGGCGGGTGCGCCAGGCGCTCGCGTCGGTCGTCGACCGCGACGAGCTGGTGGAGTCGGTGTACCAGGGGACCGTCGACTCGCTCTTCTCCGTGGTGCCGCGCGGTATCACCGGGCACACGACGTCGTTCTTCGACGCGTACCCGAAGCGGGATGTGGCACGGGCGCGGAAGCTGCTGCGGGAGGCGGGGGTGGCGACACCGGTCCGCTTCGAGTTCGCGTACTCGCGCGGCGCCGCCTCCAAGGCCGAAGCCGCCGAGATCAAACGGCAGTTGGACGGCACGAAGCTGTTCTCGGTGACGACGACGTACTACGACTGGGAGAAGTTCCAGGCCCGGTACACGGCGGGCGAGCTGGACGCGTACGCGGTCGGCTGGCTGCCGGACTTCCCGGACCCGGACACCTTCACGGCGCAGCTCGTGCGCACCGGTTCCGGCATGCACAACGGGTACAGCAACAAGCGGGTCGACGCTCTGATCGTGGCGAGCCAGCAGTACGAGGAGCGCAGCCGCGCCCTGCGCGACCTGCGCACGCTCCAGGAACTCGTCGCGCGGGACGTGCCGTTGATCCCGCTGTGGCAGCGCAAGGAGTACGTGCTCAGCATCGAGGACATCACCGGCGGCCAGTACCTCTCCGACGGCACGGGCGTGTTCCGGCTGTGGAGCCTCGACTGGATCTGACCTGACCTCGCTCACCTGGCCCGTCCGGTTCGGTTCGGGTTCGCTCCGCTTCGGTTCGGAAGAGGCTGGATCCGACCCTTCTGGATCTGTCCGGATTCCGCGGAGGGGAAAGTGACCGCCATGACATACACGGCGGTCGCCACGCTGCATCATGTGTCAAATCCGTGTTCGTCGTGTTCACCATGTGGGTGAATGCGGGAGAAGTTGCCGAGGGCACGGAAGAAGATGCGGAGGAGGTGGCTACGTGTGTTGCGGCGCAGTGCTTTCCGGCTGCCGCGCCACCCGGCCTCGGTGGGTGTGGCGCGGACGCGCGTGCGTGATCATCTGGAGGTGTGGGGGCACACGGGGCCGGCCGACGGTCTCGACACGGCGGTCCTGCTCGTCTCGGAACTGGCGACGAACGCGATCCGCCACGGGCCCCTGCGGGAGCGGGAGTTCGAGGTCGCGGTGACGGTTCTCGCGGACGGCTCCTGCTTCATCGAGGTGTCCGACGAGTCCGGTGCGCACCCCGAGCCGCGCCTGCCTCATTCCCCCTACGACGAGCACGGCCGCGGCCTGCACATCGTCGACGCCCTCGCCGAGGCGTGGGGCGTGTGGCACCGGGGCCGCTACGGCAAGACGGTGTGGGCGCTGGTGCGTTCCTGACCCGCGCTCGTGTCCGTACCGGCGGGCAGGGACACGGTCACCGTCAGTCCCCCTCCCGCCTCGTCGCCCGACCGAACGGCCACCGTGCCCCCGTGAGCCGTGACGACGCCCTGCACGATCGCCATGCCGAGCCCGCTGCCCGCGGCCCCGCCGGAGCGGAAGAACCGGTCGAAGACCCGCGCCGCGTCCTCGTCCGCGAGTCCGGGCCCCTCGTCGGCGACGGCGAGCCGCACCACCCCGTCCTCCCGCGTGACGCGCAGAGCGACCGCCGCGTCCGCGGGCGTGTGCACGCGTACGTTGCCGAGCAGATTGCCGAGGACCTGCCGCAGCCCCGATTCGTCGGCCTGTACGAGGACCGCGCCCTCGGCGGTCACCGACACCGGCCGCTCGGGCTGCTGCACCCGCAGGTCGTCGGCCGCGTCACGCACGAGACGGCTCAAGTCGACGTTGCGCAGGCGTAGTTCGGGCTGCTGGTCGAGGCGGGCCAGGGTGAGCAGTTCGTCGACGAGGCGCTGCATGCGGTCGGCCTCCGCGTTCACCCGGCGCCAGGCGCGGGCCCGCTCGTCGGGGTCGCGGAGCATGCCCTTGTCGTAGAGCTGGAGGTAGCCGCGGATCGCCGACAGCGGGGTGCGCAGCTCGTGGGAGGCGTCGGCGACGAACGAGCGCAGTTGGGCGGCGCTGCGCTCGCGGGTCTCGAAGGCCGATTCGACCTGGTGGAGCATGGAGTTGAGGGCGAGGCGGAGCTGTTCGGTCTCCTGGACGGGGTCGCGGCGCTGCGGCACCCGCCGGGTCAGATCGCCCTCGGCGATGGCGGACGCGGTCTCCACCATGTCCTCCAGGGGCCGCAGCCGCCGGTGCGCGCCGATCATCGTGAGGACCCCGAGCAGCAGCAACAGGACGACGCCCGCGGCGAGATCGACGCGCAGCACCTTGTGGATGCCGGAGTGCAGGGCGCCGGTGGAGGTCGCCATCAGGACGGTGGTGTCGTCGGCGAGCCGGGCGCCGACCACGCGGTAGGGGCCGCCGTCGAACGACACCTCGCGGGGTGTGTCGCGGCGGGCGAGACCGGCCGGGTCGTCGACGGCGCCGGCCAGCGCGCGCTGGCGCGGCGTCGGCCGGAGCGTGCCGACGGGCACCGGGTGACCGTCCTGGTCGACGGCGACGAACACGGACCCGGAGCGCGGCAGGGCGCCCGCGCCGTCCGAGGGCTGCATCTTGTCGAGGGCGATTCCCAACTCGCTGAGGGCCTGCACCTGTTTGAGGGTGATCCCGGTGCGCTGGATCGAGGTGCGGGACGCCTTCAGTTCCTCGTCGATGCTGTCGATCAGGTAGTGCCGCATGGCCATCAGGCTGATCGCGGTGGCGGCGATCATGCCGAGCGCGAGCAGTCCCACGCTCGCGACGGTGAGCTTCACGCGCAGCGAGTGCACTCCGCGGCGGTGGTGCTTCATCAGCGCCCTCATGAGGCGGCGAGCCCGTACCCGACACCGCGCCGTGTCGTGATCAGCGGCGGTCCCAGCGCGTCGAGTTTGCGGCGCAGATAGCTGATGTACGTCTCGACGACGGTCGACTCGGCCGTCGCCGCGTGCTCGAACTGCCAGACGTGACGCAGGAGTTGTTCCTTGGTGACGATCCGGCCGCCGTTGCGCACGAGGAACCGCAGCAGCGCGTACTCGGTGGGCGTCAACTGGACGCTCCGGCCCGCCCGGTGGGCCGTGTACGTGGCCTCGTCCAGCTCCAGATCCCCGTACGTCAGCGGCGGCCGCTGCGGCAGGACGTCGACGGAGCGGGTGCGGCGCAGCACGGCACGCAGCCGGGCGACGACCTCGTCGATGTTGAACGGCTTGGTGATGTAGTCGTCGCCGAAGCCGAGCGCCCCGACGACCTCCGCGGGGGCGTCCCGCGCGGTCAGGAACACGAGCGCCAACTCGGGCTGCCGGGAGCGCAGTTCGTGTGCCAGCGCCCGGCCGTCACCGTCCGGCAGCATGATGTCGAGCAGCGCCGCGTCGGGCCGGGTCCGCTCGGTGAGCGCGAGGGCCTGGCGCACGGTGCCCGCCGTCATCACGTCGAAGCGGTGGTAGCGCAGGGCGATCGCGAGGACGTCGGCGATGCTCGGCTCGTCCTCGACGACCAGCACCGTCGCGGGGGTTTCCTGCTCCTGATCCGTCCCGTTGACCGTCATGAGCCCAGTATCGGCGCGCCCCGGCGTCAACCGGCCCGCTCCTCCTTGGAGTTCCTTGAGAGTCATGGGCGCGTCGCGGAAATCGGCGGGCTCCGCGGTCGATGCTGTGGCGCAGGCCCGGGGGACGGCCGACGAACGACGCATCGACAGGAGTGAGCACGTGACGGCATTGGCACGGTGGTGCTATCGGCACCGGCTCGTGGTCCTTGTGCTGTGGCTGGGGGCACTGTTCGGCCTGGGGGCCGCGGGCACGACGGCGGGGACCGACTACTCGAACGTCTTCTCGCTGCCCGACACCGACTCCACGACGGCCTACGACGAGATGACGAAGGCGTTCCCCGAACGCTCCGGCGACACGGACACCGTCGTCTGGAAGGTCGGGGACGGAACGGTACGGGACGCGTCCGTACGGGCCCGGATCGAGCCCGCGCTCAAGGACATCGCCGGGATGAAGGGCGTCGGCGATGTCGCGAGCCCCTACGCGGGTCCGCGGGGCGCGGCGCAGATCAGCGAGGACGGCACCATCGCCTACGCCCAGGTGACCTTCGCCGAGCAGGCGAACTCGGTGCCCAAGGGCCTCGTCGAGGATGTCGTCGACCGGGCACAGCAGGCCGAACAGGAAGGCGTGCAGGTCGAGTTGGGCGGCCAGGCGATCACGCGCGTCCAGGAGCCGCCGCAGGGCCTGTCCGAGCTGGTCGGCATCGCGGCCGCTGCCGTGGTCCTGTTCCTGGCGTTCGGCTCCCTGTTCGCGATGGCACTGCCGATCGTCATCGCGGTCATGGGCGTGGGCACCGGCGCGATGGCGACGACACTGCTCAGCCACGTCACCGACGTTCCCGAAGTCGCGCCGCTGCTCGGCTCGTTGATCGGGCTCGGCGTCGGCATCGACTACGCCCTGTTCATCGTGACCCGGCACCGCCGCGGTATCCAACGCGGCCTGGAGCCGGAGGAGTCGGCCGTCCAGGCCCTCAACACCTCGGGCCGTGCCGTGCTGTTCGCGGGCGGCACCGTCTGCATCGCGCTCGCCGGAATGCTCGTGATGGACATGCGGTTCCTGGACGGTGTCGTCGTCGCCACGTCCCTGACGGTGGTCCTGTCCGTGCTCGCCGCGGTCACCCTGCTGCCCGCCCTGCTCGGCATCCTCGGCCCGCGCGTCCTCAGCCGCCGGCAGCGCCGTCGCCTGGCCGCGGAGGGGCCCGAGTCGGCCGAGGCGAGCGGTCTGGCGGCGCGCTGGGCGACGTACGTCCAGAAGCGGCCGCGCGCGATCGGCGCCGCGGCCCTCGTCGTCATGCTGGCGCTCGCGATCCCGGTGCTCTCGCTGCGCCTCGGTGCCACCGACCAGGGCAACCACAAGGAGTCGACGACCACCCGCCAGGCCTACGATCTCCTCGCGGAGGGCTTCGGCCCCGGCTTCAACGGCCCGCTCCAGGTCGTCGTGCCCGGCGGCGCCGACGCCACGGACCTCGTCGCGACGATCCGTACGACCGAGGGCGTCGCGCAGGTCGCCGCCGCCCCGCCCGCGAACGGCGTCTCCGTGATCCAGGTGGTCCCGACGACGTCACCGCAGTCGGCCAGGACGGACGAACTCATCGACCGGCTGCGCGACGACGTGATCCCGGCCGCCGGGGTCGAAGCGCACGTCGGCGGTGTCACGGCCGTCTTCAAGGACTTCGCGGCGGTGACCGGTGACCGGCTGCCCTACTTCGTCGGCACGATCATCGCCCTCGGGTTCCTGCTCCTGCTCATCGCGTTCCGCTCGCTCGTCGTGCCGCTGACGGCGGCCCTCATGAACCTGATCGCGGCCGCGGCCTCCTTCGGCGTCCTCGTCGCGATCTTCCAGTGGGGCTGGGGCGCGGAGGCGCTCGGTCTCGGCAAGGAGGGCCCGATCACGGCGTTCCTGCCGGTCATCATGCTCTCGCTCCTCTTCGGTCTCTCCATGGACTACCAGGTGTTCCTGGTCAGCCGGATGCACGAGGAGTGGGTGCACACGAAGGACAACGCGCGCGCCGTCCGCGTCGGCCTCGCCGAGACCAGCCGCGTCATCAACTGCGCGGCGCTGATCATGGTCTGCGTGTTCTCCGCGTTCGTCCTCAGCGGCGACATGGAGGGCGCGATGGCGGGCATCGGCCTCGCCGCGGCGGTCGCCCTCGACGCGTTCATCCTCCGTACGGCGCTGGTGCCGGCGGCGATGCACCTGCTCGGCCGCTCCAACTGGTGGCTGCCCGCCGGACTGGACCGCCGCCTGCCGCACCTGGCGGTGGAGCCGCGCGAGACGCCCGCGGCGCCGCAGCCGGAGGCCACGGCCGCGACGGGGGCGACGGTCGTGCACGGGTTCCTGCGCGGCCCGGACGGGGAGCCGCTGGGCGACGCCACCGTCACTCTGATCTCCCGAGGCGGCCGCCAGCTCGACCGGGTCGACTCCCTGGCCGACGGCTCGTACATCGTGGCGGTGCCGGAACCCGGCGCGTACGTCCTCGCGGTGACGGCCCGTCAGTCGGCGCCGGTGGCACGGCACATCACGGTGGGGGAGGCGCCGCTGGTGTACGACGTGGAACTGTCGGACGACGTGGACGTCTCGCCGTAGGCGTCGTGCGGCGACGAGGTGGAGGGGGCGTGGCGGGCCGGTCGCGGGACACGACGCGACCGGCCCACCGGCCTCTCAAGGACGGTCCTCAAATACGGCCCTTAAGGACGGCTCCTCAAAGGCGCCCCCTCAAGGACAGCCCTCAAAGACGGCCCCTCAAAGACAGCCGCCCAAAGGCACCCGCTCAGGCCCGGCGCCGCCCCTTGGGGCGAGCCCGCCGCCGCAGCGCCAGCAGGCTCCCGCCCGCCACCGCCGCGAGCGCCGCGGACCCGCCGAACGCCCATCCGTCCCCGCCGCCGGAGGACACCGCGGCGGCCGGCGCCCCGCCGCCGGTGACGCCGACGCCGACGCCGCCGAGGACGACGACGCGGGCCGCTCGCTCAGCGGCGTGACCAGTTCGCCGACCGCGCTCACCTTGTCGCCCGCGGCGAAGCCCCAGTCGAGCAGGGCCGCCGTCTCCTCGTACACCGCCTCGTACCCGGACTTCGGGTGCATCACGGTGACCAGGAGGGTGCGGCCGTCGCGGGTCGCGGCGCCGGTGAAGGTGTTGCCCGCGTGCGAGGTGTAGCCGTTCTTGACGCCGATGAGGCCCTGGTACGCGGCGACGCCCTGGCCGGTGAGCAGGCGGTCGGTGTTCTGGATCTGGAACGTCTTGCCGCCGCCCGCGGGAAAGTCGGCGGTCCTCGTGGCGCAGTAGCCGCGGAAGTCGCTGTTCTTCAGGCCCGCGCGGGCGAAGAGCGTCAGGTCGTACGCGGAGGAGACCTGCCCCTTGTGGTCGAAGCCGTCCGGGCTGACGACGTGCGTGTCGTTCGCCTGGAGGTCCTTCGCGCGGGCCTGCATCGCGGCGACCGTCTTGCCCACGCCGCCGTACATCGAGGCGAGGACGTGCACCGCGTCGTTCCCGGACCGCAGGAAGACGCCCTGCCACAGCTGGTGGACGGTGTACGTGGTGCCGGCCTGGATGCCGACGAGACTGGAGCCGTACGGGATTCCGGCCAGGTCGGCGGCCGTCACCTTGTGCTTCAGGTCGTGCGCGAACTCCGGCAGGACCGTGTCGGCGAACAGCATCTTCAGCGTCGAGGCGGGCGGCAGCGCGCGGTGCGCGCCGAACGACGCGAGCACCTCGCCGGTGTCGTTGTCGGCGACGAGCCAGGCCTTCGCGGCGAGCTTCGGCAGCTTCGGCGCCCCGGCCGCGCGGCGCACCTGCACCCCGGGAGCGGCGAGGCGCGACCCCCCGACGGCCGAGGCCGCTGACGCCGACTGCGCGGGCAGGGCGAGGGTGGCGGCCGTACCGAGGCCGATGCCGAGGGCGGTACGGCGGCTGAACTGCTGTGACGAGGCTGTGCCGGGCATCCCGCGAACGTACCGGTCAAAGCTGAGGTAAAGGTAAGAGGGGTCCTCCGCTCCCCTTCCGCGGCCCCGGATCACACGGAGGCGTCCCGGTGATCCCGCGGAGGCGATCGCGCCCGCCGGCGCTACGCCTTCGTCCCCGCCACCCGCTGCGTCATCCCCGGCAGGAAGTCGATGAAGAGCTCGTGCACCTCCAGGACGAGCGGCCGCAGCACCCGGAAGCGGGCGAGCGCCACGCCCCGGGTGGTGAGCGCGGCGCCGCGCTCGGCGAGCCGGCGGCTGCGCTCGCGTCCCTCCGACGAGTCGAAGACCCAGTACAGGACGAGCCCCATCTGCGAGAGCCACATCAACTCGGGGAGGATCTCGGCCAGTTCGGCCGGGACCTTCGCCTTCGATCCGGCGAGCACCTCGCGGTGCAGTCCGATGGCGACCTCCCGCGCGCCCTCCGACTCCTGCGAGAACGGGCTGAGCGGCGAGTCCGGGTCGGCCGCGTTCTTGAAGAACTGCGCCGCGAACTCGTGGTACGGCTCCGCGATCTCCAGCCACGCCTTCAGCACACCGGCGAGCCGCGTCTGGAGATCGGTCTCCGTGTCGAGGACGGACCGGACCGCCGCCAGGTGCTCGGCGGTGATCCGGTCGTAGAACCCCTGGATGAGGTGTTCCTTGCCCGCGAAGTAGTAGTACGCGTTGCCGACCGAGACCCCCGCCTCCTGGGCGATGGCCCGCATGGTGGTCTTGTCGTAGCCCCGCTCCCGGAACAACCGCATCGCGGTCTCCAGGATCAGCGCGCGCGTCTGCTCGCTCTTCGCGCCCTTGCCCTCGGCTTTCTCTGCTGCCACGGCCCCGAGCCTAATCGGCCGGGCGGCAGTCGCTGTCACAGGCGGCCGGTTCGTCCCGGGGGCCCTCGTAGTGCCAGCCGTCCTCGCGGTCGTACGTCCACCCGTCCTGGCGCCGGTACGGGGCGCCGCCCCAGGCCTGTTCCTCCCAGCGCGCCGTCCGGTACTTGGCGGCGGTGAGGACGACCCGCTTGGCGATCCTCATCCCGGCGGGGGTGGCCATCCGGTGGGCGGTGGCCCGGTGGTCGCGCAGCGCCCACATGCAGGCGATCCAGGCGGCGGGGCCCCGGTAGACCTGCCCGCCGTCCGCGATCACCGTGATGTCGCTGAGCGTGGCGGCGTGGTCGAGGCCGGGGAAGAGCTCCCGGGCCCGGGAGTGCCCGGCGGGCACCAGGTCGAGCGGCACCAGTTGGCGCTGCTTCACCAGCCAGTCCCTCAGGTGCGTGCAGAGCGGGCACTCGGCGTCGTACAGCACGGTCAGCCGGCGGACCGGGGCGTCCCCCGGGCGCCCCGGTCCACCACGTCCCCGTGCTGCCCGCCGCGGTCACGCCCGGGCCGCCGGAGCGGCCCATCCCTGCGGCGGGACCGGCGGCTGCTGCTCGCGGTCCATGACGCCGCGCCGCCGGATCTTGTTGAGGACGTACACGTTCCCCAGGTGCATCCCGCCGAGCACGAGGAGGACGACGCCGAGCTTGGTCGACAGGGCCTCGAAGACCTCGCGGGTGGTCGCGATGTCCTCGTCCCCGCTCAGGTAGAGGGCGACGAACCCGAGGTTGACCAGGTAGAAGCCCACCACCAGAAGGTGGTTCACGGCGTCGGCGAGCTTCTCGTTCCCGTGCAGCACGTCGGCCAGGAAGATCCGGCCGTTGCGGCTCAGGGTGCGCGCCACCCAGATGGTCAGCCCGATGCTGACGACGAGGTAGACGACGTATGCGACGACTGTGAGGTCCATGCCCCACCCTCCTTGAACGCGTTCAAAAACGCTGACAGGCATGAATGTAGACCTGTTTTTGAACACGTTCAAGCGAGAGTCGTCGTACGTGACGTGGGTCTCAGAGGGTCAACTGCGGGCCAGCTCGGGCCGCTTGAGGTAGTCGGTGAACCCGACGACGTTGCCCCACGGGTCGGCGATCTCCACGACGTACCCGGTGGAGGTGGAGAAGGGGGCGTCGAGCGGCTCGATGCCCGCGGCGCAGAGTCGGTCGGCGGCGGCGCGGGCGTCGGGGACCTCGAGCCACAGCCGGGCCGACGGCCACGACGGAGGCCGGTGTCCGAAGCCCTCCTCGGCGCGCAGCAGCAGCCCCGGTGTCTCCTTGCCGACGCCGAGCAGGGCGATCCCCGCCTCGTCCAGCCGGAACTTCACGGGGAATCCGGCGCGCTCGTAGAAGGCGACGGCCTCGGGCAGGTCGCCGACCGGCAGCAGGGTGTTGTCGAAGCCGAGGATCTGAAGATCGGGCGTCTCAAGTGACATACCGTCAGATTAGCCATGCATCGGGCAAACACCCCTCATGTCATCGGCGGCGAATGCGTGGCGCTCCGGTGACGGCCGTCATCAGGCAGTACAGGGAGGTCGACGCGGCGAGGAACATGATGTTGTTCCGGGGGCCGCCGAACGCGATGTTGGCGACGGGTTCCGGGGTGAGCAGCCGCCCGATCAGCGTGCCGTCGGGGTCGTAGCAGTGCACGCCGCCCGCCATGGCCGCCGCCCACAGCCGCCCTCCGTCGTCGAACCGGATGTTGTCGAACCGCCCGAGCCCCTCGCGTGTCTCGGCGAAGACCTTGCCGTCGGACAGCGTCCCGTCGTCCCGTACGTCGAAGACGCGGATCGCGCCCGCGCGCGTGTCGGAGACGTACAGCCGGCTCTCGTCCGGCGAGAGGACGAGCCCGTTCGGCGCCCCGAACCCGTCGGCGGCGAGCGTCACTTCACCGCTGCCGGGGTCGATCCGGTACACGTGGTTGGCGCCGATCTCGGACTCGGCGCGGAACCCCTCGTAGTCGCTGGTGATCCCGAAGTCGGGGTCGGAGAACCACACCGTGCCGTCGGACCCCACCACGGCGTCGTTCGGGCTGTTGAGCCGCTTGCCCCGCCAGCGGTCGGCGAGCACGGTGAGCGTTCCGTCGTGCTCGGTCCGGGTCACGCGCCGGTTGCCCTGCTCGCAGTGGATCAGCCGGCCCTCGCGGTCCACGGTGTTGCCGTTGACGTGCCCGGCGGGGGAGCGGAAGACGCTCACGACGCCGTTGGTCTCGTCCCAGCGCAGCAGCCGGTCGTTCGGGATGTCGCTCCAGATGACCTGCCGCCAGGCCGGCAGGTAGACGGGCCCCTCGGCCCAGCGCCCGCCGGTGTGCAGGACCTCGAAGAAGTCATCGCCGTTGGCGCACCGTCCGGTGCGGAAGCGCTCGTCCAGGATGTCGTACGAGACGGGGACACGCTCTGTGGACACAGTCATCCTCCAAGGCCGCAAGGCAGAATCTCGTTCAGCTGTGCTCGACTATGGCAGAACGAGATACGGTTACGCCATGGAGATCGTGGACGACATCGACCGGAAGCTGATCGCCGCGCTGCAACGCGACGCGACCACCGCCTACGCCACGCTCGGCAAGGAGGTCGGCCTCTCGGCGGGCGCCGCCCACGAGCGCGTACGGAAGCTGCGCGAGCGCGGTGTGATCCGTCGGACGACCGTGGACGTGGACCCGGCCGCGCTCGGCCAGGGCGTCCTCGCGTACGTGATGGTCGACTCCTCGGCCTGGATGGGCGACTCGGCGGCGGCCTTCGCGGCGATCCCCGAACTCGTCGAGGCCCACGTCATCGCGGGCAGCGCCTCGGTCCTCGTCAAGGTCAGGGCGGCGACGACCGAGCGGCTCCAGGACGTGCTGCGACGGCTCTACGGGATCGAGGGCGTGAGCGGCACGCAGGCGACGGTGGTGCTGGAGACGTTCTTCGAGCGCGGGGTGGCCGCGGATCTCACCGGCTGATTGTCAGTGCCGGGTCCTACTGTCCTCGGCATGGCAACGGTGACGTGCGTCGCTGTCTGCCCTTCGAGGGCGACCGTACCCTCGCCGTCGTGCTCAGCAAGGCGCTGATGCTCGCCGACGACACGAAGATCACCGACCCGACGATCCTCAGCCAGATACGCCGGTGAAACGGGCGCGGGCCCCGCTCCCGTGAAGGAGCGGGGCCCGCGGCCCGGCAGTGCGATCGTGCGGGTCAGTAGCGGCGCGTGATGAGCGCGCGCTTCACTTCCTGGATCGCCTTCGTGACCTCGATGCCACGCGGGCACGCGTCCGTGCAGTTGAAGGTCGTGCGGCAGCGCCACACACCGTCACGGTCGTTGAGGATCTCCAGGCGCTGCTCCCCGGCCTCGTCACGCGAGTCGAAGATGAAGCGGTGGGCGTTCACGATGGCGGCCGGACCGAAGTACTGGCCGTCGTTCCAGAACACCGGGCACGACGACGTGCACGCCGCGCACAGGATGCACTTGGTCGTGTCGTCGAAGCGCTCGCGGTCCTCGGCGGACTGCAGACGCTCGCGCGTCGGCTCGTTGCCCTTCGTCACCAGGAACGGCATGACGTCGCGGTACGCCTGGAAGAACGGGTCCATGTCCACGACCAGGTCCTTCAGGACCGTCAGGCCCTTGATGGCCTCGACCGTGATCGGCTTCTCCGGGCTGAGGTCCTTGATGAGCGTCTTGCAGGCAAGGCGGTTCTTGCCGTTGATGCGCATCGCGTCGGACCCGCAGATGCCGTGCGCGCAGGAGCGGCGGAAGGTCAGCGAGCCGTCCTGGTCCCACTTGATCTTGTGAAGGGCGTCGAGGACACGCTCCTTCGGGTCGATCTCCAGCTGGAAGTCTTCCCAGGTGGACTCGGCCGAGATCTCCGGGTTGAACCGGCGGATCCGGAAGGTGACGGTGATGTACGGGGAGTCGGCGAACCCGGGCTCGGCCTGGCCGGCCGCCTCCGCCTTGTCCATGATCGGGGTTGCCATCAGTACTTACGCTCCATCGGCTGGTAGCGGGTCTGGACGACCGGCTTGTAGTCGAGACGGATGGACTCGCTGCCGTCGTCGCCGACCTCGCGGTACGCCATGGTGTGGCGCATGAAGTTGACGTCGTCGCGGTTCGGGAAGTCCTCGCGGTAGTGACCGCCGCGGGACTCCTTGCGCGCCAGCGCGGAGGTCGCCATGACCTCGGCGAGGTCGAGCAGGTTGCCCAGCTCGATGGCCTCGAGGAGGTCCGTGTTGAACCGCTTGCCCTTGTCCTGGATCGCCACGTTCCGGTACCGCTCGCGCAGTTCGGCGATCTTCTCGACGGCCGTCTTGATCGTCTGCTCGGTGCGGAACACCATCACGTTGGCGTCCATGCACTCCTGCAGCTCGTTGCGGATCACCGCGACGCGCTCGGTGCCCGTGGAGTTCCGCAGGTGCTCGACGAGCTCCTCGACCATGGACGCCGGGTTCTCCGGGAGGTCGACGAAGTCGGTCGTGTGGGAGTACTCGGCGGCCGCGATACCGGCCCGCTTGCCGAAGACGTTGATGTCGAGCAGCGAGTTGGTGCCGAGGCGGTTGGCGCCGTGCACGGAGACGCACGCGACCTCACCGGCGGCGTACAGGCCGGGGACGACGGTGGTGTTGTCCGCGAGGACCTCACCCTCGACGTTCGTCGGGATGCCGCCCATGGCGTAGTGCGCGGTCGGCTGGATCGGGATCGGGTCCGTGTAGGGCTCGATGCCGAGGTACGTGCGCGCGAACTCGGTGATGTCCGGGAGCTTGGCGTCGAGCTGCTCCGGCGGCAGGTGCGTGAGGTCGAGGTAGACGTGGTCGCCCTCGGGACCGCAGCCGCGGCCCTCACGGATCTCCGTGTAGATGGAGCGGGACACGACGTCACGGGACGCGAGGTCCTTCATGACCGGCGCGTACTTCTCCATGAAGCGCTCGCCGTCCTTGTTACGGAGGATGCCGCCCTCACCGCGGGCGCCTTCCGTCAGGAGGATGCCCATGCGCCAGATGCCGGTCGGGTGGAACTGGAAGAACTCCATGTCCTCCAGCGGGATCCCGCGCCGGTAACAGGCGGCCTGGCCGTCGCCGGTCAGCGTGTGCGCGTTCGACGTCACCTTGAAGAACTTGCCGGTGCCGCCGGAGGCGTAGATGACCGCCTTGGCCTGGAAGACGTGGATCTCGCCGGTGGCCAGCTCGTACGCGACGACGCCCGCCGACTTCTTGACGCCGTCCTCCTCGACGATCAGCTGGTCGAGGACGTAGAACTCGTTGAAGAACTCCACGCCCTCCTTGACGCAGTTCTGGTACAGCGTCTGGAGGATCATGTGGCCCGTGCGGTCCGCGGCGTAGCAGGACCGGCGGACCGGCGCCTCGCCGTGGTTACGGGAGTGACCGCCGAAGCGGCGCTGGTCGATGGTGCCGTCCGGCGTGCGGTTGAACGGCAGGCCCATCTTCTCCAGGTCGAGGACCGAGTCGATGGCCTCCTTCGCCAGGATCTCGGCGGCGTCCTGGTCGACCAGGTAGTCGCCGCCCTTGATCGTGTCGAAGGTGTGCCACTCCCAGTTGTCCTCCTCCACGTTGGCCAGCGCGGCGGCCATGCCGCCCTGCGCGGCGCCCGTGTGGGAGCGGGTGGGGTAGAGCTTGGTCAGCACGGCGGTGCGGCTGCGCTTGGTCGACTCGATGGCCGCGCGCATGCCCGCGCCACCGGCGCCGACGATGACGGTGTCGTACTTGTGAATCTTCACGGGTTCGCTCGCCTCGGCTTTAACGGATGTTCGGGTCGAAGGTGAAGATCACCAGCGTGCCCAGCAGGACGGTGAAGACCGTCGCGGCGTACAGCAGGCCCTTCAGCCACAGGCGGGTCTGGGGGCGCTCTGCGTAGTCGTTGATGACCGTGCGCAGGCCGTTGGCGCCGTGCAGCATCGCGAGCCACAGCATCAGCAGGTCCCAGCCCTGCCAGAACGGGGACGCCCAGCGGCCCGCGACGAACGCGAAGCCGATCTTGGAGACGCCGCCGTCGAGGACG
Organism: Streptomyces sp. Q6; assembly: GCF_036967205.1. NCBI lineage: Bacteria > Bacillati > Actinomycetota > Actinomycetes > Kitasatosporales > Streptomycetaceae > Streptomyces > Streptomyces citrinus. The sequence continues at coordinate 5,226,947 of NZ_CP146022.1, forward strand.
AGCTGGATCAGCAGGTGGCCGAGGACGAGAACGACCAGGACGACACCGGACAGGCGCATGAAGAGCCACGCGGCCATCTCGAAGTTGCCGCGGCTGCCCTTGCCGGTCTTCGAGGTGCGCTTGCGCGGCGCCTCGATGTACGGGGCCGGGTTGTCGACGTCGTAGAGCGGGGCGCCCTCGACGGGACCGACGCCGGACGTGCCGTCCGTCTTGGTGAGGGTGGTGTCAGACATGTCTGGCCTCAGCTCCCGAAGAGTTCACGGACGGCGTGGCCGAGGACGGGGTACAGGGCCCCGACCATCAGGACGACCCAGATGCCCACGACGGTCCAGAGCATCTGCTTCTGGTAGCGCGGGCCCTTCGACCAGAAGTCGACGGCGATGACACGCAGACCGTTGAGCGCGTGGAAGAGGATGGCGGCGACGAGGCCGTACTCCAGCAGCGCGACGATCGGCGTCTTGTAGGTGGAGACAACATCGTCGTACGCCTCGGGAGAGACGCGGACGAGAGCGGTGTCCAGGACGTGCACGAACAGGAAGAAGAAAATGAGGACACCGGTGACTCGATGAGCCACCCACGACCACATGCCTTCCCGGCCGCGGTACAGCGTTCCAGCCGGCACGGAAGAACCCTCCGGGAGCGGGGACTAGGGCCGCGCCGCCACGCCGCCAGGCATTTGGATGCAGCGGTGTCGGTCGGGCCAGCCGGGTACGGTCCACCGGCCGCTCGTCATCGTATCGACGAGTTGTCGGCTCGCTTGCCCGGGGGCCTCCGGTGTGATCAAACAGGCAATCAAACAGGCACGTACGGGCTATTGGTGGCGCTTTGCTGCCGTGCCGTGTCCGGGCTCTCGGACCGGACGATCGGGAGATTGCGGACAAGCCGCGCAATCCGGCCCCGGGCGAGTCGCCGCAGTTCCTCCGCGGCGAGCACCCGCTCCTCTTCCCTGTCGTTGCCGAGGCGGTCGCGCAGACCGGCCAGCAGGTGGTCGAGGGCCTCGCCGGGGGCGATGTGGTCGAGGCAGATCACGAAGGGGTGCCCGAAGCGGTCCTCGTACGCCGCGTGCGCCGCGGCGAGCGCGGTGTACGCGGCCGTGTACCCGGCGGCGTCCGGAGGCAGCGGCAGATCTTCGCAGGCCAGGGCCTCGGCGACGTCGGCGGGCGCCAGGTCGTACGCCGCCTCGTCGGACGCGGCGAGCAGCGCGTCGAGGTCCGGGTAGGGGCGGTGCGCGGCGATCCGGTGCGCCCACGCGCGGCTGCCGCAGCAGTCGAGGAGCAGGTCTTCGGCGGTGGCCTGCGGCAGCGCGTTGAGATGAGTGAGGCCCCCGTGCGGCCCGTGCGGTGTGACCTGCGCCGGTATGGGCAGGCGGCCGGGTACGTGAGGGGGGCGGTGCGGCGCGCGCAGGGGTGCCTCCGGCGGCGGGCGGGATGGTGAGTGTTGTCCGTAACGCTATCGAGGGGTGATTGCGAGTGTCCGACGGATGCGCGAATTTCACCCGGACGGGAGAGTTTGGCGGCGTCGGATGGACGGTGCGGTCTCACGGCGTGCCGCGTGCTGTTGTGTGGACGCGTGCCGGCGTGGCGTGGTCGCGCGCGCCGTTCCCCGCGCCCTCTGGAGGGGCGACGGCTGTCCCGTCCGTGATGCAACTGGAGCGAGGTGCCTGTGGAGAAGGAGCGGAAGGTTCTGTTGGGCGGGGCCGCGGTGGTCGCCGCCGGGGCCGTCGTACTGACGGCCGCGCTGTGGCCCGACGGTGACAGCGGCTCCTTGGGGCAGGCGCCCTCCGACGGGAAGTCCGGGGCGTCCCGCTCGTCCTCGCCGTCGCCCACCCGGTCCTACCCGCTGTCCTCGCCCCCGCGCACGATCCCCGCCGTACGCGACTTCACCCCGGCGCGCGGGCCCGGCTGGAAGCCGGACGGGGGGAAGGTCGTCGTACGGGACGAGACGCTGGCCGAGGAGGGGCGGCTCGTCGCCGACGAGCTGGGGCTCACCTATGAAGGGGAGAGCGGGGACGCCGGACCCGGTGACGTGGAGCTGGCGCTGGGCGGGGCGCGCGGGTCGGGCCCGGAGTCGTACCGGATGACCGTGCGGGACGGGCTGGTGCGGATCGTCGGGCCGAGCGACACCGGCGTCTTCTACGGGACGCGCACCCTCAAGCAGGAGGTGCACGGCGGCGCCACCGCGCCCGAGGGGGTCGTCGACGACGAGCCGGCCAAGCCGCAGCGCGGGTTCAACCTCGACATCGCCCGCAAGCACTTCACGGCCGGCTGGATCAAGGACCGGATCCGGGAGATCGGTGACCTGAAGTTCAACCAGATCGGACTGCACTTCTCCGACGACCAGGCCTTCCGGATCGCGTCCGACTCGCACCCCGAGATCGTCTCCGCCGACCACCTCACCAAGGCGCAGGTCCGCGAGATCCTCTCGCTCGCCGCCGAGCGGCACATCACCGTCGTGCCGGAGATCGACTCGCCGGGGCACCTCGGCGCCGTCATCAAGGCCCACCCGGACCTCCAGCTGCGCGACGCGGGCGGGGTGCCCGCGCGCGGCGCCGTCGACATCTCCGAGCCGGCGGCCGCGCGGATCGTCGACGACCTCCTGAAGGAGTACGCGCAGCTGTTCAAGGGCGCGTACTGGCACCTGGGCGCCGACGAGTACCGGGCGCTGATGAAGACGAACCCGGAGGCGTCCTATCCGCAGCTCGCCGCCGCGGCGCGGCAGAAGTACGGGGCGAACGCGCGCGTGCAGGACCTCGCCGAGGGGTGGCTGAACGACCGGGCGAGGACCATGGCCCCGTACGACCGGAAGCTGAAGGCCTGGAACGACGGGTTCTTCACCGGGGGTGTCGTCGAGGCGGACAAGGACATCGAGGTCGCGTACTGGACCGGCAAGGAGATCGGGGCGAGGGAGCCGGTCTCGTATCTGAGCGCCGGGCGCAGGCTGACGAACTACAACGACGAGTACCTGTACTACGTCCTCGGCCAGCCGAACACCTTCGTCTACCCGACCGGGCAGCGGATCTACGAGAGCTGGACGCCGCTCGTCGTGCGCGGGACGACGCCGGTGCCCGCGAAGTACGACGACCAGATTCTCGGCGGGACCTTCGCCGTCTGGTGCGATCTCGCGCAGTCCCAGACGCAGGCGCAGGTCGCGCAGGGCATCCGGATGCCGCTGCGGGCGACGGTGCAGAAGCTGTGGGATCCGGAGAAGCCGGAGCTGAGCTGGCCGCAGTTCGTCGATCTGGCGGCGAAGTTGAGCGGCTGACCTGCGAATTCGGCTGGACAGCGGGGCCTGTGGAGCCATATGTTCCGCAGGCCGCGCGGCCGGGGGGCCGGAACATTCGCGGCGTTCCCTGGGGAGGGTGCGCAGCCGTGCTGTGCAGAAAATGCGGGAAGAGTCATGCGCTGGTCGAGGACGGGCTGTGCGCGGCGTGCGCCGACGCGGCGTTCGCGGCGCTGAAGGCCGCCCCCGGTTCACGGAAGGACGAGGGGGAGCGGCCGTTGCCGCCGCCGCTGCCGTCGGCGCCGTACGATCCGACGGCCCGGTTCTCGCTGCTGCGCTCGCCGAACGGGTTCGCGACCGCCGCCGTCGTGCTGCTGTGCCTGGTGATCGTGGCCGATCTGGGGTCGGTGGCCGCGGGTGTCGCCGAGTACCGGTTCGCGTCGGACCTGGCGTCCGGTGACTGGTCCGGGTTCAGCGAGTCCGACCTGGACCGGGTCGACGATCTGTACACGCTCGCGGGGCGCGCCCAGATGCTGACGCTGGTCGCCGCGGCGATCGGCTTCATCGCCTGGTTCCTGCGGGTGCGGGACAACGCCCACGCCCTCGCGCCGTTCGGACAGAGCAAGGCGCGAGCCTGGGCGATCTTCGGGTTCTTCGTGCCGGTCGTGTGCCTCTGGTTCCCGCGCCGGATCGCGCACGACACCTGGCAGGCGAGCGCCGACGGGCTCGACTTCTCCCGCAAGGAGGCGCGGGTCGGGTCGATCGACCGGTGGTGGTTCCTGTGGCTGCTCAACCTGCTCCTGGGCTGGACGGCGAACAGAAGCTACAACGACGCCGAGTCCATCGACGCGATCAAGTCGGCGACGGGCGCACTGATCTTCAGCGACGCCGTGGACATCGTGAGCGCCGTCGCCGCGATCCTCTTCGTACGGGCCCTGACCCGGTTGCAGAACCTGCGGGTCCTGGGCCGTCCGACGATGGATGCCAGGGCCGCCTAGTTTGCGTTTCGGGTGGCGAAGTCCCGTATGCCTGTGGTGTATTCGGCTCGAGCCGCATCGAACAGAGCTGTACGAGGCAGTACCGGGGACGGGGGCACGGGTATGGGCTACTGGGGCTATTACGTGGTGGCCAGAAGCGGGCGTCCGCTGAAGGAGCTCGAATCCCTGGCCGGGGTCAGGGACGAGATGACGCTCCTGGAGGAGCGGGCCGACGACTGGCAGGTGTGGGAGTGCCCCGGCGGCGGCGGTGAGCCGACGCCGGACGTCGGGAGCATGAACGCCCTGGCGGCGGAGACCGGCGCGCCCGCGCTGTTCGCGTACGTGATGGACAGCCGGTGCGCCGTCGTCGAGGCGGCGGCGCCGCAGAGCGGGGCGTGGACGACGTGTCTGGGCCGGGCCGCGATGGGCCAGTACATCGGCGGCGGCGAGCTCTCCCTGGAGGACTACTTCCTGCCGCCGGACGACGCGGCGGGGCACGCCGTCGCGTGGGCCGCGGAAGGCGGGCTGACGGTGGCGGAGCAGCCGATCCTCGACGTGCTCGGGGCGGAGGCGCAGCCGTCGGCGGAGGAGCTGTTCTTCCGGTTCCTGGACCGGCTCGGCGTGACGTCCCGGTGACGCCCGCCGCACCGGCGCCTGTGACGTTCCCGGCAGCCGTGGCGCTGTAAGTCCCGGAGTCCCCAAGGGGAATTGTCGGGTCCGGGTCCGGGAGGCGTACGTCCAATGAGCCTGGTGGAACTGATCGCGCAGGCCGACGAACGGGTTCTCGCGGCGAGCGGGCTCGGCTGCCTCGACCGGTGCGTCCCGCTGCTCGGCGCCGACGACGACGTGCTGCGCCCGCTGTGGGCCAGCCTCGCCGACGACGGTGCCGCGTGGGCCGAGCGGCTCGCCGACGCGCGCCGCACCCTCGCAGGGGCCACGGCGGACGGCGAGGCGGCCGAGCTGGTGCGCCGCATGCTGGGCGCCGCCCCCGACCGCGCCGCCGCCGAGGAGTGGCGCGGCTGGGCCGACGCCTGCTCGGTGGCCGCGCTCCAGGTGCACCGGATGCTCGACACGGTCGAGGACGGCGCGTCCGGCGTCGCCGCGCGCCGCGAGGGCCGCACCGACCGCATGTCACCCCTGGTCGCGGCTGAACTCCGGCGCCAGACACGGGTGTTGGAGCTGCTCGCGAGCGGCGGCGCGGGTGGCCTGCGGCGCGCTCTCGACGTGTCCACGGAAGGACGACGGGTGCTGCGGGCCGTCGTGTCACGGCGGGCGCGGGGCCGAGGGTGACGTACGCGGTGAACCGCCCGTCGTGGCGGGCCTGGGCCGCGATCGCGGTGTGCGCGGCGGTCGTGGCCCTCGTGATGGCCCGGCCCCCGCACCCTGTGCGGACCGACCGGGCCTACTGGGCCCGGCAGTCGGGCCTCACCGTGCCGTCCGGGTGCGGCACGGGCGTCCCGGGCCGCACGGAGCCGGGCCCCGGACACACACCGCGGCTCGACATCGGCGCGTACGGCTACTACGGCCCCGACCCGCGCGCCCACGAGCCGGAGCGCTACACCGTCTCCGCACACCTCGACCCGGGGCCCACGCCGCTGGAACTGAGCGCGCTGCGCGCCGCCGTCGACGTGTACGGGCCGCACGGGCAGGGCCGCAGGGCGCGTGCCGCGGGTCTCGCGGTGCGGGTGGTCACGGGACCCGACTCCGAGCCCGTCGACCCCGCGGCCGACGGCACGTACCGCTTCACGCGCGGCGACGACCTGCACCTGGCGGTCGACCTCCCGGAGGGCGCCACCTGCCCCGGCGAGAGCCGCGGCACCCTCAACGTCTGCGATCCGCTCCTGACCAACCGGACCCAGGACTGCCCCGTCGTCCGCCTCGCGCTCACCGCCGACGGACTGCCGGGCGGACGCGCCGTGGCCGTCTCCTACGAGCCGTCCGCGCAGGACGCGTAGCGGCCGTCCGCGCACTCCCACGGGCCCGGGCCCGGCCGCCCCCTCCTGCGGTCGGGTCCGGGCCGTGGGGTGTAGTGAGTAACCCACGCGCGGGCCGCTGCGCAAGCGACGGCGCAAATCGGGCGCCCGTCCTCGGGTGTCCGGGCACGCGAAAGGGCCGCGGGGACTGGACGGCCCCCGCGGCCCTTGCCGGTCTCCCGGTCGAACTACCGCTCTACGGCGCCAGGTTGGTACCGAGACGGGCGCCCGTCGGAGTGCCGAGCTGGGTGAGGCCCACGTACTTGGACGACGACAGGCCCAGACCGCTGGAGTTGCTCGCCACGTACAGGAGCGTGCCGTTGCCCGCGTCCTCGCCCGCCGCGCCGATCACCAGGTCGGTGCGGCCGTACCCGGAGAGGTCGGCGAGGGCCACCGACGAACCGACGTTGTCGTTCGTCTCCGTGGACCCGGGGACGCCGGTCGTGTCCTGCGACACGGCGATCGAGCCGGTCCCGGTCAGGCCCGCGGAGGTGCCCTTCAGGAGCAGGGCCGTCCCCGCGTTGGAACGGTTCGTGGTGCGGGTGATGTCCTCGTTCGGGGCGCCGGTCAGGACGTCGGCGTACCCGTCGAGGTTGTAGTCGCCCACGGCGACCGAGGCGCCCATCGCGTCGCCGGACTCGGCGGCGCCCGGGACACCGGAGGTGCCCTGGTTGATGGAGATCGCGCCGGAGGTGGTCAGGCCGCCCGTGGTGGTCGCCGTCGCGACGGACCCCTTCACGTAGGTGACCTGGCCGCCGGCGGCCGCGCCGGACTCCGCGGTGTACGGCTGGCCGATGACGATGTCGTCGACGCCGTCGCCGTTGATGTCGCCGGAGGCGATGGAGCGGCCGCCCTTGACGGAGAGCGTGGCGGCCTTGCGCAGGCCGCCCTCGCCGCCCTTGTACCAGATGACGCGGCCGACGCCGGTGCCGTCACGGTAGTTGAGGGCGACGTCCGCGTAGCCGTCGCGGTTGAAGTCGCCGGACGTGGCGTCGGCGTAGGACAGGTTGGACTCGGTGTTCGTGATCATCGAGTCGCTGTCCCAGTCGTCGCCGTAGCGGGCGCTCCAGGTGCCGCCGAGGCCGGTGGACGCGGCGAACACGTCGGCCTTGCCGTCCGCGTTGAAGTCGCCGACGGCCACGGCGGAGCCGAAGCGCGCCCCGGCCAGGTCGTAGCTGCCGTCGAGGTTGACACCGACGCCGCTGGTGAACGCCGGACCGTACAGGATCGTGTAGGCACCGCGGTCCTTGTGGCCGGTCGTGTCGTCCTCGCCGGGCTGGCCGACGACGAGGTCGGTGTAGCCGTCGCCGTTGATGTCACCGGTGGCCGTGGACGCGCCGAACTCGTCGCCGCTCTCGCCCGCGCCGGGAACCCCGGTGCTGGACTGCGAGATGAGCTTCTTGCCGGTCGTGGTCGGGCCCGCCGAGCTGCCCGGGACGAGGGCGACCTGGCCGCCGCTGGAGCCCTTCGGGAGACCGGAGACGATGTCGGCGGTGGCGTCGCCGACGACGTTCTGGGAGGCGAGGGCGTGCGAGATGCCGGGGGTCGCGGCGACGGTGGCGATGCGGCTCAGCTTGGCGTAGAGGTTGTCGCCGGGGCAGAGCGTCGTGCCGGTGTCGCGGTGGCCGAAGACGCGGGGCAGGGTGACCGACTCGCCCATCGCGTACTTGTTGTCGGACACGCCCTTGTCGCCGTTCGAGGTCATCGTCACGTTGCCGACCGGGCTGACGCCGTACTGGCCGAACTTCCACGCGACGACGCGTGCGATCGCGTCCTGGCCGGCCTTGGTGGGCTTGGCCGACTGGAAGTTGCCCAGGTAGGAGATGCCGACGGTGTCCGTGTTGAACCCGTAGTCGTGGGCTCCGTGCACCGGCAGGTCCATGCCGCCGCTGCGGCCCTCGAATATCTGGCCGCAGCGGTCGACGAGGAAGTTGTAGCCGATGTCGTACCAGCCCTTGGCCATGTGCTCCTGCTGGATCGTGCGCACCCGCTCGGCCGACTTGGCGCACGGCGACGTGTTGTCGATGTCGACGCCGGTGTGGTGGATCACGGCGGCCTTGATCGTGTCGTCGTACTCCGGCGTGCCGTTGTACTGCGTGCTCGCACCCCACTGCGACTGCGTGATGATGTGCGGCTTGACGACCGTCGAGGGGCGCGCCTCCGGCACCGTCTCGGACGGCGACGGGGAGGCCGCGGCGGGCGGGGTGGTGGAGGCCGGCGCCGAGGAGGCGGGCGCGGACGACGTGGTCGTGGAGCCGGCCGGCTCGCTCGCGGCAGCGGCGGGCGCGGTGCTCGTGGTGCTGCCCGACGGCGCGGGGGTCGTGTCCTCGCCGTAGGCGGCGGGCTCTGCGGCGGCCACGCCGGCGGGACCGGTACCCGGGTCGAGGAGCTTGACGTTCATCCCGCTGGGCAGGCCGGACGCGGTGCCGTCCTCGGCGACGACGCGCACCTCGACCCCGTCGGCGTCGTCCGGGGTGGGCACGGAGGTGGTGCCGCCCAGGATCTTGGTGCGCTCGCGCTCGGCGCCGTCCGTCTCGTTCTGGTCCTTCGGCAGGCTCGTCCAGCCGCTCCACTTGCCGGTCTCGGCGTCACGCGAACGGAACTGGGCGGTGCCGTCGATCTCCGCCTTCGGGTCCTTCCAGGTGAGCATCACCGCGTCGAACACGTCCGTCGACTTCTGCGGCACGACCTTGCGGTCGCTCTTCGTCTCCATGCTCAGCGTGTGGATCGCCGCCTTGCGGTGCTCCGCTCCAGGCGTGGTGTCCACCGGGTCCGCGGCCATCGCGTACGCCGTCACGCCGGCGCCGCCCAGCACCACCGCGCCGACCGTGATCCATGCTCTCCGCTTGAGACTCAGCGGCTTGTACGCGTGTGAAACGGGCGCGTCCTGCCCCTTGCCACGCGAGTGTCGCGGGCTCAAATGCCCCACCCCTTGAAGAAGTTCACAAAAACCCCGCGTGAACCGCGGGTAGATGTTCTGTACAGCGAAGGACCGTTGAATAACGTCACTGGTTGCACAGATGTGCCGTACGTCACTGAGTGATCTCTGTCCCCGGACCTGTCGCGGAAGCGGTGCCCGCACGGCGCCGCTACCGCGGCACGCCCTCTCAGTCGTCGGCGGAGACGGAGCGGATCCCCATGCCCTCCAGCATCGCGATGAAGACCGGTTCCACGAACGGATCGGGCACCGCGGCGAGAGCCTCTGCCAGACGGTTCCCGGACGGCTCGGAACCCGCGTCCCTCGCCCAGTCCGACGCCGCGCGCACGGACTCGTCGGCCGACGGGAACCATTCCTCGACGCTCTCGCCGCTCTCGGCCATATAGGCGGTCATCGATTCCCTTCCCAAGCACGCCCGCCAGAATCCGGTCCGGATGCCGAGGGCTTCGATCACCGCGCAGTCACTGTCCATCACATAGGCACACAGGGCGGGTGCCTTGGATCGTTCGACGATCACGGACAGTTCGTCCTCGGAGATCGGGTCCTCCCGGTCGACGGCCCACACCCGCCATCCCCCGTCGACTTCCAGAAAGACGGACTCGTGCGACTCCGTGACATCGGGCAGTTGCGTACTCACCCGGTCGTCGGACTTCACAACGAGCAGAGATCCCCAGAGACCCATGTATCGCTCCTGCAATCGGGGTGGGGGCGCCCCCGACCAGGGCGTCCGGGGCGCGGCGGCCAAGTTATACCTCGGCCGCAGACGCGCCCGCGACCCTCGACACATTTCCGGAGGAACGCCTCTGCCCATACCGCTTTGACCACGGCGTGGCCTGCCGAAGCCGCCTGCCCGGAGGACCCTTGGAGGTCTTGTGGTGGAGTCCCGGTCCTTGTTGATCGAGCAGGTGATGCCGGCCGCGTACTCATCGACGTGGTCCTCCCGGGCATCAGCCATGAACGCGGCGAGCCAGTGTGATCGTCCTGGATCTCGGACTCGGCCACGGCACGGAAGTGCAGGTAGATACTCACGACGAGAATCCCTCGGCCCCGCGGCCCACCTGGCGGGCCGGACGAACAGAAGCCACTCGCCGGAACTGACAGCCGCGGGCCCTCGTGGTCGCCCGGGTCGTCCGGCGCGACCACGACATGCCGCTCCCGCCGCCCCGGCAGAGCCGGGACGGCGGGAGGCGTGCGGACCTCAGCTGTTCAGATACATCGTGCACTCCGTGCCGGTCGCGTGGACCAGGGCACCCAGCACGTCGTCCGGGCCTCCGATCCGCAGATACCGCTGGTCCTCGGTGTCGTCGGACCAGCCATGGGACCGGGCGAAGACCTGGACCGCGGCGATCTCGCCGTCCCGGGACGACGCCTTCACCAGCTTGCTCCCCGAGACGACCCCGGCCACCGCGGAACACGGCAACCGCAGCTCCGCCGCCATCGGGTACTCGTCGTCCTCGGACCACGCGTAGTACCCGATGACCCTCGCGGACCCGGGCACCGCGACCTGATGGTCACGGAAGGCCTGCTCCGCGCTCACATCCGTCGTCGGTGAGCCCGGGAAGGCATGCGGAAACCGCTCGGCCCGCTCGCTCTGTCCAGCCTGTCCGGACTGTCCGGCTCCGGCCTTCTCACTGCCGCACGCGGTCACGGTCAGCACCGACAGCAGAGCCAGCACCACCCCGGACACAGCACGTCGACGAACGTGGCGGGACATCTCACCCTCCTGTCGAATAGGTGTAGGAGCCCCAGACGTTGTAGTCCGTGGCGTAGCCGTCGGTGTTCAGGCGGGCCAGGTCGTTCTGATTGACCTCGTGAAGGTACCCGACGTTCCCGCGGGGTTTGCCTCCGGCCGGATTGCCGAAGTTGTACCGCTTGAAGACCTCCACGGTGACCGTCTTGTTGTTGTTGCTGGTCGTCACGCGCCACTGGAACCCGTTCAGCGCGTAGTACCAGTCCATGACCCCCTTGCCCTTGTCGCCGGCCTCCATGAAGTCGGAGACGCTCGTGCCCTTGACCCAGCGGGAGTCGTAGTCTCCGCCGGACGCCTTGGCCTCGGCGACACGGTCGTCCACCAGCTTCTGGAACGACGGCATGTCGCCCAGCATCGTCTTCGGGTCGACCTCGTAGGCGTCGCCGGAGGCACCGAGCCAGTGGTCCAGGAGGTCGGCCGCGTGGTTGTAGCCCATGACGTGCCGCAGCCCCTGGTTCTGGGCCTTCATGTACGACCACAGGGAAAGGTCGTAGTCCTGGTTCAGCCACTGCGTGAACCAGTTCGCGCTGTCGGAGGGACGATCGTCCTCCTTGTCCTGCTTCGGCGCCTTGAGCGGTGTGTCGTTCTCGTAGAACTCGCCGTCGCCGGGCAGCGTGAAGTTCTCGGCGGCCTCCTTGTCGTCGTAGTAGTTGTTCAGGAAGGCGTCGCTGCCGCACACTCCCGGCTCGGAGCAGATCATGTGCCCGTCGAACTCGACCCGGCTCGTCGGGTTGCCGCCCGTGAAGGCGTAGCGGTTGTTCGTGTACGGGTCGGTGCCGAGGTTCATGTCGGCGAGGGCGCCGTTGTACATGTCCCGGGAGGTGAAGCGGTTCAGGCCGGGGTCGTAGTCGCGGAAGCCCATGTCGTAGGTGCCGGACTGCGCGTCCCAGCGCTTGGAGTTGAAGCGGTAGGGGTTGTACTCCTCCTTCGTGGGGTCAGTGGCGTCGGGCTTGTCGATTCCGGTGAACTCGGAGTCGTCGTCGCTGCCGTAGGCGGTGTAGCCGTAGGTGGCCTTGGTGTCGCCGTTCTTGTCGGTCAGCGCCTCGACGTCGGTGTGGCTGTTGTAGCCGTAGTAGCCGTCCTCGCTGGTGCCGTCCGTGTTCTGCTTCACCTGCGACAGGCGCTCGCCCCAGGGGCTGTACTGGTACGACTTGGTCAACTCGCCGCCGACCTTCTCGTCCAGCACCTGGTCCGACAGACCCAGGTAGTCGAAGTCCGTCGTCTTGCCGGCGGACGTCTTCGACGTGGTGCGGTCGAGCGGGTCGAACGCGTACTTCGTCGACTGCAGCGCGCCCGTGTCGTCCATCTTCTGGGACTCCACGACGTGGTCGAAGCCGTCGTACACGCTGCGCTGGATGACCTTGCCGCCGCTGGTCGTGGACTCCAGACGGCCGAACGGGTCGTAGGTGTAGTTGGCCGTCACGCCGCTGGTGGTGGCGGACAGGAGCCGGTTGCGGTCGTAGTTGTAGGTGGTGGCGGTCCCCTTGACGGTCTGGCTGACGACATTGGCGTTGTCGTCGTGGACGTACGTCTCGGTGCCCGCGCCGTTGCCTGTCTTGACGCTCTTCGCCAGGCGGTCGACGGGGTCGTAGGTGTAGTCGGTGGTCGACGACAGGGTCGCCGCGTGGTTGTCGGCGTTCATCTTCTTCGCGACGTCCTGCGCCTTGTTCCCGTTGGGGTCGTAGGCGTAGGTGTGCGAGGTGACGAGCGTGCCGTTCGGCTTGTTCTCCGTCGACGTCTTGAGCGCCGTGTCGGCGTAGTAGGCGTAGTCGACGGTGTTGCCGTTGCCCTTGGTCTCCCGCAGCTTCTGGCCGCGGTCGGTGTACGTGTACGACGTGACCTTCGGCGCGGCGTCCGCGGACGTCTTACCGACCGAGACGGTCTTGACCAACTCCCGGAGGTCGTACGTGTACTTGGAGAACTGGTCGGGGTGCGTGACCGTCTCCACCTGCCCATTGGCGTCGTAGGTGTACGACGTGGACTTCTTCTCCTGGCCCGCGAGCGCCTCGACGACCTTCTGGACCTGGTTGAGGCCGGTGTACGTGACCGTGTAGGCGTCGACCTTGGTCCCGGACGAGGTGTCGTCGATGGACGTCAGATTGCCGTTGAGGTCGTAGGCGTAGGAGAAGTTCTTCTTCTCGGCGTCCGTGTCGCCGGACGTCGAGCGCACCAGCTTGACCCCATCGGCCACCGTGCTGCCCGTGCTCGACTGGTCCAGCTTGAGCTTGGTGTCCTCACCCTGCTTGAGGGTGTAGCTGCCCAGGCTGACCCAGGTGCCCGTGCCCGCCGTCTGGTCCTTGGTGACGGCCGGCTCGGTGGTGGTGCCGTGGCTGAGCGTGTACTTCGCGCCGGTGGTGGCACCGGTCACCTTCGGGTACTTCACGTACGCGGTGTAGCTGCCGTCCTTGGGGATGTTCAGCGTCCACGTGAAGCTTTCGGTGCCCGTACCCGCGGCGTGGACCTGGTGGTTGTAGCCCTGCTGCCCGGCGATGTCCCCCTTGGTCCAGGTGCCGGTGGCGGAGGTGTTCTGCGTGTCGGAGTTGTCGGTCAGGACGACCGACTGGCCGACCGGGACCCCGTCGTCCGCCTTGGACTTGAGCGCGCCGTCCGCGTAGTACGACCACGTCATGGTGCGGTTGGACGAGCCGTCCGCGGCCGAGATGGTCCGCTTGGTCTGCGCGCCCAGGTTGTCGTACTCGTACGTGGTGTCGATCGACCACGGGTCCGTCGACTTCTTCGTCCAGCCGTTGTCGTAGTACTGGTAGGTCGTGTCGTTACGGACCGTCTCTCCGTCCGACGGCGGCAGCGAGGTCTTCGACACCCGGCCCACCGCATCGTAGGACGTCTCCGTGTAGACGTCCGCCTTGTTGTAGCGGGCGTCCGCCGGATCGTAGGGCTGGTACTGCCTCTTCACACGGTTCAGCTCGTCGTACGTCGTGCGCGAGGCGAAGTCCTCCGTGCTGGAGGTGGCCGTGCCACGCGGCGTGATCGTCTTGGTGACGTTGCCGACCTGGTCGTACTCGTACTTCGTCGAGCGGGTCGTGGTGCCGTTGTAGGGCGCCTTGACCTCGGTCTGCATGCCGCGCTCGTCGTAGGTGACGGTGGTGGTGTTGTTCTCCTTGTCTGTGGTCGTGACCGTCAGCCCGTCCTTGTCGTAGGACTGCTGCGTGTACTTGCCCGCCGCGTCCGTGACCTTCACCGGACGGTGGTTCAGGTCGTAGTCCGTCTTCGTCGTGAAGTCGCTCGTGTCGGCGGTCGCGTTCTTCTTCGGGTCGATGACCGTGGTGACGTTGCCGACGTTGTCGTAGACGTAAGAGACCTTGTCACCCTGCGAGTTCACGACATCGGTCAACTCGTCGATGGCGTCGTAGGTGTTGGAGGTGACGTAGTCGGTGGTGTCCGCCGCCGTCGCCGTGCCCTTGGGCTCGGTCGTCGACTTCAGGTTGCCGACCTTGTCGTACGTGTACGACGTGGCGCGCGCCGCCGTGTTGTTGTTGGCGGGAGCCGTGGCGGAGAGGATCTGGTCGGTGTTGTCGTACGACGCCGTGGAGACCGCGCCGTTCGGCGCCGTCGACCTGGTGATGTTGTCGTTGGCGTCGTAGTCCGGGGCCGGCGTGGTGATCAGATCACCGCTGTCCTGGTCCTTGGGCACCGTGGCGTCCGTCGGACGCCCGTAGACGTCGTAGTTCTGCGTGGACTTCTTGCCCAGCGCGTCGGTGACCGACTTCACCTGACCGCGGACGTCGTAGACGAACGTGGTCGCCTTGTTCAGCGCGTCGGTGACGGTGTCGGGCAGGCCGGTCGCGTCGAATCCGCTGTACGTGGTGGCACGCTGGTTGGCGTCGGTGGCCTTGGTCAGCTGGCCGTAGCCGTCGTACTCGTACGACGTCGTGTAGTCACCCGCCGTCGTCGTCGCGACACCCTTCGGGTCCGTGACCGTCTTCAGGTTGCCGAACGAGTCGTACCCGAACTGCCACTTGCGGCCCTCGGGGGACGTCTTCGTGAACAGGTCGGCGCTGAATCCGTCCAGCCGCGTCTGGTACGCGTACTGCTGCGAGTCCGCCGGGTACGAGCCCGGGGCGCACGCCGACTGGTCCGGGACCCCGGACTTGTTGTGCTCGGCGTCGCGCGACCACAGCGGGTAGCCCGTCTTCTGGTCGTAGCAGTACGCGGTCTTGGCGCCGTTCGCCTCCTCCAGGTACGTGACGTTGTTGTCGGCGTCCCAACTCATCTTCGACGTCTGGGACTTGGCGTTGACCGTCTGGACCGGGCGGCCGTAGTCGTCCGTCGTGTACTTCGTGGTGTGCGCCTCGGCGTCCTTCACCGAGGTGTCCACGAACTTGGTGTTCGCGGTGTTGGCCGCGTACGTGAAGCCGGTGTCACCGCCGAGACGGTCCGTGAGGGTCTTCGCCCACCAGTGGTACTTCGGGTCGTCACCGGTCTGCGGCGCGTAGTACGCCAGCTTCGTGCTGTGCTGCCGCGGGTCCTGGACGTCGACGAGCTTGACGTTCTTGTTCCCCTGCGTGGCGTCGTAGGTGAAGGTGAACACCTTCTCCTTGCCGGAGCCGGCGCCGTCGGTCAGCTTCGTCAGCAGGCCCTCGGTCGAGTACCCGAAGGTGACCGTGCGGCCCGAGATGTCCGTCATCGACTTGACGTGGTCGACGCTCTTGACGCTGGTCGCGTCGGACTTGCCGAAGTACGTGACCGTGAGCGACTGCCGGCCCGCCGGGTCGGTGACGTACTTCAGGAACTTCGTCGGCTTGTTGTTGGACTTGCGCTCCTCGTACGTGAACGTCTGCGTGTTGCCGTTCTTGTCGATCGCCGACGTCATGTAGCCGTCGCAGCCGAAGAGGAAGCGCGTGCCGTCGGGGCGCGTGAACGTCCAGGCGTCCGGGACCGGGTCCTTGTCCGGGGTGCAGTCCAGGCCCGACTTCATCGTGACCTTGTAGTGGACGCCCGCGGGCGCCTTCCACGTGCCGTCCGGCTGCTTGCGGAAGACGTGGGTGGTGCCGTCACCGTCGGGCAGCCGGATCTCGGTCGCGTTGGAGTTGGGGTTCGGGTGGAAGTCGACCGGCGCGCCGAGCCGGATCGGCCCCGCGAGCTGCGCCGACCAGCCCGGACCCGAGACCGTGTCCGAGGTGTCGAGCGAGTTGTAGGAGAAGCGGGCGAAGGTGTTCAGACCGCGGCCCGGGTTGTTGAACGCGTTGTAGGACCACACCGCGTTGCCGGAGGCCAGGTTCGTCATCACCGTCGAACCGGCGCCCGTGTTCTTGCCCGTGTACGAGTAGAACTTCTCCAGACCCAGCGTGTTGGAGGTCGGGTCCTCCACCGCCACGTCCTGCTTCAGCGACGGGATGCCGCCGGTGCCCGCCGACAGCCAGGTGCTGTCGGAGACCTTCTGGACGTCCCAGCCGAGCACGTACTCGGTGCGGTGGCTGCCGGAGTCCGAGTTGATCGGGGTGTTGACCTTGGCCTGGATCGTCGTCGACTGGCCGGGCAGCAGCGCCGGGATCGCCGTCTTGACCTGGTTGCCGCCGGTCGTCATGTCCGTGCCGTCGGGCAGCTTCCACGTGTACGACAGCACGCGCTCACCGGCCGCCCAGGCCGCGTTCGTGGTGTTGGTGACCGTCATGTCCACCGTGTACGTGGAGTTGGGGGTCATCCGGGCCGGGGTCTGCGGCGCGTAGTACGTGTTCTCCGTGGTGGAGTCGACGTAGATGACGCGCAGCATCGGGCCGAGCTGCTGGTCCTCGCCCTCGGAGGAGAGGAAGAGGGTGCGCTCCTGCGGGCCCGTGGTCGTCTCGTCCTTGAGCTTGATCAGGGCGCCGTGGTTGGAGGACGGGGTCTTGATCCAGCCCTGCGTCATCGACGTGGCGTCCCACCAGTGGCGGCCGACCTCGGAGACCTGGGCGACGGTGTCGGAGACGGTGGCGCCGTAGTCACCGCCCGCGGTCGTCCACGCGGTGCCGGACGCGGAGCTGTTCCAGGTGGCCGTGGTTTCCGCGAAGTCCTTGTTCAGGCCGTGGAGTTCGTAGATCGCGCCGTCGGTGCCGGTCGTGGTCTCCGCGCCCCACATGTAGAGCTTGGAGTCGAGGACCGTGGCTGTCGCAGGGATCGTCGACGTCGGGAACTTCAGGGTCGTACGCGTCTTGCCGTACGTCGTCGAGTTGTTGCCGACGCTCAGCCACTTCTGCCCCACCCCGAAGGACTGGATCGCGTCCTGGTTGGTGGTGGGCTGCTGGGAGGAGAGGGTGGTGTCGGTGACGCCACCGGCCGTGCCCTGGACGATCTTCATCGTGCGGCCGGCCTTGGGTACGCCCACCACGCGGGTCGGGGACCCGATGACCGAGCCGTCCTTGGTCTTCACCGCGATCTGGTAGTAGTACGAGCGGCCGATCTCGGCGGACGAGGAGTCCGGCGTCGGCTTCGCGGTGGTGTCGGTGTAGGCGGTCGTGGCCTTGTCGACCGGGGCCACGAGGGTCGCGGCGCTCGGCGTGAACGTCTGCTGCGTGGAGCGGTGCAGCTGGTACTCCACGATGTCGAGACCCGTGTCGCCGGTCTTGTTGGAGTACGCCGACCAGGACAGCTCGGGGCCCGTGTCGTGCACGACCGTGGGGGAGTCGAGCGCCGAACCGACCTTGCCGTACGTGACGGTCAGGCGCGGGTAGCTGGACTCCTCACCGCCGTACGAGGTTCCGTCACCGGCCTCGTAGCGCGGACCGCCGGTCAGCGTCGAGGCGACCGTGTCGTCCTTGGCCTGGAGCACGAAGCCGTAGTTGGTGGCCGTGCCGGAGACCCACTTCTGGACGGTGTCGGTCACCGGGAACTTGTGCCAGGCGTTGTACTCGCCGGTGTTCTTGACGATCTGCGCCGGGTTCACCAGGCGGATCGAGTCGGCGATGTTGCGGGTCGTGGAGGAGCCCGTGTCGCCCAGGACCACCTTGCCGGTGTTGCCGCGGCTGAAGTAGTACTGGGTGCTGCTCAGGGCCTTCCACGAGGCGGCGGTGCCGGTCTGGTTGACCGTCGCGGTGGCCGTGCCGTCACGGTGGTTGATCGTGTACGGGGCCGCGGTCGCCGCGTCGGACGCGGGCGGGTAGTGCGCCTCGACCCGGTACGAGGCCGTCTCCGGGATCGTCGGCTGGTAGGTGTACGTCTCGCCGGTCGCGGTGTTCTTGTTGTACGCGAAGTCGTCGTTGGTGGCCGCGCCGCCGGTCGTCGTGGACCGGGGCCACTCGCCGACCGCGGCCGTGCCCGCGTCACCGTCGTCGATCTGGTACGTCGTACCCGACAACTCCCCCGACAGGGCGGAGGTGTTGGACCAGGTCGCCGTCGACTCGTCCCAGGCGCCGGTCGCCCGGTGGGCCTCCATGGTGACGTCGTTGGCGTTGGTGGTGTGCGTCTGGTCGTAGTACATCTCCAGACGCGCCGTGTCGATCTTCGTGCCCGACGGGATCTCGTTCAGCGGGAACTTGATCAGCGAGCGCGAGATGCCCGTGTCGGTCTTTCCGGCCGACAGCTTCCAGGTGTTGTTGAAGTTCGCCGACGGCTGGTCGGAGAGGACCATCGTGTCCTGCGACTGGGTCGCGGACGGCGTGATCGTGATCGTCGGGTCGATCGTCACGGGGTACTGGCGCTTCGCGGACGCCAGCCACGTGGTGTCCGGCGTGACGACGATCTTCCACCGCTTGCCGTCACGGACCAGCTTCTGCCGCACCTTCGGGCTGTACGCGAGCCCGTACGGGGAGTCGGCGTCCTTGCGCGTGTCCGTCATGAACGCGGCCGGGATGGTCATGACCGGCGTGTGCGGCAGCTCGCCGTACAGCGCGATCGAACCGTCCTTGCGCGCCTTCGGGGTCAGGCCGCCGGTGTTCAGGGTGAAGGTGTACGAGACCGGGCCCTCGGGGGCCTTCGCCAGGACGATGTTCTCCTTGACCCGGCCGGGGCCGACCTCGTACTGGAGGTCGGCGCCGCCCGCGGCCACGTCCTTGTACGTGACCGAGGAGCCCTTGGCCTCGGGGTCGGCGTCCTGCGCGGCCGCCCCCTCCAGGCCGAGGGTGACCGCCGGGCCGTCCGCACCCGCCTGGAACTTCAGCAGGCGGTCGGCGTCGTCGCTGAACCAACTCCAGCCGGAGTTCGACGTGTTGGCGTAGTCGAAGCCCTTGGCGTCGGTCGGCTCGACGTCCGTGTCGATCGACTTCCAGGTCTTCTTCTTGCCCGTGCCGACCCCGTACGCGGTCGGCACCGCCGACACCTCGGCCTGGATCCGCCCGTCGGACAGCTCCCAGAACCTGGCGTGCTCGGTGCGGCGCGAGGTCAGCTCCCGCACCCGCTTCGCCGGCGCCTTGGTCCGGCCCTTCGGCAGCTTCTCGCGGCTGGGTATCTCCAGCTCGCCGCCGGTGGGCGGCTCGGCGTCACTGTCATCGTCGTCGTCGCTGAACCATCCCTTGACGGTGTCGACGACCCCCTTGTCGTCGTCGCTCCCGCCGGAGGCGGACGCGGCGTACGCCAACTGCGGCAGCGAGGTGCTCACCACCGCTGAGACGACAAGGCAGGAGACAAGTCTCCCGTATCGGACTTTCACGTCCTGATGCCCTTCTTTTTTCGGCACGCCGAATAAACCGTCCGGGCTGATCCCGGACGGCTGCGTGCCTACTCAATGCGGCGGGATTTCTAATCAGTGGAAGAGGCCGGTGTCAACAGGTCGCTCAAAAGGTGTAGTTCGCTCCTGACCAGGCGAGATCTGTCGTTCTCGGCCCCGCAAAGGTCATGCGCCGATGCTTTTCGGCCACATGTCCTGCTCGCCTGTTTGCCCCTTATATCCGGCCGCTGGAAAGGGCTCCAAGGAATGCGGTATAACCCCTGAATTTCCATCTCCCGCGCTGCGCGCATCTCACGAAAGTCAGGCCTTTCCATGCCAGAACCCGAGCCCGTGGACCTGTCGGAGGACGACCGGGCCACGCAGCAGGACACGAGCGTCGACCGGCGCGGGATCGCCGTCGGCGCCGTACTGCTCGCCGCCTGCACCGGTCTCGTCCTGTACGGAGTGCTCCACACCGAGGACGAGGCCCCGAAGCGGCACGTGCCCACCGCTTCGGTGACGTACGAGGTGTCGGGGAAGGGCAGGGTCGACCTGACGTACCAGGCGCGCAGCGAGTCCGGAAAGGCCGTGACGGTGCGCGGTGCCTCGCTGCCGTGGAAGAAGACCGTGCGGGTGCCCCTGGGCAAGTCTCCCGTGGTGACCGTCGCGCTGGACGGCGAGGGCGGCCGGGCCAGCTGCCAACTGGCCGTACGCGGCAAGCACGTGCAGACCGCGACGGCGTTCGGCACGTACGGCCGGGCCACCTGCCAGGGGGAACTCGCCGCACCCGAACCGACGGACGCCACCGCCGCGAGCGAGCAGGAGGCGGCCCGATGACCGAGCACCCGATCCGCCGGCAGGCGGTCCGCACGGCGCTCGCCGCCGCCGTCGTCCTCAGCTGCGTCGCCGTGTCCCGGCCCGACCCCACGGTCTCCTTCGCGGACACCGCGACGACCCGGCCGACCGGCGTCGTGCACACCGTGCCCGTACCGGGCGGCACCGACCCGGACCGGCGCGCCCTCGGCGCCCGCGCCACGCGGCCGTTCCGCATGGTCGGCGTCACCTGGTCCGACCCGGACGCCACGCTCGACGGCACCGTCCAGGTCCGTACCCGCGCCAGCGCGACCGGCGCCTGGAGTGGCTGGCGGACCCTCGAACTCGACGTCCACGCACCGGAGTCCGGGCCGGACCACTCCGCCGAGGGCGTGCGCGGCGGCACTCAGCCGCTGTGGGTCGGTCCCGCCGACGGCGTCCAGGTCAAGGCCGCCGGCTCCCGGCTGCCCGCCGGCCTGCGCGTCGAACTCGTCGACCCCGACGGCGGGGCACCGGCCGCGGCGCGAGCGCCCGAGCCGACCGCGTCCGTCGCCGGGCAGCCCCCGATCACCACCCGCGCCGGATGGGGTGCCGACGAGTCGCTGGTCGCGGACCCGCCGACGTACACGACCGACACGAAGGCCGTGTTCGTGCACCACACGGCGGGAACGAACGACTACACGTGCGCCGAGTCCGCCTCGATCATCCGGGGCATCCTCACGTACCACGTGAAGTCCAACGGCTGGAACGACATCGGCTACAACTTCCTCGTCGACAAGTGCGGCACGCTCTTCGAGGGCCGGGCGGGCGGCGTCGACAAGCCCGTCTACGGCGCGCACACCTACGGCTTCAACACCGACACCACCGGCGTCGCCGTGCTCGGCGACTACAACACGGCGACGTCCACGGCCACCGTGCGGGACGCGATCGCCCGGCTCGCCGCCTGGAAACTGGGGCTGTACGGCGTCAACCCGTCCGGCTCGCTCGTGATGGCGGCGGGCGCGGACAACGGCAAGTTCACGCAGGGCCAGCTGGTGACGATGAACCGGATCTCCGGTCACCGCGACGGCTATCCGACCGAGTGCCCCGGCACCAACCTGTACGGCGATCTGCCCGCCATCCGCACGGCGGCCGCGGCCCTCAACTCCCTGTCCGTGCACGGCGACACGAACGGTGACGGACGTGCCGACCTGGCCGCCGGTGTGCCCCGCGCCACCGCCAACAGCCACCCCGGCGCAGGTCAGGTGACCATGCTGCCGGGGGCCCGCACCACCCCGTACGCCGGCAACAAGGCCGTGCTGACGCAGGAGAGCGAGGGCGTGCCCGGCGGCTCCGAGGACGGCGACGGGTTCGGTTCCGCCACCGCGTACGGCGACTTCGACCACGACGGGTACGAGGATCTCGCCGTGGCCTCGCCGGGCGAGGAGGTCACCGCGGGCGCGAGCGACGAGGGCGGCGTCAGCATCCTGCGCGGCACCGCGAACGGCCTCACCGGCCAGGCCGGGATGATCAACGAGCCGACGGCGGTACGGACGAGCGGGGCCCGCTTCGGGGCAGCGCTCGCCACCGGCGACTTCGACGGCGACGGCGGCGACGACCTCCTCGCCGTCGCGCCCGGAGCCGGCCGCGCCTGGACCGTCGACGGCACCGACCGGGCCTTCTCCTCCGCGCTCGCCCTCTCCGAAGGCCCGGTGCGGGACGCCTCCGTGGCCACCGGGGACTTCGACCACGACGGATTCGACGACGCGGCGATCACGTTCGCCACGACGGCGGGCGACAGACCCCTCGTCCTGGTGCGCGGTTCGTCGAGCGGACTGCGCACCGCCGAGCCCGCCGTCCTCGCGGGAGCGGGCGGACGGTCCCTGGCCGCCGGCGACCTGAGCGGCGACGGCTTCAGCGACCTGGCCGTGGGGCGGCCCGACGCGGTGGGCGGCGGCGAGATCGCCACCTACCACGGCTCGGCGGACGGACTCACGACGACCGGTGCGGCCGTCGTGTCGCGAGGTGAGCTGGAAGGGGCGGACGCCGGGGGCGAGTTGGGTGCTTCGGTGGCCGTGGGCGACACGGACGGCGACGGATACGCCGACGTGCTCGCCGGTGCGCCCGGGGACGCCTCCGGTGCGGGGCGCGTGTTCCTGCTGCGCGGTGGCGCGGACGGGGCAGGCGTGCCGGGCGCGGTCACGTACACGCAGGGAGCGGGCGCGGTGCCGGGCGCGGCCGAGGCCGGTGACCGGTTCGGTTCCGCCGTCACCGTCGCCGACCTCACCGGGAGCGGAGTCGCGGGCATCGCGATCGGTGCCGAAGGCGAGAACGCGGGCGACGGGACCGTGATGACCCTGAGCGGCGCAGCGGGCGCCTCGTACGGGCCGACCGCCCTCGGCACGACCGCCGGGGTCGGTATCGGCGGTGAACTGACCAGGTGACCGCACGGCGCGTTTCCGTCGTACCGTCGTGCATCAGGCAGGTCCCGCTCGTGTCCGTTTCCCTTCGCCGGTGCCGCTTCAGGCCGGACGACCTGCCCGAGAGGGCCGCGCGCGTCATCGAGGTGGTGTCCGGTTTCGTGAGCAGGCCGCGCGCCGGTGTCCTTGCGGAAGCGGGGAACAGCACGGATCGGCAGACGACATGGTGAGGGTCGAGGAGCTGGAGGCCGCGCTTGCGGCGATGACACAGTGGCGGGCGCCCGGCGGGCGCGGCGTGGACTGGGGCGTACTCGAGGCGGACCTCGGAACGGCGCTGCCGGTGGACTTCCGTTCGCTCGCGGCGGCGTACCCGGTACTCGTCATCGGTGACTTCCTCACGGTGTCGCTGCCGGCACCCGGCGCGGAGGCCGCCTGGGCCTCCGAGTCCCGGAACGACGAGATCCTCCAGGATCTCCACGAGATGGAGGACATGGAGGACTACGTCCCCTACCCGCAGCCGGGCGGACTGATCTCCTGGGGGGAGTCCGACCGCGGTGACGCCTTCTACTGGAAGACGAGCCCTGCGGACCCGGACGCCTGGCCGGTGGTCATCCGCACGGACAACGCGGACTGGATCGGGTTCCCCATGGGGGTGGTCGAGTTCCTGACCGGCTGGTTCGGGCACACGCTCGACGTGCCCGGCCTGCCCGGGAGCTTTCCCGGCGGCAGTCCGGCAGTACGGGGCCTGAGTGACCGGGTCGGCTGATCGGTGACGTTCGACCGGCACACGTGAGCAGTGGTCGCCCCCGGGATTCCTGGGGGCGAGCTTCGTGCTCCGCCGACCGGTCAGTCGCCGATCGGCACGGCCGCGCCTGCGGCTTGTGGGCGAGGAGTTGGACGCCCTGCCGCCGCGACCGGCAGTACATCTGTGCTGCGCGGCGGCCGCCGTGCGTGAATGCAGGGGTACGCACGAAGGAACGCCCGGACTCCAACGTCCGTGGCTCCTCCACCTGTTCGGAGGGAGAGCGAGATGCTCCGCCATGTTCGTCGACGTGCTGTGTCCGGGGTGGTGCTGGCTCTGCTGTCGGTGCTGACCGTGACCGCGTGCGGCAGTGAGAAGGCCGGAGCCGGACAGTCCGGACAGGCTGGACAGAGCGAGCGGGCCGAGCGGTTTCCGCATGCCTTCCCGGGCTCACCGACGACGGATGTGAGCGCGGAGCAGGCCTTCCGTGACCATCAGGTCGCGGTGCCCGGGTCCGCGAGGGTCATCGGGTACTACGCGTGGTCCGAGGACGACGAGTACCCGATGGCGGCGGAGCTGCGGTTGCCGTGTTCCGCGGTGGCCGGGGTCGTCTCGGGGAGCAAGCTGGTGAAGGCGTCGTCCCGGGACGGCGAGATCGCCGCGGTCCAGGTCTTCGCCCGGTCCCATGGCTGGTCCGACGACACCGAGGACCAGCGGTATCTGCGGATCGGAGGCCCGGACGACGTGCTGGGTGCCCTGGTCCACGCGACCGGCACGGAGTGCACGATGTACCTGAACAGCTGAGGTCCGCACGCCTCCCGCCGTCCCGGCTCTGCCGGGGCGGCGGGAGCGGCGACACGCGTGCTCGGTGTCCGCTGTGTCCAGGCGCGTACCGCTCCATCGCCTTCGACGGCTCCGTGGAGTACGAGGACGGGTGCGCGGCGGAGGATTCCAGGTGGTGCTCGACCCGGCCTACCGGATGCCGCAGCCGGGCGAGCGGCAGGAAGCCGGGAGCGCCGGGCCCGCGGGCGATCCCGCGCCGGCCGTGGCGCGGACGCGGGAGCTGCTCGCGCGCCGGGCCGCCCTCCTCGGGCGCCGCGACGAACCGCCCCCGCCTGTCCCGGAGTCCGCGCTTCTTGACGCCGTGCGCCGCTGTGGCGGGCAGCACCGGGGGTGGCTGCCCGGCGGCATCCCGGACGTGGCGCCGCCCATCCTCCAGGCGCTCCACATCAACCACCAGGCCGAGCCCGCGGGACATCCGTGGCTCGTCGTGGTGTCCGGGGGTTGACGGCCCGCCGGTCGTGCGGCCCACGCGATGATCTGCCGGGCGACACGCGGCGTCGCTCAGGCCGCGTCGTCCTTGACCGCCGCGACGAACGCCGTCCAGGCTCCGCCGCCGAAGACGACCGCCGGGCCGGACGGGTTCTTGCTGTCGCGGACGGGTACGTGGGCGGCACAGGCGGCGTCGTTGACCTCCAGGCAGTCGCCACTGTCGCCACCGCTGTGCGTCGACTTACGCCAGGCGTCGCTGACTTCGAGACAGTCGCCGCTGCTGCCGCCGCTGTGACTGGACTTGCGCCACATCGTCAGGGTCGAGGCATCCGGGATCGTCGTGGGCTGCTCACTCACGTTGCTCATGCTCGTAATCCTCTGCGATGGAGCGGATCAGGGCCAGGGACTCCCGGTGCGACAGGGCGTCGCCCATGGCGTGATCGTAGGCCGCTTGGCATTGCCGTACCACGGAGGGGACTTCGAGCACTCGACCCGTCTTCAGGCCCTCCACGTACGCGACGGGCGGCAGGTCCTCGAACCACATCAAGGAGACGAAGCCTTCCATCAGCGCGTGGTAGCCCACCGAGAAGGGGAGTACGTGCACGCGGATGCGGTGGCTCTCGCCCAGTTCCGCGATGTGACAGAGCTGTTCGCACATCACCGCCGGACCGCCGACGGGACGGCGCAGCACGGCCTCGTCGAGGAGTGTCCACACCACCGGGCTCTCGAAGACGTCGAGAATGCGGGCGCGGCGGAGGCGTGTGACAAGGAGCTTGTCACGTGCCTCCGGGGTCTTGGGCGGGAAGCCCGAAGCCAGTACTTGCCGTGCGTAGGCGGGGGTTTGGAGGAGGCCCGGCACCAGCTTCGGCCCGTACACGCGGATCGTCGTCGCCTGTTCCTCCAGGCGTAGCGCCTCCTCGAAGTGTTCGGCCACCGCGCCCTCGCCCTGGGTCGGGAGGAACGTCTCGAAGACGCCCCCCGTGTCGAGCACCCCGTCCAGGCGCCGGGCGTCATCCAACGCAGGTCTGCGCCGGCCCGCCTCGATGTGCGCGATGCGCGTGCGGGACATGACCGCGCGCACGCTGAGCTCTTCCTGGGTGAGTCCGGCCGCCTCGCGCCGCCGCCTCAGTTCCTCGCCGTAGCTGGTACGTGATCCGGGGTTGTCCTCGACCGCCATACGAACTCCCGTATGTGACAGATCAGTTGTCACGCGCGAACCTCTGGCGAGCCTACCTGCGGAGACCTCACTGTGTGACCGTTCTTGAACGGAAAGTGAGGAGCGGTGCGATGGCGGAGGCGGTTCAGGTCGTGCATGGCGAGGGGGCGTACGTCGCCCATGCCGAGACCGATGTCTACGGCCCGGGGAAAGTGCTGGCCGTGGAAGGGGAGTTGAGGCGGGTGCGGTTCGTGTACTTCGTCGCCACGGTGGGGGCGGGAGTGCTGCGGGCCGCCAACGAGGCCGAGGAGGCGTGGGTGCGGGCCTGGATCGCGGAGCGCCGCCAGCGGTACGGCAAGCAGTGGTGACTACGTGAAGTAGTCATGTGATTACAGAAGTTGCGCTACGGTGGCCGAAACTTAAGCGGCCCAAGACGCCGGGTGCAACCAGCGTCGAGGGCCTTCATCGCCAGTGGCTCCACCAGAAAGAGACACCACCGGAAATGCTCCGTCATGTTATCGCCCCGACTGGATCCTTCAGTCAGATTCCGAACTCCCTGATCCGGCACCCTCGGTTGAACTCCGACGCCCTGCGGCTCCTCATCTGGCAGCTCTCCCTCCCCGCCGACGCGGGCGACTCCCTCTCCAGGACCGCCGAGAAGGCGGGCCTCGGCAAGTGCGCTTTCCTGCGAGCCAAAAGGCAGTTGAAGACCGAGGGGTTTCTGCACGAGTGGCGGGTGCAGGGGGAGCGGGGGCGGTGGGAGACCGTTCAGCTCGTGTCGGGGGCGCCGTTGAGCGCGGAGGAGGCGGCCGCCGTACGGGACGGGGAACCGGCGGGCAGGCCACGAAAGGCTGCGGCTCTGACGTCTGGATCTCCGACGTCTGGATCTCCGACGTCTGGGTCTCCGGCGGTGGGAACTCCGGCCGTCGGTGAGCCGACCCGCCGGGACGTCGGCCGTCATCCAAGGCGGCAAGACCTTAGGGACAACACCTCCACCCCTCCGGCGCCCGAGCGGCCCGACGACGAGGCCGGCCGCTTCGTCGCCGGGCTCCAGGAGCGGGACGCGCGGCTGCGCATCCCGCGCGCCATGGTCACCGAACTCGCCGCCCGCGTACGTGACTGGTTCACGCGCGGGCACACCGCCGAGAGCGTGTGGCGGCACATCCGCCTGAACCTCCCCGGACGGCTCGGCCGGATCGAGCGACCGGGCGGCCTGCTGAGGTACGTACTCGCCGACATCCCACCCGTCGCCGTGGCCGTACTCGCCAGTGAGCCCGCCCGGCGACAGTCCGCCCCGGTCCCACGGGTCTCGCTCATGCGGGAGTGCGAGGGCGCAGGCCACGTACAGGCCCGCCTGTTCCTGCCGACCGGCGACGAAACCCTCTGCGGGGCGTGCCGTACATGAATCCGGGGTTGCGTGGAGGGGGACGGCCGGTGGGGTTCGGTTCGACAGTGATGCTTTCGGGGGTGGGCGCGCTGTTCCAAGTGGCCGCCTGTGTGCCGGGTGTGTCTCAATTAGCGTTCTGCTGTGGCCTGTTGGGCCCGATTCGGAGTGAGTGACGCCAACGTGAGTCCTCGTGTGTCCCATGCGTACAGATCGATGAACCTGAAGCGGAGGGTGTGGGTCACCCTGGGGGCCGTCGTGCTCGGTGGCGGCGGGGTGACCGCCTACGCCGTCGCCAACCCCGTCCACGACGTGAGCGCCGCCCTCCAGGACAAGCGGCCCGTGAAGGTCTACGACCTCGCGCTGCCCGGCACCACGAGCGGACGTCGGGAGCTGCCGCGCAAGGACACCGAGGAGTTCTCGCTGCTCGGCGTCTCGTGGACCGGCGCCACCAAGGAGCTCGACGGCACCGCGCAGGTGCGCACCCACAGCCTGGAGAGCGGGGAGTGGAGCGCCTGGCACGACCTGGAGCTCGACACCGATCCGCTGGAGAAGCCGGAGCGCGGTGTGCGCGGGGCGTCCGAGCCGCTGTACGTGGGGCCCTCCGACGGGGTCCAGGTGCAGGTCGCCCATGAGGACGGGACGACCGCCGCACTGCCCAAGGGGCTTGAGGTCAACCTCGTGGACCCGGGCGTCGTGACCGACGCCGAGGCGCGGCGGCCCGCCCCGACGGCCGACTCCGCCGAACCCGCCGCGTTCGTCGCCGAAGGGGCCGAAGGGGCCGAAGGGGCCGAGGCGGCCGAAGGCGTCGAAGGCGTCGAAGGCGTCGAAGGGACCGAGAGTCCCAGTCCTACGGGTACCGATCCCACCGCTACCGCTACCGCTACCGCCAGCGCGAGCGCCACCGTTCCGACGGCACCCCCGTCCACCGCCCCGAAGCCGCCCATCACCTCCCGCGCCGGTTGGGGCGCCGACGAGTCCATGGTCGAGGACCCGCCGGAGTACAACCCGGACGTCAAGGCCGTCTTCGTCCACCACACCGACGGCGCGAACGACTACTCCTGCGCCGACTCGGCCTCGATCGTGCGCGGCATCTACGCGTACCACGTACAGGTCGAGGGCTGGAACGACATCGGCTACAACTTCCTCGTCGACAAGTGCGGCACCGTCTTCGAGGGCCGCAAGGGCGGCACCGACCTGCCGGTGCTCGGCGCCCACACCTACGGCTGGAACCGCGAGTCCGCCGGGATCGCCGTCCTCGGCAACTACGTCTCCGCCAGTGCCACGAACGCCGCGCTCACCTCGATCGCCCGCGTCGCGGCCTGGAAGCTCGGACAGTACGGCGCCGACCCGGCCGGAACCGTCGCCCTGAACGCCGGTGCGAGCCAGACCAACTACTTCGGCAAGAGCTTCACCGCCGGCACGAAGTACACGTTCAACCGGATCTCCGCCCACCGCGACGGCTTCAACACGCAGTGCCCCGGCAACTCCCTCTACGCCCAGCTCCCGACCATCCGCACCTGGGCCGCCGGGCCGGTGCAGGGGCTGAAGACCACCACCGTCGACGGCGCGGGCAAGTCCGGCACCACGTACTACACGAAGGGAGCCGTCACCGTGCACTGGTCGGCGACGACCCCGGCGTCGCTGATCTCCACGTACGAACTCCTCGTCGACGGCAAGGTCGCCGCCACCGCCTCCGGCAGTGCCACGTCCGCCGCCGCGACGCTCGCCCTCGGCAGCCACACCGTCGCCGTCCGGGCCGTCCACCAGTCCGGCAAGGCGGTCACCACGGCCGCGCTGAACGTCGTCGCCGAGACCACGGCCCCCACCTTCTCCACCTCCCCGAGGATCTCCCTGCGCACCGGCACGGTGAGCACCACGTCCGTGCCCGTCGCCCTGGGCTGGAAGGCCGCCGACGACAAGGCGCTGCGCGAGGTGAAGCTCCTCGCGCCGGCCACGGCCACCTTCGGCCCGACGACGACCAGCTCGAACCGCACGGCCGCGTCCGGCACCGCCACCACCTGGTCGATGCGCGCCTACGACTTCGCGGGGAACTCCCGCACGTCGTCGCCCGCCTTCACGCCCGTGATCCAGCAGGAGACGTCGGCGGTCAAGTCCGGTAGCTGGACGTCCCGTTCGAGCAGCAGCTACCTCGGCGGCAAGTCGTACTCCAGCGGTTCCAAGGGCACGAGCCTCACCTGGACCTTCACCGGCCGGTCGGCCTCGTGGGTCGTCTCACGGGCGTCGAGCTCCGGTCAGGCGTACGTGTACGTGGACGGCGTCAAGGTCAGCACCGTGGACCTGAAGTCGTCGTCGACCCTGTACCGACAGGCGATCTGGACCAAGACCTGGTCCAGCAGCGCGCCGCACAAGGTGAAGATCGTCGTGGTCGGCACCAGCGGCCGCCCGACCATCACGACGGACGGGCTCGTCTACATCAAGTAGCGCAGCCAGGAAGGTAGTTGCAGGGGTTGAACGGGTGTGGCGGTACGGGTCTTCCGTGCCGCCACACCGTTTGTGCGGCACAGGTGCGCGCGCTGTGCACCGTGGTCTCTTCTGCGGCGGGGCCCGTTGACGCGGCGCCGACGGCCGACGGCACCGAATGGTTGTACGGAAACCCCGTATTCGCTGTGTGAGAAGCGACATGTGTGCAACCTGTGACGGTTGAGGTGACACACCCGCTGGGGGAGTGCGGGAAGAACCGGAACCAGGCTTCCCGGTGACCGGACCAAGGGGTGCAACACCATGCGTGAGGGTGAGAAACGGGCCGCCGACATGCGACGGCACGCGGCGGGCTTCGTCGCGCGGGTCGCCTCGGCCCGGCTGCCGCTCGACTACTCCGTCGCCAGCCTCCGTGTCGTCGACTTCCTCATCGACGGACTGCGGAAGGGCGGTGCGGACCGGGGGCGCGTCGACACCGTGCTGTTCGGTCTCGGCGCGTACGTGGGGGAGGTGCTGGCCCGGCGGGCCGGTGCCGAATGGGTCGACCTGGACGAGGCGCAACGCGCCTACTTCGGGCAGGGCGTGGGCGTACGGATGCCGGACGGACGGGTGTGGAACCCGCTCGGGAAGGTCGTGAACCGGTACGAGGTCGGCGCCGAGGAGTCGCTCCAGACCTTCTACCTGACCCTGCCGGGACGGCGGAGCCGCGCATGCGCCGCCCTGTGATCACCGGGGTGTTCGTCGTCGCGCTCGCCGCCGGTGGCGCCGCGTTCCGGCCCGTCGAACCGGCCTCGGAGATACGGGCGCTGGCTCAACCAGCCACCAGCACACGCCCTGTTGACGACACGTCGTCTCCTGAAGCCGCTGAACAGGCGCGCGGGGAGGACCTGTTGAGGCGGGCCGGTGTCCTGCTGCGCGACGCCTACTCCGTGCGCATGGCGGCGGACGTCAGGCAGGGCGACAAGCACGTACGGAGCGACATCGGCGTGGACCACCACGGCAACTGCTCCGGGACCATCGACGACGGCGACGGCGTGGCCGCCCGCGTCGTCTATCTCAAGGGTGGCGCCGACACCGACGGGGACGGCGCGGGGGACGGGGAGGACGAGGCGTACGTGAAGTACGGCGACGCCGCCCTCGCCGTGCTGGAGACCCGGGCCGAGGCCAAGGGGGCCGAAGCGGGCGCGCGCATGCGGGCGTTCACCGGCCTGGCCCGGGGCAAGTACGTGAAAGCTCCCTCGGGACCCAAGGGCGCCCAGATCATCGGCAGGCAGTGCGGCGTCGGCCGGACGCTGGCCACCACGATGATCGGCGGGGCGGCGGGTACCCGCGCGCTGCCCGACGTACGCCGCGACGGCGAACTGCTCACCCCGCTCGCCCTGCCCACGCGCGGCGGGGGCGGCACCGCGTACGTCGGCGCCGAGTCGGACATGCGGCTGCACTCCATGAACGGCACCACCGGCGGCATGCGCATCACCATCACCTTCAGCGACTACGACAAGCCGTTCGACGTCCACACCCCCGACCCGGCGCAGGTCGTGGAGTTCCCGACGGACGGCGGGTCGGTCTTCGAGGTCTGAGGCGACCCGCACGGGCGCGGCCATCCCCCCGGCCGCCATCCGTCCCTGTGACGTTTCTGTGGGCGCGGACGCTGATCAGCATGGGGGACACACGGATCGCGTACGGAAACGTACGCACGCGTACTGAAACGTACTGAAGAGGAAAGCGGTTGGGCCAGGGAGGGGAACCCCGTCGCACGCAGGCGTACGACGGGGAGCTGGGCGCAGCCGTGGCGCGGGCCCAGGAAGGCGACGAGGCCGCCTTCGCCGTGGCGTACCGCCTGGTGCAGCCCGGCCTGCTCGGATATCTGCGCGGGCTCGTCGGCGACGAGGCGGAGGACGTCGCCGCCGACGCGTGGCTGGAGATCGCCCGGGACCTGGGGCGTTTTCGCGGCGACGGCGCGGGGTTCCGCGGCTGGACGGCGACCATCGCCCGGCACCGCGCGCTCGATCTGCTGCGCCGTCAGAAGGTGCGCCCCCGCTCGTCCGTACTGGAGCAGGACGTCCTCGAACTGCCCGCTGCGCACAACACCGCCGAGCAGGCCTTCGAGACCCTCTCCACCGAGCGCGCCCTCGCCCTCATCGCCCAACTCCCGCGCGACCAGGGCGAGGCGGTCCTGCTCCGCGTGGTCGTCGGGCTCGACGGGCCGACCGCCGCCCGCGTCCTCGGCAAGCGCCCGGGAGCCGTGCGCACGGCCGCGTACCGAGGGCTGAAGCGGCTCGCACGTCAACTCGGCGTCGAAACGGCTCACGACGCGACGGATGACGCGACGGGCGACGCGACGGGCGACGCTACGGACGGCGCCACGGGCGACGCGACGGACGGCGCCACGGACGAGACAACGCGTGAGGCAACGGACGAGGCCACGGGCGAGGCAACGGGCGACGGCTCCGGCAAGGACGAGGTGTGACGGATATCGAGCCGCGAACGCTGGGGGAGTCGAGATGACTGATTACCCCTCGCCGCCGGACGACCCTGCCCCCGTCGACCCGGCATCACTCGGCGAGCTGCTCGCCGCCGCGATGCGTCCCGGCGGTTCACCGGACGGTTCACCGGACGGGCCCGGCGGCGGTGAAGCGCAGGCCCTCGCCGCGTTCCGCGCCGCGCGCGACGCCGGCGCGCTGCACGCGCCGACCCGGCGCCGCGACGACTGGCGGCCCCGCGCGCGCCGGTCGCGGTGGTCGCTGCGCGCGGCCGTCGGCGCGCTCGTGGCGAGTGTCGCGGTGGGCGGGGTCGCCGTCGCCGGCATCGGAAGCGGCATCTCCTCCGTCGACGAGCCCGAACGGCCCGCGCCGAGCCGGAGCGTGAGCCCGTCGGCCACACCGGGTCCGTCCGCCCCGAGCGCGCGGCGCGACGGCACGCCCAGCCACCCGGAACAGGCCAAGGGCGAAGAGGCGCGGTGCAAGTCGTACGAGAACGGGCGCGGGCGCAACCGCTCGGAGCGGGCCGCCGCGGGCTGCGACACGGCGGACGACGGTTCCGGTGCCGCGGGCGGGCCTTCGGCGGGGGCGCGGCGGTCGCGGGCCGCGAACGGGGCCGGTACGGGTGCGGATGCGAGCACAGGTACAGATACAGGTACAGGTACAGGTACGGGTAACAGCGCCGGTTCCGGCAAGAGCAACGACAAGAGCAACGGCAACGGCAACGGGCGTGGCCAGAACTAGGTGAAGGCGCCCGCTTCCTGGTCCTGAAAAGCGGGACGGCCGAGGTCGCCACCCCCCACAGGAGAGACCCCGGCCGCCGCGCGTACGGGTCGCGAGCGGCCCGTACTCTCTTCAGCGCCGCGGGTGCGTTTTCTGTCACACCGCGCTGTGTCACCCTTCAGTTGCCCGTTGTACAAACATGGACGGCGGGGCGTTTCAGGCCGTAGCGTGCTGATTCGCGCCGGGGGCGCACAACGCCGATCAGGGCCTCACGGCCAGGGCAGGGCTGGTAGGGCAGGGACTGGGAGTGCTGGGGGACGACGCGGAGCTGACCGCCGCGGTGCTTGCGGCTCAGGACGGGGACGAGACCGCGTTCCGTACTGTGTACCGCGCCGTGCACCCACGGCTGCTCGGATACGTACGCACACTCGTCGGCGAACCCGATGCCGAGGACGTCGCGTCGGAGGCGTGGTTGCAGATCGCCCGCGACCTCGACCGGTTCGAGGGGGACGCCGACCGGTTCCGCGGCTGGGCCGCCCGGATCGCCCGCAATCGCGCCCTGGACCACATACGCATGCGGGGACGCCGGCCCGCCATAGGCGGTGACGAGAGCGAACTCACCGGCAAACCCGCCCTCTCCGACACCGCCGACGAGGCGATGGAGTCCCTCGCCACCGGCGACACCATGGCGCTCATCGCCCAACTCCCGCAGGACCAGGCCGAGGCCGTCGTGCTGCGCGTCGTCGTCGGGCTCGACGCGAAGAGCGCCGCGCTGACCCTCGGCAAGCGCCCCGGTGCCGTCCGCACGGCCGCGCACCGCGGCCTCAAGCGGCTCGCCGAACTGCTCGGCGCGGACTCCTCCGGAACGTCGTCCGCGACCTCTTCCGGGACCTCGCCCGCGGACTCCGCGGGCCCCTCGAACACTTCCGGTTCGCTCGGTGCGCTGCCGCACCCGAGACAGCCGGACACCCGTACGGTGACGTCCGCCGGTGTGACGCATTCGCGTTCGCGGACGCAGAAGGACATGTGATGGCCGACGAGCACTACAAGTGGCTGGACCGCGAGGCGGCGGAGCGTCTGCTGCGCGGGGAGCCCCTGAAGGCCGTCGTCGAGAACTCCGCGCACGGCGGTGCCGCCGCCGACGAGGACCTCCGGCAGGCCGAGCGACTCGCCGCCGCCCTTGAATCACTGACGGCACTGCCGTCCGGGCCCGACGGTGAACTCCCGGGCGAGGAAGCCGCGTTGAAGGCGTTCCGTGAATCGCGTGCGGTGCCCGCGGTCGAGGGTGCGGTCGGCGGAGCGGCCGACGGTGCGGTCGACGGCAGGGTGGTCGGCGCGATCGGCGCGGTGTCCGACGGCTCGGCGGCCGGCTCCGCGGTCGGTTCCGCGGGCGCTTCGGGACGCCACCGGCGCCATCGCGCGGGCGCCCCCGCCGGACCTTCCGGACCTTCCGGTTCCGCCGGTCCCGGGCGTGGCCCGCGGTGGGGCAGGCCCGTCCGGTTCGGGCTCGCGGCGGCCGTCGCCGCGTGCATGGTCGGCGGTGTCGCCGTCGCCGCGGGGACCGGAGTCCTGCCCTCGCCGTTCGGTGGCCGGGACGAACCCGCGCCCGCCGCCTCCGTGTCGGCCGCCGCCAGCCCCGACAAGCCCCTCGCCTCGCCCTCCCCGGGCGTGACCGGCGGAGACGAGGCGCGGCCCGAAGGCTCCGCGAGCCCCGACGACACCTCGGGCTCCCCGGACGCGGGTCGCGGCGACGACGCGCACGGCGGCGGACCCTCGGCGTCGGCCGATCCCCGGGCGACCGAGGGCGGCAGCGGTGAGGCGGTGCTGCGCCGCCAGGTCATCGAGGCGTGCGTCAAATACCGCGGCGGCCGCCTCGGCTCCGACGAGCGCCGGCTCCTGCGCGACTCCGCGAAGAGGTCCGGCAGGAGCACCGCCGACCTCGACCGGTTCTGCGACCGCGCCCTCGGCCGGTCCGACTCCGGCTCCGACGCGAACACCGACTCGTCGGACGGCGACTCCGGCTCCGGCAACGCGGACGGCAAGAGCGGCGGGCAGGACGGCGGCGACGAGGACGACGACCACGGCCGAGGCGGCGGCGCGGACCAGAACATCGGCTTCAAGCCGCCGTCCGCCCCCACCCCGACCCGCTCCTTCAGCGCGTCCCCCGACCTGCCGACGGCCGGGCCGTCCGCCTCGGTGTCGACGCCCGCCTCCGCCGCGGCCTCCAGCTCCGCGTCGTAGTCCGCCGGACTCGGCCGACCCCATCTCGACCCCGCCCCGGAATTCTGTCGAGCGACCGGTGTGACGTTTTTGGAGCCCGTGACGCAGTACTGAGTGAGCCGACTGGTCATCGGCCGTGCACGAGCCGGGGTTCCCCCCGTACCTTCGGCTCTGTGCCACTGGCGTGGGTGGGATACGTTCCCCCGATCCCACCCACGCCGCTCATCTCACCAGTAGACGACGACCTTGTCGCCGTTGCGCACCTGCGCGAACAGGCTGGCGATCTTCCCCTCGTCCCGTACGTTCACGCAGCCGTGCGAGGCCCCCGTGTAACCGCGCGCCGCGAAGTCCGACGAGTAGTGCACCGCCTGGCCCCCGCTGAAGAACATCGCGTACGGCATGGGCGTGTGGTAGATCGTCGAGACGTGGTGGCGTGACTTGAAGTTGACCTGGAAGACGCCCTCGCGGGTCGGGGTGTACTGCGACCCGAACCGCACGTCCACCGTCATCAGGCGCTTCCCGTCCACCATCCACACCAGCGTCCTGCTGTTCTTGCTGATGCACAGGACCCGGCCCGTCATACAGCGCGGATCCGGTTGCGCGGCAGGCTGCCCGCCGGACGCGTACAGCTCCCACTTGGTCGGCTCGTGCGTCATCCCCAGCAGCCGCTGCCAGGTGACGGTGTCGGTCCGCCCGGTCCGCGGCAGCCCCCGCTTGCCCTGAAATCCCTTGACGGCAACGGTAGTCGAGTCGCCGTACGTCCCCGTGGGCCCGTCGAACAGCCACGCCACCTGCCGCAGCCGCGCCTGCAACTCGCGCACCTGCCCGCCCTTGTCGCCGGGCGCGAGCAGCACCTCGGCGGGCGTCGCCGTGGGCGTCGAGGTCGATGTGGGGGCCGGTGTCGCCGACGCCTTGCCGTCCGTGCCCTCGCCGTCGGAGGGCGACGGCGACGTCGTGCCCGCAGACGCGCCCGACGAGGGGCTCCCGGTGCCCTCCACCGCCTGCGCCGTACAGCCGCCGGCCAGGACGAGCGCCCCGACGACAGCGACCGACCGCCGCACGACCGCACTCCGCACGACCGCACCCCGTACGACCGCGTCCCGTGCGACCGCGTCCCGTGCGACCGCGTCCCGTGCGACCGCGTCCCGTAGACCCGGCCGCCTTCCAGCCGATTCCCGCCCGCCCGATCCTCGTATGACAGATGTCCTGACAGATGTCCGCATGAGGTCCCCCGCCCGCCGCGTCGTTCTCTCCTGTCCCCACAGATGCTGCCCGCGCCGCAATGGTTGCGAACTCGGTGGGACGGCCGCGGAAACCGCGGGAAGTCTGTGAGCAAGGTCCCAGCGTGGGCCTCTCCACTGGTCGCACGCCCGCCGCTACAGTCCGTCGCGAGGGTCGGCAATTACTGGCAAGTAATCGGCAAGTTATCGGCAAGTCATCGCTGGAGGCACAACCATGGCGCGCGAATCCGAGTCCGGACTGCCCATCGAGCCGGTCTACGGCCCGTCGGCTCTGGAGGGCTGGGACCCGGATCAGAAGCTGGGCGAGCCGGGCAGCTATCCGTTCACGCGGGGCGTGTACCCGTCGATGTACACGGGCCGGCCCTGGACGATGCGGCAGTACGCCGGTTTCGGCACGGCCACCGAGTCCAACGCCCGCTACAAGCAGCTCATCGCCAACGGCACGATGGGCCTGTCCGTCGCCTTCGACCTGCCGACCCAGATGGGCCACGACTCGGACGCCCCCATCGCCTCCGGCGAGGTCGGCAAGGTCGGCGTCGCCATCGACTCGGTCGAGGACATGCGGGTCCTGTTCGGCGGCATCCCGCTGGACAAGGTCTCCACGTCGATGACGATCAACGCGCCCGCCGCCCTCCTCCTCCTGATGTACCAACTGGTCGGCGAGGAGCAGGGGGTCGCCGCCGACAAGCTGACCGGCACGATCCAGAACGACGTGCTCAAGGAGTACATCGCCCGCGGCACCTACATCTTCCCGCCCAAGCCCTCCCTCCGGCTGATCGCGGACATCTTCAAGTACTGCAAGGCCGAGATCCCGAAGTGGAACACCATCTCGATCTCCGGCTACCACATGGCCGAGGCCGGAGCGTCTCCCGCGCAGGAGATCGCCTTCACCCTCGCCGACGGCATCGAGTACGTCCGCACCGCTGTCGCGGCCGGTATGGACGTCGACGACTTCGCGCCCCGCCTGTCCTTCTTCTTCGTCGCCCGCACCACCATCCTCGAAGAGGTCGCCAAGTTCCGTGCCGCCCGGCGCATCTGGGCCCGGGTGATGAAGGAGGAGTTCGGCGCGAAGAACCCCAAGTCGCTGATGCTCCGCTTCCACACCCAGACCGCCGGCGTCCAGCTCACCGCCCAGCAGCCCGAGGTGAACCTGGTCCGCGTCGCCGTCCAGGGCCTCGGCGCCGTCCTCGGCGGCACGCAGTCCCTGCACACCAACTCCTTCGACGAGGCCATCGCCCTCCCGACGGACAAGTCCGCGCGCCTCGCGCTGCGCACCCAGCAGGTCCTCGCGTACGAGACCGACGTGACGGCCACCGTCGACCCGTTCGCCGGGTCCTACGTCGTCGAGAAGATGACCGACGACGTGGAGGCCGCCGCCCTCGAACTCATGGGCAAGGTCGAGGACCTGGGCGGTGCCGTCAACGCGATCGAGCACGGCTTCCAGAAGTCCGAGATCGAGCGCTCCGCCTACCGCATCGCGCAGGAGACCGACTCCGGCGAGCGCGTCGTGGTCGGCGTCAACCGCTACCAGCTCGACGCCGAGGAGCCCTACGAGCCGCTCCGCGTCGACCCGGCCATCGAGGCGCAGCAGGCCGAGCGCCTCGCCCGGCTCCGTGCCGAGCGCGACCAGGAGGCCGTCGACGCGGCCCTCGCCGCCCTGAAGAAGGCCGCCGAGGGCGAGGACAACGTCCTCTACCCGATGAAGGACGCCCTGCGCGCCCGCGCGACCGTCGGCGAGGTCTGCAACGCGCTGCGCGATGTGTGGGGGACGTACGTGCCCTCCGACGCGTTCTGACCTTCTCGGTGCTCTGACCTTCTCGGTGCTCTGACCTTCTTGGTGGTCTGACCTTCTCGGTGCTCTGACCTCGGCGTCCGAGCAGCGATCTTCCGCCGGCTGAAACCCCTGGGCGGAGTGTTGTACGCCTGTGCGACACTCCGCCCATGCTGGGTGTCATCGATCTTCCGACCTATCTCGCGGGTCTCGTCCTCATCGTCCTTCTCCCGGGGCCGAACTCGCTGTACGTCATATCCGTCGCCGCCCGCCGCGGCGTACGCACCGGCTACAAAGCCGCCGCGGGTGTGTGGTGCGGGGACACCGTCCTGATGACCCTGTCCGCCGCCGGTGTCGCCTCCCTCCTCCAGGCCAACGCCGTCCTCTTCGGGATCGTGAAGTACGCCGGAGCCGGCTATCTGACCTGGCTCGCGATCGGGATGCTGCGCGCCGCGTGGTCGATGTGGCGCACCCGCCGCGAGCGCCTCGCCGCCGAGGCCGCCCCGGACGCGGCGCCGGAGGCCGCGCAGGAGCGGCCATTCCGCAGGGCCTTCGTGATCAGCCTCCTCAACCCCAAGGCGATCCTGTTCTTCATCGCCTTCTTCGTGCAGTTCGTGGACCCGTCGTACGCGTATCCCGCCGTCTCCTTCGTGGTCCTCGGCTTCTTCGCTCAGCTCGCGAGCGTCCTGTACCTGTCGGCCCTGATCTTCAGCGGTACGAAGCTGGCGGACGCCTTCCGCCGCCGCAAGCGTCTGTCGGCCGGTGCGACCTCGGCGGCCGGTGTCCTGTTCCTCGGCTTCGCCGTGAAGCTGACGCTGGCCAGCGCGTAGAGCGCATAGGGCGCACAGGGCGCCGAGGGCTCAGGACTTCGCGAGCCCAGGGGGCGGAGGCCGGTCTCATCCCACCCCGATCTCCCTCAGGTACGCCTCCACCCCCTCGGCGCTCTCCCCGGCCCACGCCACGTACCCGTCGGGCCGGACCAGGAAGACGCCCGTGCCGTACGCCTCGTACGCCGGGATGCGGGCCGTGCGTATCAAGCCGCCGTCGAACCGGGGCGGTTCGGTGTCGGTGCCGACCGCGAGCAGTGTCCAGTGCGGTCCCTGGAAGACGTCGAAGAGGCGGAGACCGCCGCGCCGCCCGTCCGGAGCACGGTCGCCCGCGCGCAGGGCGTCCTCGGCCAGCTCCTTCCGTGTCTCGCGGGTCAGGGCCCCGTCGCGGTAGCCGATGCCGAGCTGCTGGACCTCGGCGCCGCGCTGCGTGTTCTGGCCGGCGGCGCCCGCCCGGTGGATGCGGGTGCTGATGCCGAGGATGTCCGCCGCGACGGGCATCCGCTCCTCCTCGTACGTGTCCAGGAGCGAGGCCGGTGCGCCGGACAGGACCGCCGCCAGCTTCCAGCTCAGGTTGTACGCGTCCTGCACGCTCGTGTTCAGGCCCTGGCCGCCCGCGGGGGAGTGGACGTGCGCCGCGTCGCCCGCGAGGAAGACCCGGCCCGCGCGGAAGCGGTCCGCCATCGCCGCGCGTGCCCGGAAGTCGGAGGCCCACAGCACCTCGGCGATGTGCTCCTCCGCCAGCACCGTGCGCGTCGCCAGGAGCTTGGCCACCGCCGCCGGTGACGTGTCCGGCACGGCCGTCTCGTCCGCGTACTGCGCGGCCAGCTGATAGACGCGGCTCCCGTCGGAGTCCGCCGCGCCGACCGGCAGCGGGCAGAACGCCACCCCGCCGTCCGCCGCCTTCGGCCACACGTGCCAGTGCGTGTCCGGTATCGGCGCGTCCGGCGTCACCCGGACGTCCGCCACCATCATCGGCTTGGGGTCGACCGTCTCGCCGGTCATGCCGATGCCGAGGGCCCGCCGCACGGTGGAACGCCCGCCGTCCGCCGCCACCGCGTACCGGGCCCGTACGACCGAACCGTCCTCGAAGGTCGCCGTCACCCCGTCCGCGTCCTGCGCGAGGCCCGTCAGAGCGGCGCCGAAGCGGATGGCGCCGCCCAGCTCCCGCAGCCGCGCGTACAGCACCTCCTGCGTACGGGCCTGCGGTATCAGCCACCCCTCCGCGTACGGGACCTGCTCGCTCGGCTCGGAGCGCTCCATCATGTCCCACTCCGGGCCCGGCTCATCGCCCTCCCAGACCCGCATCTTCGGGTAGGGCGAGCCCGCCGCGTGGATCGCGTCCAGCACCCCGAGGTCGTACAGCACCTCCTGCGTGCGCGGCTGGATCCCCTTGCCCCGCGAGCCCGGGAACAGGTCCCGTGTCCGCTCGACCAGCAGCACCTCCACTCCCCGCCGCGTCAGGTCCAGCGCCGCCACCAGGCCCGTCGGACCCGCACCCACCACCAGTACGTCCACCAGTACATCCCCCTGCACATCCATCTGCGCATCCACCCGTGCGTCCACCTGCGCGTCCGTCGTCGTCACCGAGGCCACCCTCTCCTTAACACTGTTAAATCAACCTGGATCGAGCATGGCCTTAACGGCGTTAAACTGTCAAGCGTGGCCGAGAAGAAGACTCCGAAAGAAGCGGCGAAGAAGCCGAAGCTCGACAAGACGCACGTCGCCGACACCGCCCTCGACCTGCTGAACGACGTGGGTCTCGAAGGCCTGACGCTGCGCGCCATCGCCAAGGAGCTGAACGTCCAGGCGCCCGCCCTGTACTGGCACTTCAAGAACAAGCAGGCGCTGCTCGACGAGATGGCGACCGTGATGTTCCGGCGCATGACCGAGGCCGGCCGCGACATCGGCTACGAGCCGGGAGGGCTTGCAGGGGCGGAA
Source organism: Streptomyces sp. Q6 (assembly GCF_036967205.1). Classification (NCBI taxonomy): domain Bacteria; kingdom Bacillati; phylum Actinomycetota; class Actinomycetes; order Kitasatosporales; family Streptomycetaceae; genus Streptomyces; species Streptomyces citrinus. Next base: position 5,267,793 of record NZ_CP146022.1, read on the forward strand.
GGGGCGGAAGGCGGGGAAGGGGCAGGGCACGCGCCCGCCCTCTCCTGGCAGGAGTGGCTCCGGCAGGGCAACCGTCACCTGCGCGCCACGCTCCTGCGCTACCGCGACGGCGCGAAGGTCTTCAGCGGATCACGGTTCACCGGCACCGACCACGGCTCCGCGGTGGAGGCGAACCTGCGTCTCCTCGTCGAGGCCGGATTCACCTTCGACCAGGCGGCATGGGCGAGTACCACCGCGTACATGTACACGCTGGGCTTCGTCACGGAGGAGCAGGGCATGCAGCCGCTGTCCGGCGAGGACCCCGCGCCCGTCGACGTGGAGGAGCGGGCGGAGCGGCTGGCCGAGTACCCGCTCGCCGCCGCCGCGGGCGGTCAGCTCTTCGCGGCGTACGACGAGCGATTCGAGGAAGGGCTCGCGCTGATCGTGGCGGGGATCGAGGCGCGGTACGGGGTGCGCTGACGGGTGCGGGCCCGCGAGGGCGCCTCCGACGCCGCCGTTCCTCACAGGTGCCTGTCCACCGCCTTGCGCAGCACCGGTGTCGCCCAGCGCTCGACGTACCGGTTCAGCAGCCACGCGAGCGTCAGCATCAGAACCGCCGTCCCCACGAATGTCACCGAGGACGGCAGGCCGAGCCGTCGGTGCAGCACTTCGATCGTGACCCAGCCCAGGTGCTCGTGCACCAGATAGAAGGGGTACGTGAGGGCCCCGGCCACGGTCAGCCACCGCCAGTCCGCCCACCGCAGCATCCCGGCGGCGATCGCCGCGACAGCGGCGAACCCCGCCGTGACGATCGCGATGATGACGAGCGGCTCGCGGTAGGAGAAGAACGCCGGATTCGCCTTGTGCCACAGCCCGGCCACCGCGTAGTGCTGGCCGAGCGCCCAGCCGACCGCGGTGACGCCCCAGGCGAGCACGTCGCGCCGGTCGCGGTGGACGAGGTAGAGGCCGATGCCGCCGATGAAGAACGGGGCGTACTCCGGCATCAGCACCAGGTTCAGGAACGGTTCGCCGGACGCGTCGGCCAGCACCGCCGCCATCGTCCACACCGCGCAGAACAGCACCACACGGCGGCGGGTCGCCCCCGGCAGCACGACGCAGAGCGCGAACAGGGCGTAGAAGCGCAGCTCCGCCCACAGCGTCCAGCACACCCCGAGGACCCGGTCCGCTCCGGCGGGCTGCTGCAGCATGGTGAGGTTCACCAGCGCGTCGCTGGGAGAGACCGCGTGGTACGCGACCGTGGGCAGCGCGAAGACCGCCGTCACCAGGATGATCGCCGCCCAGTACGCGGGGAACAGCCGCGCCACCCGGGACGCGAAGAACGAGCGCAGGGGGCGGCCCCAGCCGCTCATGCAGATGACGAAGCCGCTGATGACGAAGAAGATCTGCACGCCGAGCGGGCCGTACGCGAACCACTCGTGCAGCGTGGGGAACTGGGTGCTCGGCGAACCGCCCCAGGCTCGCGAGACATCGCCGTCGCGGCCGCCGTAGTGGTAGGCCGCCACCATCAGCGCGGCGAGCAGGCGCAGCCCGTCGAGGGCGCGCAGGCGGCCCTCGGGCCGCTTCCCGCGCGGCGCGGACGCGGTCGTGTCCGCGGGGACGCGGGCGGCCGGGGCGGACTTGACGTCTGTGGTGTTCACGACCGTCTCGGTCATGCGGGGCGCTCCTCGTCATGCACTGACATGTCAGTGGCCGCGCCCGTGGGGGCGGCCGGCCTGCTCGCGCGTTCGTGGTGCATCGAATCCGCCGGGTATCGCGGCAGGACCTGTGGCGTCTGCCTCGTCGCCGTGGCACTGCTGGACGCCGCGGCGGTGGCCCCCCAACAGGTCGTGCGTACGGTCGGGGCGCGCGCCCCGCGCTCAGCGGCCCACGGCGCGCTGCAGTTTCCGGGCCCTGCGGGCCAGTCGCCGCACCGCCGCGTTGCGGGGGATGAAGGACAGTTGTGAGGGCAGCGCCCCCGGCAGCGCCAGTGACGTCAGTCGGCGGCGTTTGAAGTAGCGCCAGGTGCGCTGGTCCAGATGCGTGGCGAGGTAGCGCTCGGTGTCCGGGCGCAGGTCCGGGTAGATCTTCGCCTGCATCGCGAAGCCGACCGCCCTGAGGAGATCCGTCAACTCGTCCACGGACATGCCCTGTTCCTGCGAGGTGACCGCGGCACGGTCCGTGAGGTCGGGCAGCAGCGCGTCGACGATCGTGACGGGGACGCGGTTGCTGTTCTGGTACGGGGCGAGGCGTTCCAGGAGCGTTCCGGTGCCGAGCCGGGCGACCGGGATTCCGTACAGCGCGGACGCGGTGAGCAGCGCCGTGGAGAAGCATCCGACGACCAGGGCCGGGCGCATCCTCTGGTAGAGGACCTCGGCGAGGACCGGGGTGTCCAGGATGGTCAGCTCGATGCCGAGCCGCTCGGCCTCCCGCTCCAGGGTCCGCGACCAGCGGGCCGGTGCCGTGGGGTGCGGCTTGAACACGATGTGCTGGTGGCCGAGTTCGGCGGCGCCGAGCATCATCCGCACATGCAGGTCCTCTTCCTCCTCGGCGGTGAGGATGTCGAGGGCGGAGAGGTACTGGCCGAGCAGGAGCGCGGAATCGCCGTCATGATGCGGCAACCTCACCGCTGAGGCTTCGAGTTCGGCGAGTACTTTGACGAACAGGGGCGTCGGTACGACCTCCGGCTCGACCCCGAACTCCGTGAGCAGCAGCGGCTTGAGACCGGGGACGAGGTCGAGGTGGAGCAGTCTGCGCACCCGCGTGCCGACCAGCGGGTCGATCTTGTTACGGGTCGGTCCGTAGCTCATCAGGCCGTCCGCGTACACGTCGACCGGTGCGCCCGTGAAGATCTGCGCGACGGCCATCGCCGGGTTGACCTGGAGGGACTCGACGGCCAGCTCGACATCGTCGTCGCCCAGGCTCCATTCGAGCCTCAAGTACCGCTCCCACAAGGGGAGATCGTCGGCACGCGGCGTCCAGCCTCCCGGGTGGAAGGGCGCGATGGCCTCGTTCCACGACAGTACGTCGTCGAAACGGCCGCGCAGCTGCTCGAAGCCGGGCATCCGGTCCACGGGCGGAGTGACCTCGGGCGTCGCCGCGTTGTTGGCGACGAGCAGGATCGTGCGATCGGCCGGAGCGAACTGCCCGGCGTCCAGGGCGGCGGCGAGCGTCGCGGTCCCGTACAGCGTCGAGGCGAGAAGAATGCGGGTGGTCATGCGGTGGCCCCCGCAGACACGGGACGGCGTCGCAGCCGTCGCAGCCGCGTGGCCCGCTCCAGGTCCATCGAGTCGAGCGCGTCGTCGAGGACCCGCTGCGGCATGCGGCGCAGCGCCGCCGCGCTGAGAGATTTCAGTGTGCGGGCCACGGGTGGTTCGAACCTTTCGATGGATCCCAAGTGATGGGAAATGATGGCGCAGTAGGTGCGTACAGCCTTCGGGAGCAGTTGATCCGCGTCCTTGTCCTGAGCGGTTTCCCGGACGACCTGGTCGAATGCGCGAATGAAATCGAGCTGGCGTACGTCACCGATCTGCGTAAGCGATGACGCGACGCCGCGCCGATAGAAGAGGCCGAGCAGACCCACCGCCGCAAAGGATTTCGCCTCGCGGTGCAGCCGCCAGATCCAGGGCCGGTCCTCCGCCGTGCGCAGCCCGTCGGTGAAGTGCAGCAGTCCGGCGTCGGCCAGGCGCCGGTGGTACATGCCGGCCCACGCGTACGGGTAGTCCACGGACGTGGAGCGGTCGGCCGGGAGAATCGCCTCCCGTGGGTCCATCACCACCCCGCGCAGGCCGATCGGCACCCGGTGGACGGTCCGGGCCCTGGCCGTGCACTGCACATGGTCCGTGCGGACGAAGTCGCAGCCCAGGCCCTCTATGGCGGCCAGGAGTTCGGCGTAGTAGCCGGGGGCGAGCCAGTCGTCACCGTCCAGGAACGTGAGGTACTCGCCGCGCGCCGCGTCCAGTCCGGTGTTGCGGGCCGTGGCGAGTCCCCCGTTCTGCTCGTGTCTGACGACGACGGCGCCGGGCAGCTCGCGCTCGGCGCGCGCGAGAATGTCCGGGGTCTCGTCCTTGGAGCAGTCGTCGACGAGAATGAATTCGAAGTCCTCCCGCGCGTTGGCGCGAAGACTTCGCAGAGTGTCGGGCGCATATTGCTGCACGTTGTAGAACGGCACGATGACGGAGAGCTTGACCACGTCCGTGACGTTAGGCGGCGGCCCGGCATTCGTCTTGGCCGGGAACTTGATGTCAGGTGAACGACGTGTGGCGGGACCGTGAACCGCCCCTTCCGTGAGGCCTTTCCGAGGCCGATTCCCCATTCGTCGGTGTGCTGTTAACCGTTTGTTGCACTCCGGTTGGGCCGCGGCTCGAAATGGCTTCCTAACTTCGTCGTCGTGCCAGTAAGGAACGAAAAGCAGCAACGAGTCGCCGTACTCGCGGACTCCGACACCCGGTGGAAATGGGGGTCGCTCACCGCGGCCCGGCTCCTTCCCGACGGTGCGGCCCTCGACGGCTTCCTGCTGCGCGGCCGTGCCACCCCGACCCCGCGCCAGCTCCAAGAGGTCGGCGTCCGCGCGGACAGCCTCCGCGAGGTCACCGCCGTCGAGTTCCTGCGCGCGATGAGATCCGGTGGGTACGACGTGGTCGTCCTCGCCCTCGTGGGCGGAGCCGTCCAGGCCCTACTGCACGGACTCGCCCACACCTGGCAAGGATCGGCGGACCGGCCCGTCGTCGTCACCGGCTACGTCGGCGTCGTCTACGAGAAGCTCGCCGACGGACTGCTCCTGCGCCACGGCGCGGACGTCGTCCTCGCCAACTCGGCCTACGACGCGGACCGTTTCCGCGCCGTGTACGAGGGCGTGGGCGCCGACGCCACCGCGGTCACGGAGTGCGCGCTGCCCTTCCTCGGCGGCGCGCCCTACCAGAAGGCGCACGACCCGTACACGGTGGTGTTCGCGGCGCAGCCGTCCGTGCCGGACACCCCGGCCGACCGGATGTATCTGCTCGACCGCCTCGTCCGGCACGCCGAGTCGCACCCGGATCGCGAGGTGCTCCTCAAGCTGCGCAGCAAGCCCGGTGAGCACACCACGCACATCGAGGAGACGCCCTACCAGAAGCTCGTGCAGCGGCTCCGGGCCCCCGCCAACTTCCGTCTCGTGTACGGAAACATGGGCGAGGTCCTCGACCGTACGGACCTGCTCGTCACGGTCAGTTCCACGGCCGCCCTGGAAGCGCTGCACCGGCGCGTCCCCACCGCGCTGCTCACCGACCTCGGGGTGCGCGAAGCACTCGGCAACCACCACTTCACCGGCTCCGGCTGCCTCGTGTCGTGGGACCAACTGGACGCCGGCCGGATCCCCGAGCCCGACGCCGCGTGGGTGGCACGGCAGGGCGTCGCCGCCGACGGCACGTACGAGAACGCCTTCGACGGGGCCAGGGCCAGGGTCGCCGAGCTCCTGGCGGGCGACCGCCCGCCCCTCGCGCCGTACTACAGCCGCACCACCGCCCCCGGCTACCTGCCGCGCGTCCTCGCCCGCCACCACCTCGCGCCCGACGGCTCCCCGCTGCCCGGCGCGCCCGCCGCCGACAAGGACCCCGGCGCCGTACGGCAGATCGTCCGCCGGGCCGCGCGCGGCGCCTACCGGCACGGCGTGCAGCGCGTCGCCCCCGTGATCCGGCGGATGGGGGAGCTGTGACCCGGTCGCTCCCCAGGAACCACCGACTCCCCGAAGGAGAACCGCACATGACCGACCAGGAAGCGGGACAGACGACCCCGGTCCGCCGCGTCCTCGCCGTGATCCCCGCCCGCGGCGGCTCCAAGGGAGTGCCGGCCAAGAACCTCGCCCCGGTCGGCGGCGTGCCCCTCGTGGCCCGCGCCGTCCGCGAGTGCCTCGCCACCCGGCACGTCACCGACGTCGTGGTCTCCACCGACGACGCGGCGATCGCCGCGGCGGCGCGGGAGGCGGGCGCCGAGGTCGTCACCCGGCCCGCCGCCATCGCCGGCGACAAGTCCTCCTCGGAGGCGGCCGTGCTGCACGCCATGGACGCCCACGAGGCGCTCCAGGGGGCGGCCGTCGACGTGGTCCTGCTCGTGCAGTGCACCAGCCCCTTCCTCGTGCGGGACGACATCGACGGCGTGGTCCGCGCCGTCGTGGAGAACGGGGCGGACAGCGCCCTGACCGTCGCGCCCTTCCACGGGTTCGTGTGGCGGGACACGGCGGACGAGCCGAAGCCCGTCGCCGCCGAGCGGACCGCGGCCGAGGGCGGCGGCGTCGCCGTCCTCACCGCACAGGAGACCGGCGGCGGCTACGGCGTCAACCACGACAAGTCCTTCCGCCAGATGCGCCAGGACCGCCCCCAGGACCTCCTGGAGACCGGCGCCGTCTACGCGATGCGGGCCACCGGCTTCCGCCGCCACGAACACCGCTTCTTCGGCCGTACGGAACTCGTCCGCACCGACCCCGCCCGGGTCCTGGAGATCGACGACCCGCACGACCTGGCCCGCGCCCGCGCGCTGGCCCCCCTCTTCGACGCGTCCCTGTCCGACACGCTCCCCGCCCGGGAGGACATCGACGCGGTCGTCCTCGACTTCGATGGCACCCAGACCGACGACAAGGTGCTGATCGACTCCGACGGACGGGAGTTCGTCACCGTGCACCGCGGTGACGGCCTCGGCATCGCGGCCCTGCGCAAGAGCGGCCTGTCGATGCTGATCCTGTCCACGGAGGTGAACCCGGTCGTCGCCGCCCGGGCCCGGAAGCTCAAGATCCCGGTCCTGCACGGCATCGACCGCAAGGACCTCGCACTGAAGCAGTGGTGCGAGGAGCAGGGCATCGCGCCGGAGCGCGTGCTCTACGTCGGGAACGACGTCAACGACCTCCCGTGCTTCGCCGTCGCCGGCTGGCCCGTGGCGGTCGCGAACGCCCATGACGTCGTACGCGGCGCCGCACGCGCCGTCACCACCGTCCCCGGTGGCGAAGGCGCGATCAGGGAGATCGCGAGCTGGATCCTCGGCCCGTCACTCGCTCCCGACTCTCTCGACACCCTCGAAACCACGTAAGGAACGTTCTGTCATGTCTGTTGCCACCCGTCTGCGCACCTTCGGCCCCGAGCGCATCGCCGGCCCCGGTCAGCCCGTCTACATCACCGGTGAGATCGGCATCAACCACAACGGCGACCTGGAGAACGCGTTCAAGCTGATCGACGTCGCCGCCGAAGCCGGCTGCGACGCGGTCAAGTTCCAGAAGCGCACCCCCGAGATCTGCACCCCGCGCGACCAGTGGGACATCGAGCGGGACACCCCCTGGGGCCGCATGACGTACATCGACTACCGCCACCGCGTCGAGTTCGGCGAGGACGAGTACCGCCAGATCGACGAGCACTGCAAGAAGCGCGGCATCGACTGGTTCGCCTCCCCGTGGGACACCGAGGCCGTCGCCTTCCTGGAGAAGTTCGACGTCCCCGCCCACAAGGTCGCCTCCGCGTCGCTCACCGACGACGAGCTGCTGCGCGCCCTGCGCGCCACCGGCCGCACGATCATCCTCTCCACCGGCATGTCGACGCCGAAGCAGATCCGCCACGCGGTCGAGGTCCTCGGCAGCGACAACATCCTGATGTGCCACGCCACGTCGACGTACCCGTCGGTCGCCGAGGAGCTCAACCTCCGCGTCATCAACACCCTCCAGGCCGAGTACCCGAACGTCCCGATCGGCTACTCCGGCCACGAGACCGGCCTCCAGACGACCCTCGCCGCCGTCGCCCTCGGCGCCACGTTCGTCGAGCGCCACATCACCCTCGACCGCGCCATGTGGGGCTCGGACCAGGCCGCGTCCGTCGAGCCGCAGGGCCTCACGCGCCTCGTCCGCGACATCCGCACCATCGAGGCGTCCCTCGGTGACGGCGTCAAGAAGGTCTACGAGTCCGAGCTCGGCCCGATGAAGAAGCTGCGCCGCGTCGCGGGCGTCGTCGCCGAGTCGGAGATCGCCGTCGCCGCCGGTGAGCCGGTCGGCGTCTGATCCTCAACTCGTAGGCGGTCCGGCGCACCCGCTGCGCCGGACCGCCACGGCGTCCCCGGGGAGGGCCGCAGCATGTCGAGCAGTACGTTGTGCTTCGTCGAGAGCCCGGTGCAGCTCCTGAACGTCCTGGAGTGGGCCCACCACGACCGGGCCACCGCGACCGTCGTCGTCCTGTCGCCCAACGACCCCATGACCCGCGGCCAGCTGCGCCGCATGGCCGAACTCGCGCGCGGCGAGGGCCACGTGGTCCGCTGGGAAGAGGCGCGCGGTGGCGCCTCCGCCCCCTTCCACACCATCGGCGGCCTCGCCGGCGCCCTGCGCGGGGCCGACCGGGTCGTCATCGGCGACCCGTTCTCCCGCTACGTACAACTGCTCCTGACCATCACGCGCGCCCGTGACCTGGTCGTCGTCGACGACGGCACCGCCACGATGGAGTTCGTCTCCCAACTGGCCCGCGGCGAACGCCTCGTGCGCTGGCACCGGCGCGGCGGCCGCCCGGGACCGCGCGACATCGCCTTCGGCCCCGTCTCGTCCGCGGCCCGCCGCCGCCTCACCCCGCGCCCCGGCCGACGCGTCCGCCTGTTCACCTCGATGCCGGTGGACGAGGCACCCGACGGCGTCGAGACCGCCGCCAACGACTACGCCTGGACCCGCGCCCGGTTCGGCCCGCCGCGTCTGACCCGCGGCGCCGACCTGGTCGGAACCTCCCTGGTGGAGACGGGAGTCGTCGACCTGGAGCGGTATCTGGAGGCGGTGCGCGGCCTCGCCGCGGCGCACGGCGCCACCCGCTACTTCGCCCACCGCCGCGAGAGCGCCGAGAAACTCCACCGCCTCGCGGTCGAGACCGGCCTCCAGATCGTCCGCCCCGACCTGCCCCTGGAGCTCATCGCCCGGCGCGGCCCCATAGGCCGTACGATCCTCAGCTTCCCGTCGACCGTCGTGCACACCCTGCCCATCGCCCTCGCCGGTACGGGCGTGAAGGTCGCCGTCTGCGAGATCGACCCGGCCTGGCTGAAGCAAGGCGTCTCCGACCACGCGCAGGGGTTCCTCGCGGGGATCGCCGGGTCGGCGCGGGGCGTGCGGACCGTGTGAAATCCACTGGCCCCGCCCGGGACGGCCGCCTAGCCTGGGGCCCGTGAACAGCCCCGAGTCCGACAGACTCCGGCCACCGGCAGCCGTCCGGTGGCCTTCCTTCCCGTGACGCGCCGAGGCCCGGCTCCGTAGAGCCCCGCCTCCGCCGACGCACGCGCCACCGCACGGACCGCCGTACCGCGACCATGTCCCGTTCTCTGTACGGTCACGGAGTCCGCTGTGCCCTTCCCGCTGTACCTCCTCGCCCTTGCCGTGTTCGCGCAAGGCACCTCCGAGTTCATGCTGTCCGGCCTCGTCCCGGACCTCGCCCACGACCTGGGCGTCTCCATCCCGGCCGCCGGTTCCCTCACCTCGGCCTTCGCCGTCGGCATGGTCGTGGGCGCGCCCCTGACCGCCGTGCTCGCCGCCCGCTGGTCGCGGCGCGCCGCCCTGTCCGGGTTCCTCGCGGTGTTCCTGCTCGTCCACGTGGTGGGCGCGCTGACCGGCAGTTACGGCGTCCTGCTCGCGACCCGGGTGATCGCGGCGCTCGCCAACGCCGGATTCCTCGCGGTGGCCCTCGCCGCGGCCGCCGCCATGGTCCCGGCCGACGCGAAGGGCCGGGCCACCTCCGTCCTCCTCGGCGGCACCACCCTGGCCTGCGTCGCCGGAGTGCCGGGCGGCGCGCTGCTCGGCCAGCTCCTCGGCTGGCGGGCCGCCTTCTGGGCGGTGGCGGCGCTGTGCCTGCCCGCGCTCGTGGCGGTGGCCCGCTTGGTGCCGGACCGCCCGGACGCCGCGGCCCCCGTCCCCGTACGCGCCGAACTCCGGGCCCTGCGCGCCCCGGGACTCGGCACGGTCCTCGCGCTCGGCGCCCTGGTGAACGCGGCCACCTTCTGCACCTTCACCTACCTCACCCCGCTCGCCACCGAGGTGACCGGCCTGGCCGCCGGGTGGGTGCCCGCGCTCCTCGCCCTCTTCGGCCTCGGCTCGTTCGCCGGGGTCACCGCCGCGGGACGCCTCTCGGACACGCGCCCGGTGCCGGTCCTGGTGGGCGGGGAGCGGCGCTCGCGGCGGGCTGGGCCCTGTTCGCCCCGGCGGCGGGCAGCGTCCCGGCCACCTTCGCCCTCGCCTTCGTCCAGGGCGCCCTGTCCTTCGCCGTAGGCTCCACGCTCGTCGCGCGGGCCCTGTACGCGGCGTCCGGCGCCCCGCCCTCGCGGGCGGCCTCGCGACGGCGGCCCTCAACACCGGTGCCGCGCTCGGCCCTTGGCTGGGCGGACTCGCGCTCGGCGCGGGGTCCGGCTACCGGGGCGTGACGGTGGTGAGCGCGGGGCTCGTGGCCCTGGCGTTCGCGACGGGAGGCGTACGCCACACGATGCGGGCGCTCGGCGCGAGGCGAGCGATGAAACCGCAGGTCGAAAGAGATTTCCTACCCACCTCTTCCGATCCGCATGCGTAGCCCGGCCAGATTTCTTACCCCAATCCGGCTGAACTTTTGTTGATCGAGCGTTAGTTGGCCCCCACATCGCCCTACCCTTCAGAGGGTGAACCATCTGATGTCCCGAGAGTCCGAGGCCGAACAGCCCGGGGAAGCCCTCCCCGGCAGCACCCTCCCCGGCGTGCTGCCCGAGGCCCTGCGCGCCGAACTCGTCGCCTTCCGCCGCGACTTGCACATGCACCCCGAGCTCGGCAACCAGGAGTTCCGCACCACCGCCGCGCTCAAGACCCGCCTGGAGAAGGCGGGTCTCGTGCCGCGCGTCCTCGGCATCGGCACGGGTCTCGTCTGTGACATCGGCGTCGAGGGCGGCGGCGAGTGGAGCGGCGGCCCCGGCATGCTCGCGCTGCGCGCCGACATCGACGCGCTGCCCATCCCGGACACCAAGGCCGACTGCGCGTACCGCTCCACCGTGCCCGACCGCGCGCACGCCTGCGGCCACGACGTGCACACCACCGTCGTGCTCGGCGCCGGTCTCGTCCTCGCCGAGCTGCACCGCGAGGGCCGACTCCCGCGGCCGGTCCGGCTGATCTTCCAGCCCGCCGAGGAGGTGCTGCCCGGCGGCGCGCCCGACGCGATCGAGTGCGGCGTGCTCGACGGCGTACGGAAGATCGTCGGCGTGCACTGCGACCCGAAGGTCGACGCGGGCAGGATCGGCCTGCGGCACGGCGCCATCACCTCGGCGTGCGACCGCCTGGAGGTCACCCTGGACGGGCCCGGCGAGCACACCGCCCGCCCGCACCTCACCACCGACCTGGTCGTCGCCGCGGCCAGGGTCGCCACGGACGTCCCGGCGGTCGTCGCCCGCCGCGTCGACGCCCGCTCCGGACTCGCCGTGACCTGGGGCCGCCTGGAGACGGGCCACGCGTGCAACGTGATCCCGCAGCACGCCGAACTCTCCGGCACCGTGCGCTGCCTGGACCTCGACGCCTGGCGCGCCGCCCCCGACCTGGTGCACGCCGCGATCCAGGAGATCGCCGACCTGCACCGCGCCAAGCCCGTCGTGAACTACATCCGCGGCGTCCCGCCCGTCGTCAACGACCCGGCGGTGACCGACCTGCTGCGCGACGCGATGACCGCCCGCCTCGGCGCCGACTCCGTCGAGGACACCCAGCAGAGCCTGGGCGGCGAGGACTTCTCCTGGTACCTGGAGCACGTGCCGGGCGCGATGGCCAGGCTCGGTGTGAAGACCCCCGGCGACCGGACGTCCCGCGACCTCCATCAGGGCGACTTCGACGCCGACGAGTCGGCGATCACGGTCGGCGTCGAGCTGTTCACGGCGGCCGCCCTCCTCGACGCGCTCGACTGAGCCGCCCCGGCCGGTTCGACCCCCTTCGCCGGAGTCCGTCACCGGGGCGTAACCGGCCAGCGGCACGAATCGGTAACGGCGGGTTCGAAGGGCATTCCTCGGGCTTTCTACGCGCGTTATGGTGCGCCGAACTGAGCGCCACAGAAGGCGTGTTGGATGATAGGGGCTTCCTGATGCGTCGAATACCGCGGTTTACGCAGATCGCCGTCGGCGTCACCGGCCTGGCGCTCGCCGCCACCGCTTGTGGCGGAACCAGCAGTGACAGCAACTCGGGCGGTGACGGCAAGAAGGAGAACCTGGGCCTCGCGATCGCGTACGACGTCGGCGGCAAGGGCGACCAGTCGTTCAACGACTCCGCCTACGAGGGCCTGGAGAAGGCGAAGGCGGAGTTCGGCTACAAGACCGCCGACCAGGAGCCCAAGGACGGCGAGTCCGACGACGACAAGGCGCAGCGGCTCTCGAACCTCGCCAAGGCGGGCTACAACCCGGTCATCGGCATCGGCTACGCCTACGGCCCGGCGCTGGAGAAGGTCGCGAAGAAGTACCCGAAGACCACCTTCGGCATCGTCGACTCGGTCGTCGAGGGCGACAACGTCGCCTCCCTGGTCTTCGCCGAGAACGAGTCCTCGTACCTCGCCGGTGTCGCCGCGGCCAAGGCCACCAAGACCGACCACGTCGGTTTCGTCGGCGGCGTGGACAACGAACTGATCAACAAGTTCGAGGCCGGCTTCGAGCAGGGCGTCAACGACACCAAGAAGGGTGTCGACATCGAGGTCCAGTACCTCGACGAGGACCCGGCGAAGGGCTTCGCCAGCCCCGACCTCGGCGAGGCCGCCGCGAAGAAGCAGCTGGAGGACGGCGCCGACGTGATCTACCACGCGGCCGGCCTCTCCGGGCAGGGCGTGATCAAGGCCGCGGCGACGCAGAAGAAGTGGGTCATCGGCGTCGACTCCGACCAGTACAACCAGAAGACGCTGGCCGCGTACAAGGACTACATCCTCACCTCCGCGCTCAAGGAGGTCGGCGGCTCCGTCTACGCCCTGGCCAAGTCGGTCGAGGACAAGAAGCCGCTGACCGGTGTGCAGACCTTCGACCTGAAGGTCGACGGCGTCGGCGCCTCGGAGTCCAACCCGAAGTTCAAGACCATCGCCGGTCTCGCCGACGCGGTCGCCAAGGCCAAGCAGGGGATCATCGACGGTTCGATCAAGGTCGACACCAAGCCGAAGAAGAAGTAGGTCAGCAGCACGTCATACGTACAACGTCCAGGGCGGGCGCGGAATCCTTTCCGCGCCCGCCTTTCTTTGCTTTCGGCAACGCTTGTTTGCTGTGTGTCCGGCGTCTCGTACCGGGCCGATAACAGTCTGGACAATCAGGGTTTTATGTTTTGTCTACGCGCGTTACTCTGCGGCGAACTCAGCGTCGGTCCCTGCTGTTCCGGCGCTTGTACGAAGGAGCACTTCTCATGCGCCGGGTTTCCCGCATAGCGGTCGCAGGCACCGCCACCGCCTCGCTCGCCCTCGCCCTGTCCGCCTGTGGCGGCACGTCGTCGGACGCCTCGTCGTCCGCCGGCGGCAAGGACAAGGGCCTCGCCATCGCGTACGACGTCGGCGGCAAGGGTGACCAGTCGTTCAACGACGCCGCCTACGAGGGCCTCCAGAAGGCCAAGAGCGAGTTCGGCTACGAGGTCGCCGACCAGGAGCCGAAGGACGGCGAGTCCGACGACGACAAGGCGGCCCGCCTGATCAACCTGGCGAAGATGGGCTACAACCCGGTCGTCGGCATCGGCTACTCCTACGCCCCGGCCGTCGAGCAGGCCGCGAAGAAGTACCCGAAGACCACCTTCGGCATCGTCGACGACGCCTCGGTCACCGGCAAGAACATCGCCGACCTGGTCTTCCAGGAGAACGAGGTCTCGTACCTGGCCGGCGTCACCGCCGCCATGAAGACCAAGTCGAACACCGTCGGCTTCGTGGGCGGCGTGGACAACGCGCTGATCAACAAGTTCGAGGCCGGCTTCGTCAAGGGCGTCAAGGACACGAAGAAGAACGTCGAGGTCAAGGTCCAGTACCTGGACGAGGACCCGGCCAAGGGCTTCGCCTCCCCGGACCTCGGCAAGGCCGCCGCCGAGAAGCAGCTGGAGGACGGCGCCGACGTGGTCTACCACGCCGCGGGCCTCTCCGGTCAGGGCGTGATCGAGGCCGCCGCCGCCGCGAAGAAGTACGCGATCGGCGTCGACTCCGACCAGTACGCGCAGAAGGCCCTTGCCTCGTACAAGAAGTACATCATCACCTCCGCGACCAAGGGCGTCGCCGAGTCGATCTACAAGCTGGCCAAGTCCGTCGAGGACGGCAAGGCGGAGACCGGTGTCATCACCGGCGACCTGAAGTCCGGTGAGGTCGCCCTCGCCGACTCCAACCCGGAGTTCAAGAACGACGCCAAGCTCCAGGCGGCGCTCAAGAAGGCCGAAGCGGGCATCGTCGACGGCTCCATCCAGGTGCCGGTCAAGTAACACCCGAGCAGCAGGGCGCGGGGAGCGGTTCCTCCGTACGCACGTCGTATACGAGGACCTTCTTCCCCGCGCCCCGTTCGTGCGATCCTGCTCGGCATCGCACGAACTCACTTCTCGCACACCGCTGTTGGGGCGCTACGCGTGTAGGCGACCCCCTTTCCCAGGAGAGTGCGCCATCGCCACGTCAAGCTCCCCGCCGGCCGCCGTAGCCGTAGAACTCAAGGGCATCACCAAGCGCTTCCCCGGTGTCGTCGCCAACCACGACATCTGCCTCACCGTGACCAAGGGCACCGTGCACGCCCTCGTCGGTGAGAACGGCGCGGGCAAGTCCACCCTGATGAAGATCCTCTACGGCATGCAGAAGCCGGACGAGGGCACCATCGCCATCGACGGCGAGCAGGTCTCGTACTCCTCGCCCGCCGACGCGATCGCCCGCGGCATCGGCATGGTCCACCAGCACTTCATGCTCGCGGACAACCTCACCGTCCTGGAGAACGTCGTCCTCGGCAGCGAGAAGCTGTACGGGATCGGCGCCAAGGCCCGCCGCAAGATCCTCGAGATATCCGAGCGCTACGGCCTCGGCGTGCGCCCGGACGTCCTCGTCGAGGACCTCGGCGTCGCCGACCGCCAGCGCGTCGAGATCCTCAAGGTCCTCTACCGCGGCGCGACCACCCTGATCCTCGACGAGCCGACCGCCGTGCTCGTCCCGCAGGAGGTCGACGCGCTCTTCGACAACCTGCGCGAGCTCAAGGCCGAGGGCCTGTGCGTCATCTTCATCTCGCACAAGCTCGGCGAAGTCCTCTCCGTGGCCGACGAGATCACCGTCATCCGGCGCGGCACCACGGTCGGCACGGCCGTCCCCGCCGAGACGACCCCCAAGCAGCTCGCCGAGCTCATGGTCGGCAGCGAACTGCCCACCCCCGAGACGGCGGAGTCCACCGTCACCGACCGCCCCGTGGTCGAGGTCGAGGACCTGCGCCTCGCGGCCCCCGGCGGCGGCAAGCCCCTGCTCGACGGCGTCACCTTCACCATCCACGCCGGTGAGGTGCTCGGCCTCGCGGGCGTCGAGGGCAACGGCCAGACCGAGCTCATCGAGGCGCTGATCGGCCTGGAGCAGGCGGACAGCGGCGTCATCAAGCTGCTCGGCGACGACGTCACCGGCTGGGCCACCCGCAAGCGCCGCGAGTCCGGCGTCGGCTACATCCCCGAGGACCGCCACCGCCACGGCCTGCTCCTCGACGCCCCGCTGTGGGAGAACCGCATCCTCGGTCACGTCACCGAGCGGCCCAACAGCAAGGGCTTCTGGCTCGACCCGAAGTCCGCGCAGGCCGACACCGAGCGGATCGTCAAGGAGTACGACGTCCGCACGCCCGGCATCGACGTCACCGCGGCCTCGCTCTCCGGCGGCAACCAGCAGAAGCTGATCGTCGGCCGCGAGATGAGCCACGCCCCCAAGTTCCTGATCGCCGCCCACCCCACCCGCGGTGTGGACGTCGGCGCGCAGGCCCAGATCTGGGACCAGATCCGCGAGGCCCGCCGCGAGGGTCTCGCCGTCCTGCTGATCTCGGCCGACCTCGACGAGCTGATCGGCCTCTCCGACACCCTCCGGGTCATCTACGACGGCCGCCTGGTCGCCGACGCCGATCCGGCCTCGATCACCCCGGAAGAGCTGGGATCCGCCATGACCGGTGCGGCCTCGGGCCACCTGGAGCACACGGAAGACGGTGCCTGACCATGAACACCCTCAAGCGCTGGTACGACGGGAACGCGGAGCGGGTCCTGCTCGCGGTGGCCGGGCCGGTCATCGCCCTGGTCGTGGCGTTCGCCCTGACCGCGATCGTCCTCGTGGCGTCAGGTGAGAACCCGTTCGACCCGTTCTCGATCATGTTCGAGCAGGCGACGTTCGCCGACGTCCAGGTGCTCATCATCAACGACGCCGCCGGTCTCTACATCGGCGCGCTCGCGGTGGCCATCGGCTTCCGGATGAACCTCTTCAACATCGGTGTCGAGGGCCAGTACCGGCTCGCCGCCTGTGTCGCCGCCATCGTCGGCGCGCACATCGCCTTCCCGGCGTTCCTCCAGATCCCGCTCCTGATGCTGTCGGCCGCCGTGACCGGCGCCATCTGGTCCGGCATCGCGGGCGTCCTCAAGGTGACCCGCGGCGTCAGCGAGGTCGTCTCCACGATCATGCTGAACTCGATCGCGGCCTCGGTCATCGCGTACCTCACCCTGGAGGACGCGTTCGGTGTCGCCGTCGGCAACAACCGCACCACCGGCGAGATGGACAAGGCCGGCTGGTTCCCGGGCATCAACCTGGGCGACGCGGTCGGCACGATCTACGGCTTCGTCGTCGTCGCCGCGATCCTCGGCGTCGTCTACTGGGTGATGCTGAACCGCACCCGCTTCGGCTTCGACCTGCGCGCCTCGGGCGCCTCGGAGTCCGCGGCCGCCGCGTCCGGTGTCTCCGCGAAGAAGATGGTCCTCACGGCCATGCTCCTGTCGGGCGCGGTCGCCGGTCTCGCCGGTCTGCCCACGCTGCTCGGCTCGACGCACACCTTCTCCGACTCCTTCCCGGCCTCGCTCGGCTTCAACGCCATCACCGTGGCGCTGCTGGGCCGCAACAGCCCGGCCGGCATGGCGCTCGCCTCCCTCCTGCTCTCCTGGCTGTTCAACGCGGCCGACCCGCTGGACCTCCAGGGCTACAGCTCCGAGATCGCCACGATCATGCAGGGCCTGATCGTCATCGCCGTCGTCGTCTCCTACGAGGCGGTCCGCGTCTGGGGCACCCGCCGCCAGCAGCAGCGCGTCGGTGCCGAACTCGCCGCGGGCCATGTTCTCGGCACCCCCGACACCCACGACAAGAAGCAGGAGGTGGCCGCCTGATGAGTACGGCACCCGTCCTCGACAAGCCCGCCGCGGCCCCGGCCGCCCGGCGCAAGGTCAGTCTTCCCGTCCTGCTCCTGATCGTCTCCGGCCTGCTCTGCCTGGTCTCCGCCGTCCGTCTGATCACCGACGCCGACGGCCTGACCTCCGTCAGCCAGATGTCCACCGCGCTCCAGCTCGCCGTCCCGATCGGCCTCGCCGGTCTCGGCGGCCTGTGGGCGGAGCGCGCGGGCGTCGTCAACATCGGCCTCGAAGGCATGCTCATCCTCGGCACCTGGTTCGGCGCCTGGGCCGGCTACCAGTGGGGTCCGTGGGTCGGCGTCATCGCCGCGCTCGTCGGCGGCGCGCTCGGCGGCCTCGTGCACGCCCTCGCGACGGTCACCTTCAACGTCAACCACATCGTCTCCGGTGTGGCCATCAACATCCTGGCCCTCGGCGCCACCCGCTACCTCTCCGTCCTGATGTACGACGGCATGGACGGCGCCACCTCCCGCCAGTCCCCGGCGGTGCCGAGCCTCGGCGAGTTCACCGTCCCCGGGCTCGCCGACGCCCTCGCCGACCTCAACAAACAGGGCTACTTCCTGATCTCCGACATCGCGGGCCTGCTCGGTGGCGTGATGACGGGCGTCTCCTGGCTGACCCTGATCGCCGTCGCCCTGATCCCGCTGTCCTGGTGGATCCTGTGGCGCACGGCGTTCGGTCTGCGGCTGCGGTCCTGCGGCGAGAACCCGGTCGCGGCCGAGTCCCTCGGCGTCAACGTGATCAAGTACAAGTACCTGGCCGTGATCATCTCCGGTGCCCTCGCGGGCCTCGGTGGCGCGTTCCTGTCGATGGTCTCCTCCAACTACTACCTGGAGGGCCAGACCGGCGGCCGCGGCTACATCGGCCTCGCCGCGATGATCTTCGGCAACTGGATGCCCGGCGGACTCGCCCTGGGCGCGAGCCTGTTCGGCTACAGCGACACCCTCAAGGTCCGCGGCGGCACCGAGAACACCCACGCGCTGCTCCTGCTGATCGCGATCCTCGCGCTGCTCGCGGTGGCCTGGCTGATCTGGAAGAAGAAGTACGTCGGCGGCGCCGTCACGCTCGCCGTCTCCGTCCTGCTCTTCTTCTGGTACGCCTCCACCGACTCGGTGCCCAGCCAGGTCGCCACGGCCATGCCGTACGTCCTGACCCTGCTCGTTCTGGCACTCTCGGCCCAACGCCTGCGCATGCCGAAGGCGGACGGGCAGCCGTACCGGAAGGGACAGGGCAAGTGACCTCGGAAGCCGACTGGGGGGCGCTGCGGGACGCGGCCCGCGAGGCCATGTCCCGCGCGTACGCCCCGTACTCGGGCTTCCCGGTCGGCGCGGCGGCCCTCGTCGACGACGGCCGCACGGTCTCCGGCTGCAACGTGGAGAACGCGTCGTACGGACTCGGCCTGTGCGCCGAGTGCGGTCTGGTCTCGCAGCTGACCGCCACCGGCGGCGGCCGCCTGACCCACTTCACGTGCGTGGACGGCAAGGGCGACCTCCTGATGCCGTGCGGCCGCTGCCGTCAGCTCCTCTACGAGTTCGGCGGCAGGGAGCTGCTCCTGGAGACGGCGTCGGGCGTACGGACGCTGGGTGAGATGCTGCCGGACGCCTTCGGCCCCGAGCACCTCGTCTGACCTTCCCGCACACCCTCGTGAGGGCCGTCTTTCCGATCCGATCGGAAAGACGGCCCTTTCGCTGTCACACGCGCGGACCGGCCGGCGTCTTCATGCCGAACAGCCGGACAGCCCGGCAGACAGCGTCCAGGAGGACACGACACCATGACGGAACTCCGTATCCCCAAGGCCGAACTCCCCGCCGAACTGCGGGCCGGCATGATCGAGCAGCTCGGCGCGGTCATGGAGCCCGCCGAAGTGCTCTGGCACAACCCGCGCGTCGCCCAGGACGGCCTCGCGCTCGGTGGCCAGGTCGCCCAGTGGAACGAGGCCGACGCGAGCCTCAAGTCGTACGCGCACATGGCGGTGGCCGCGCAGGTCGGGTGCAGCTGGTGCCTCGACATCGGCTACTTCCAGGCGCAGAACGAGAAGCTCGATCTGACCAAGGCGAGCCAGGTCCCGCAGTGGCGCGACTCCGACGTCTTCGAGCCGCTGGAGCGGGACGTCATGGAGTACGCCGAGGCCATGACGAACACCCCGCCCACGGTCACCGACGAGATGTACGCGGGCCTGCTCGACCGGGTCGGCCCGGCCGCGATGGTCGAACTCACCACGTACATCGCCTTCGTCAACTTCTCGACCCGGGGCAACACGGCCCACGGCATCACCTCGCAGGGCTTCTCGGAGGCCTGCGAGATCCCGCTGGCCGCGCGGTAGGGCGCGGGCGGGAGCGGGGGTCGTCAGGCGGGACCGTCGGGCAGCACGCCGAGCCGGCGCAGCTGCGCGAGGACGTCGACGACCCCCCAGATCTCCACGATGCGCTCGCCGTCGAAGCGGAAGATGAAGATCTCGTCGTACGCGACGGCCCTCCCGGTGGGGGCGATCCCCCGGAACTCGCCCCGGTGCGTGCCCGTCACCCGGTTCCGGAAGACGACCTTGTCGCCCTCGGCGATCACGTCCTCGACGGACACGTGCAGGTCCGGGTACGCGTGCAGCAGTACGACCCACACCTGCTTCAGGGCCTGCGCGCCGGTCGTCCCGGTCGGGGTGGGGGAGTGGAACAGCACGTCGGGTGCGACGAGTTGGTCCACGGCCTTGGCGAAGACCTCCGCGTCGCCGGAGTTCATGGCGTCGTGGAAGCGGGCGAAGAGCGCCTTGTTGGCGGCGGCCTGGTCGGTGGACATGGGGTCCTCCTCGATCGTGACGATGGTGGCTGCGTGGTGCCTGGGTGATGCCTGTGCGGTGATGCCTGTGCCGTGGTGCCTGTGCCGTGGTGCCTCACGGTGGTGCCTTCATGAAGGGGACGGAGGGGGCGGGCCGCATGTGACATCACCTTCACGCCGGGCGTCTATGCGCGTAGAGTCGGCGGGTCAGTGATCGCATCGCGCCTGTCCCGAACCGTTGGAGGATCTGCCATGGACGTCATCTCCGTCATCCGCGCCAAGCGGGACCGGGGCCGCCTCACCGACGAGCAGATCGACTGGGTCGTCGATGCGTACACGCGCGGCGAGGTCGCCGACGAGCAGATGTCGGCCCTCGCCATGGCGATCTTCCTCAACGGGATGGACCGCGCGGAGATCGCCCGCTGGACCGCCGCGATGATCAACTCCGGGGAGCGGATGGACTTCTCCGTCCTCGCCCGCCCCGCCGCCGACAAACACTCCACGGGCGGCGTCGGCGACAAGATCACGCTGCCGCTCGCCCCGCTGGTCGCGGCGTGCGGCGCGGCCGTGCCGCAGCTGTCCGGGCGCGGCCTCGGCCACACCGGCGGCACCCTCGACAAGCTGGAGTCGATCCCGGGCTGGCGCGCCGACATCTCGAACGAGGAGATGATGCGCACCCTGGAGGACGTCGGCGCGGTCATCTGCGCACCGGGCAGCGGCCTGGCCCCCGCCGACAAGAAGCTCTACGCCCTGCGGGACGTCACCGCGACCGTGGACTGCATTCCGCTCATCGCCTCCTCGATCATGTCGAAGAAGATCGCTGAGGGGACGGGCTCGCTGGTCCTGGACGTGAAGGTCGGCACCGGCGCCTTCATGCAGGAGCTCGACCAGGCCCGCGAACTCGCCCGCACGATGGTCGGGTTGGGCCGCGACCACGGCCTGCCGACCGTCGCGCTGGTGACGGACATGAACACCCCGCTCGGCCTGACCGCGGGCAACGCCCTCGAAGTCCGGGAATCCGTCGAGGTGTTGGCGGGCGGCGGCCCGGCCGACGTCGTCGAGCTGACCCTGGCCCTCGCCCGCGAAATGCTCGACGCGGCGGGCCTGAAGGACGCCGACCCGGCGAAGGCCCTGGCCGACGGCTCGGCGATGGACGCCTGGCGCCGGATGATCGCGGCGCAGGGCGGCGACCCGGACGCGGCGCTCCCCGTGGCCCGCGAGACGCAGGTGGTGACGGCGCGCGAGTCCGGCGTCCTCACCCGCCTCGACGCCCTCTCGGTGGGCCTCGCCGCCTGGCGGCTCGGCGCCGGGCGGGCCCGCAAGGAGGACCCGGTCCAGGCCGCCGCCGGTGTCGAACTCCACGCCAAGCCGGGCGACTCCGTCTTCGCGGGCCAGGCCCTCATGACCCTGCACACGGACACCCCGGAGCGCTTCGCGTACGCCCTGGAGGCGCTGGACGGCGCGTACGACGTGGCACCCGCCGGCACGGTGTTCACGGCGGGGCCGATCGTGCTGGAACGTATCGGCTGACCTGGGGATCCTTCCAGGTCAGCCCTGTCGGGCGAACGGGAACGGCGGACCCCCCCGCCGGTCCCGTTCGGCATGGCGGCATCGGTGACGCGGCGACAGGAGACGGCCACGAGCGCCCCTGGGGCGGCGCTCGTACTCCGTGATCCCTGATGAAGCGGGGGTCTTCCGGACCCTCGCCGTGGCCGTGCCGTTCTGCCCGGGGATCTCCCCCGCCCCGTCGGTCACCCCAGCAGCGCCGCCACCACGACGAGCACCGGCACCGAGGCCATCGTCGACAGCAGGATCGACTCCCGCGCCAGCCGCTCGCCCACCCGGTACCGGCTCGCGTACGTGTAGAGGTTCTGCGCCGCCGGGAGCGCCGACGTCACCACGACGTCCAGCAGCCGGGCGCCGTGCAGGCCGAAGGCCCCCGCCGCGAGGGCCCACGCCGCCACCGGCTGGCCCACCGACTTCAGGGCCGTCGAGAGCAGCACCGGCACCCGGTCCGCGCCCCGCCCGCCCGGCCAGGAACTCCCGCACAGCGATATGCCGAACGCGATCAGGATCGCCGGGACCGACATGTTCGCGATCAGTTCCAGCGGGTCGAGGACGGGGGAGGGCACGCGCCGGCCGGTCGCCGAGACGACGACCCCCGACAGGGCGCCGATCGCGATCGGATTGCGGAACGGGGTGAGCAGCCGCTGCCACCACGTCTGCCGCGTCCCCGACGCCTCCGCCAGATCGAGGATCGTCAGCGCGACGGGCGTCACCACGAGCTGCTGGAAGAGCAGCACCGGCGCCACGAGCGAGGCGTCACCGAGGACGTACACCGCGATCGGGATGCCGAGATTCCCCGAGTTCACGTAACTGGAGCAGAGCGCGCCGATCGTCGTACGGCCCACGCCCCAGCGGCGCACCGCCGCGACCGCCACGAAGACGCCCGCCACCACCACCGTCGACAGCGCCGTGACCAGCAGGCTCGGCGAGAGGATCAGCGACAGGTCCGCCTTCGCCAGCATGGTGAAGAGCAGGGCCGGGGTCGCCACGTGGAAGGCGAGCCGGGTGAGGACCTCCCGGCCGTTCTCCCCCAAGGAGCCGCGCCGGCCGATGACATAGCCGACCGCAATGACGATCGCGATGACCGCGAACCCGTTGAGAACCCCTTGCACGGGCTCCACCCTCGGCCGCGCCGGAACCGCAGGTCAACGTTGATCCCCGTCAACGTGACCCAGCCCACGCCGCGTATCCGGCCGACGCCGATGAGTTCCGCCGCGCCGCCCGGTCATGTCTACGTGGCTGCTTCCCCGTCTCCTTCCGTCGTGGTCGTCGCCGGGCCGATCCGTCCCGGCGACGCTCCTCAGCTGTGCGACCGCGTCCGGGCCGCCCGTACCGGCGCACCGGACGCCGACATCGTGTGTGACGTGTCCGGGGTCACCAGCACCGACCTCGCCACGATCGACGCCCTCGCCCGGATGCAGCTCGCCGCCCGCCGGGCCGGGGGACGGATCAGGCTGCGCGACCCGTCCCCGAAACTGGCCCTGCTGCTCCGACTCGCCGGTCTCGACGAGCTGTTGGGCCTAGGCGTCGAGGTGGTCCGGGACGCCGAACAGCGGGAACCACCGGTCGCTGAGGTCCAGGAAGCAGTGGAAGCCGGCGATCCTGCCCTCTGAGATCTCCAGGACCTGGATCGCCCAGGGCTTGAACCCGCCGTTGTCCGGGTCGGGCTTGTAGTGGGCGAACGCCGGCGTGCCGTTCGCCGAGACCGGCAGCAGCCGCGAGTTCTCGCACTCGTGGCCGAGCGACAGCATGAAGCCCGTGATGTCGTCCGTGCCGCGCAGCCACAGGTCGAACGGCGGCATCGTCATGACCGCGTCCTCGGCGAGCAGCTCGGTGAGCGCCTTCATGTCATAGCCCTCGAAGGCCGCGACATAGCGGTCGAGGAGCTTCTGCTGCTCGTCGTCGAGCGGGTCCGCCGTCGCCGAGTCGGCCGGCGGGGCCTCCGCGAGCGTCGCCCGCGCCCGCTGCAACGCGCTGTTGACCGACGCCACCGACGTGTCGAGCAGCTCGGCGACCTCGCTCGCCTTCCACGCGAGGACCTCGCGCAGGATCAGCACCGCCCGCTGCTTGGAGGGGAGCTGCTGGAGCGCCGCGACGAACGCGAGCCGGACCGACTCCTTCGCCACCGCGGCCTCGGCGGGATCGTGCACGGACGGCAGGACGCGGGCGTCGGGCATGGGCTCCAACCAGACATGGTCCGGGCGGGGGTTCAGCGCGGCCTGCGCGAGCGGCGCCGCCGCCGTCAGGTCCATCGGGCGGGCCCGCTTGTTCCCCGCGTTCAACAGGTCCAGGCACACGTTCGTCGCGATGCGGTAGAGCCAGGAGCGGAGGCTGGAGCGGCCCTCGAACTTGTCGAAGCTCCGCCACGCCCGCACCATCGTGTCCTGCACGGCGTCCTCGGCCTCGAACGCCGAGCCCAGCATCCGATAGCAGTACCCGGTCAGCTCGACCCGGTGCTTCTCCAGGTCGTCCAGTCCGGCTTTCGTAGCGGTGTCGCTCATTGTCCAACGCCCCCATCGCGGCTGTGAATCCCAGCACTCCGCAAGCTACCGCAGCCCACTGACAACGGCCCCCGGACCAGCGAAATGCGCAGGTCCGAGGGCCGAAGGCCGAACTGGTGAGACGGCTGGGGTCAGTGCGCCGGGAGGGCTCCGGCCGTCGTCCGGTGCCGCTGCGCGCGGGCCGCGTACGTCCCCCACAGCGTCAGCGAGACGACGCCGAGCACCGCCACCAGACCGAGGCCCACCGTCCCCGCCCAGCCCTGCGCGTGGAAGGCGATCGCGCCGACGGCCGAGCCCGCGCTGGAGCCGATGTAGTACGCGGACTGGTAGAGGGCCGAGGCCTGCGCCCTGCCGTGCGTGGCCGTGTGGCTCACCGACGACGACGCCGTCGCGTGCCCGGCGAAGAAGCCCGCCGTGATCAGCATCAACCCGAGCAGGACGACCGGCAGTCGGGGCACGAGGGCCAGGAACAGGCCCGCGGTCGTGGTACCCGCGGCCAGGTACAGCGTGCCGCGCCGCCCGAGCCGTGCGACGAGCTTCCCGGCCGCCGCCGACGAGACCGTGCCCACCAGATACACCAGGAAGATCGAGCCGACGATGCCCTGGGGCAGCGAGAACGGCGCGGCCGTGAGCCGGTAGCCGATCACCGTGTACACCGCGCCGAACACCGTCATGAACAGGGCGCCGATCACGTACAGGCGGCGCAGCAGCGGGTTCGCCAGGTGGCCGCCCACCGTCCGGGCCAGGGCGCGGGGGCGCAGCGACCCCGGCGTGAAGTGACGCGGCGCGGGCAGCAGCGCGCGGAACGCGACGGCGCACACCACCGCGATCACACCGATCGTCCCGACGGCCGCCCGCCAGCCCCACGCCTGCGCGATCCAGCCGCCGATGACCCGGCCGCTCATGCCCCCGATGGAGTTGCCCGCGACGAACAGGCCGATGGCCGCGACCAGTGCCTTCGGCCGCACCTCCTCCGCCAGGTACGCCATCGCGGAGGCGGGCAGACCGGCGAGCGCCGCGCCCTGGAGCGCGCGCAGCGCGATCAGCACGCCGAGCGACGGCGCGAAGGGAACCAGGAGCCCGACCGTGACGGCCACCGACAGCGACGCCGTCATCACCGTGCGCCGCCCGAACCGCTCGGAGAGCGCGCTCAGCGGCAGCACGCACAGCGCGAGCGCGAACGTCGCCCCGGACACCGTCCAGCTCGCCGTGGACGCGCTCGCCCCGAAGTCGGCGGAGACCAGCGGCAGCAGCGCCTGCGTCGAGTACAGCAGGGCGAAGGTGGCGACACCGGCGAGGAAGAGGGCGAAGCTCATCCGGCGGTAGCCGGGACCGCCCGGACTCATCCGCGTGTCCGTCGGGGTGGGGGCGGCGGGGGCGGCGACCGCGTGGGTGGCGGCCGCCCGGCTACTGGCAGGAGACATGCCACGACGGTAGGACCGCCCGACTCATGCGTCCAATGCACGAACACTCCATAATCGTTCCCATGCAGCATCAGCAGAGGTCACAGCCGCGCCTGTCACCCGCCAGTGACACAGAAGACATGGTCACGCTGCTCGCGCCGCGGCTCGCCTACTTCGCGGCCGTCGCCCGCACCGAGCACGTCACGCGCGCCGCGCAGGAGCTCCAGGTACCCCAGTCGACGCTCTCGCGGGCGATGGTGCGGCTCGAACACGACCTCGGCGTCGACCTGTTCGCCCGCCACGGCCGCACGGTCTCGCTCACCCCCGCGGGCCGCACCTTCCTGACGTCCGTGGAGCGCGCGCTCGGCGAGGTCGCCAAGGCCGCCGAGTCCGTCCGCGCCGACGCCGACCCGGAGTCCGGCAAGGTCGCGTTCGGCTTCCTGCACACCATGGGGACGGAGACGGTCCCCGGCCTGATCCGCGCCTTCCGCGCCGACCACCCCCGCATCCGCTTCAGCCTCGTCCAGAACTACGGCGAGGCGATGCTGGAGCGGCTGCGCGCGGGGGAGCTCGACCTGTGCCTGACCTCGCCGGTCCCCGACGCTCCCGACCTGGTCGCGCGCCGCCTCGACGAACAGCGCCTGCGCCTCGTCGTCCCCGAGGACCACCGCCTCGCCGCCCGCAAGCGCATCCGCCTCGCCGAGACCGCCGACGAGGTCTTCGTGACCCTCGAACCCGGCTACGGACTGCGCCGCATCACCGACGACCTGTGCGCGGAGGCCGGGTTCCGGCCCCGGATCGCGTTCGAGGGGGAGGAGGCGGAGACGCTGCGCGGCCTCGTCGCGGCGGGCCTCGGCGTGGCCCTCCTGCCGCCACCGGCCGTGCCCCGCCCCGGAGTCGTGGAACTGGCGGTCACCGGTCAGCGCGCCGTCCGCGAGATCGGTGTGGCGTGGCTCGACGGCCACCCGGACACGCCCCCGGTCGCGGCGTTCAAGAAGTTCCTGCTGTCCCGGCGGGGCCGGCTGCTGCCCGAACAGGCCGGAGCGGAGTAGGCGCAGGCCCTCGTCGTTGCCGGAGCCCGGCAGGCCGCAGTGCCCGGTGATGCCGTGGGACGGCCCTGACGCGCGGGCCCGCCGGGGCGCATGGTTCGGGGGACGAGACAGAGGGTGACGGAACATGGCTGACGCGCCGAGCGTACATGCGGGGGAGTCCGGTGAATGGGCCCGCAGGGGCCGCGGGTTCGGCTGGGCGGGGCTGCTCCTCGTCCTGCTGGGCGCCGCGCTGTTCGCCCTGGTCCCGTGGGCCGAGGCGGACAACCGGGGGTACGCGGCGGCGCCCGACTGCCCGCCGGGCACCCGGTCCGGCACGTGCCGGGCGGCCGTCCCGCAGATCGTCGGGAGCAAGGGCACCGACGGCGGCAGGACCGTGACGTACCACCTCTACCTGCGCGACGTCGGCGCCCCGGCGGACGACGAGCGCATGGTGCGGCTCCCCGACGACCTGCCGATCTACGACGCGGTGCGTCCCGGCGACCGGGTCACCGCCACGTACTGGAAGGACGAGATCCGCGCCGTCCGCTTCGGTGACGCCGTCCAGGAGGCGGAGCTGTCGCCCGTCCACGACGGCCGGCTGCCCGGGGCGTTCGCCGTGGCGGCGCTGGCCTTCGGGCTCGGCGCGCTGTCCTTCTGGGGCGGGCTGCGCCTGCGGCCCGTGCGCCAGGGAGCCGCCTACCCGTGGCCGCACATCGCCGGATTCACGGCGGGCGTCCTGATCGGCTCGGCCGGCTTCCCCGTGGTGCTCCTGGGCGACGACGTGTGGTCGGGCCTCAGGTTCACGGCCTGGGCCGTCCTGCCCGCCCTGGTCCTGTCGGTCCTGCTCTGCCGGTGGACCGTGCGCCGCGTGCGCCGGGCCGCGGCGCGCATCGTCCCCGTCGCGCCCACCGAGCGGCGGGTGGTGACCGCGGCCGTGCACGGCGACGTGCCCTACAGCAGAGCGGGCTACGGGTACCTGCTGATCGGCGACGGGCCCGTGACGGCCACGACCGATCCCGCGGGCCGGGTCGCCCTCGCCCCGCTCCCGGAGACCCTCACGGTGCTGCGCGTACGCGAGACGCTCGTCGGCGACCCGCCGTTCTCGCCGCCCCGGCGCGGCGAGTACTACGTCGTCGTCGAGTGCGCCGACGGCGACCGCACGGTGCTCGTCATGGCCGGGCACGAGGACGCGCCGCGGGTGCTCGGCGCCCTCCTCGAAGCCGGTGGCCCACCGTCCGCCTACGCGCCGAGCGACTGACCGAACCCGGCGGCCAGCGGCATCCGCAGCCCGATCGGCGGCGGCGCGGCGAGAGCGTCCTGGAGCGGCCGGGAGAACGGGTGGCCGAAGAGCGTCCCGCGGACGAAGTCGACGGCCAGGGCGGTCACTTCGGCCCGGTGCTGCGCCAGGCGGTGCCCGTCCGAGTGCACCTCGAACCGGCACACGTCCCGGTTCGCCTTCTTCGCCCGCCCGGCGAGCCGGAACGACAACTCCGGGTCCGTACGCCGGTCGTCGGTGCCGTGCACGATCAGGACCTGCCGGCCCGCGAGCTGTTTCACCGGTTCGGGCGGCGCCGCGACATCGTCCTCCGGCAGCCAAGGGGCCAGCGCGAGCACGGAGTTGACGGCCGGATGCCCGCCCGCGCGCAGCGCCGCGCGGCCGCCCATGTCCTGCCCCGCGAGACAGACCGGCACGTCGCCGTAGCGGCGCACGACCTCGTCGGCGGCCCAGGCGGCGTCCCGGGCGAGTTCCGCCTGGGTGCCGTTCCAGCCCCGGTAGCGGTAGTGCACGACATGCGTGACCAGGCCGTCGTCGCGGCCCGCGCGCGTGAGGCGGCGCGCCAGGCGGCGGGCGGACGGGATCGTGAGCGGAGACGGTCTGCGGGTGGAGGACTCGTCGCCCCCGGGGAGCAGCAGCACCACGCCGCTGACCGCCCCGGGCACCGGCCCGATCGCCTTGCCCAGTCCGGCCGCGCGGACCGGCGTCGCTTCCTGCTGCATGACAGAACAGTGTCAGAAGCCGTGATGTACGCCACCCGTCCGCAGGGTCACCGTTGCGTATCGGCGGATCACTTTCTTTTCGCGACCCGGCCCGATCTACGCGCGTAGGCATTACAGTGCCGAAATGACGAGCCAGACCACCGCGAACCCCAGCAGCCCTCAGGTTCCGACCCCGGAGCAGATCCGCCGCGCGCCGAAGGTGCTCCTCCACGACCACCTCGACGGCGGCCTGCGCCCCGGCACGATCGTCGACCTGGCACGCGAGCAGGGGTACGAGAACCTGCCGGAGACCGAGCCCGACAAGCTCGGCCTCTGGTTCCGCGAGGCCGCCGACTCCGGTTCCCTGGAGCGGTACCTGGAGACGTTCGCCCACACCTGCGCCGTCATGCAGACGCGCGAGGCGCTGGTCCGGGTCGCCGCGGAGTGCGCCGAGGACCTCGCCGAGGACGGCGTCGTCTACGCCGAGGTCAGGTACGCCCCCGAGCAGCACCTGGAGCGGGGCCTCACCCTCGAAGAGGTCGTCGAGGCGGTCAACGAGGGCTTCCGCGAGGGCGAGCGCCGCGCCAAGGAGAACGGCCACCGCATCCGCATCGGCGCGCTCCTCACCGCCATGCGCCACGCCGCCCGCGCCCTGGAGATCGCCGAACTCGCCAACCGCTACCGCGACTCGGGCGTCGTCGGCTTCGACATCGCGGGCGCCGAGGCCGGCTTCCCGCCCACCCGTCACCTCGACGCCTTCGAGTACCTCAAGGGCGAGAACAACCACTTCACGATCCACGCCGGCGAGGCCTTCGGACTCCCGTCGATCTGGCAGGCCCTCCAGTGGTGCGGCGCCGACCGCCTCGGCCACGGCGTGCGCATCATCGACGACATCAAGGTCGAGACCGACGGCACCGTCCAGCTCGGCCGCCTCGCCGCGTACGTCCGCGACAAGCGCGTCCCGCTGGAGCTGTGCCCGTCCTCCAACCTCCAGACGGGCGCCGCGAGTTCGATCGCCGAGCACCCGATCGGGCTGCTGCGCAAGCTCCGGTTCCGCGCCACGGTCAACACGGACAACCGGCTGATGTCGGGGACGTCCATGAGCCGCGAGTTCGGCCTCCTCGCCGACGCGTTCGGCTACACCCTCACCGACTTCGAGTGGTTCACCGTCAACGCCCTGAAGTCGGCCTTCATCCCCTTCGACGAGCGGCTCGCGATGATCAACGACGTGGTCAAGCCGCGCTACGCCGAACTGCGCGCGGAGTGGCTGTTCCAGTAGGCCGTTCCCGAGGCGGTCACGGCCGCCCGGTCAACGTGGGGTTGACGATGATCGAAGTATTACCGTCCCCCGCGCATCCGGGCGGCCACACGCCGCTGACCTGCGGTTCCGTCCTGGCGGCGGAGCGCGTGCCGAGGGCGGGCGCGGGGGTGTGGCAGTAACTCCAGGGCGATGTCCGGTGTTTGCCGAACAGAACCGTCGCCAAGGAATCAGGAACAAGGGACCCATGAAGCAGTCTGCCGCCAAGACCCTCGGTGTCGCCGCCCTCGGTGCCGCCTTCGCCGCCGCCGGTGCCGGTGCCGCGAACGCCGCCCCGGCCGTGCCCGACGCCGCGGGAACCGTCGGATCCGTCACCTCGATGCTCCCCGTCGAGCAGACGGCGAGCACGCTGCCCGCCGGTGCCCCCGAGTCGCTGGCCGCCGGGCAGAACGCCCTGGGCAGCAGCCTCAACGGCGCCAAGCCCACGCTCGACAAGGCCGCCCCGGCCATCCTCCCCGGCGACAGCGGCGACCCGGTCTCCGGCCTGCTCGGCGGTCTGCCGCTCCAGCAGACGCTGCCGACGCAGGGCCTGCCGGTCGGCGGCGGTCTGCCGGCCCTCGGCTGACCCGGCACCGTACACAGCGCCGAAGGGCGCGCCCGCAGTCGCGGGCGCGCCCCTTCGGCGTACGTGCGTCACCAGGCCCGGCCGGCCTTGTGCTCGCTCGGGAACATGATCCACAGGGCGATGTAGAGCAGGAACTGCGGCCCCGGCAGCAGGCAGGAGACCAGGAAGATCACGCGCATCGTGGTCGCGGAGGTGCCGAAGCGCCGTGCCAGCGCTGCGCACACTCCGCCGATCATCCGTCCGTTCGTGGGGCGGGCAAGGGCGGTCATGGTGGGCTCCTTCGCGAACCGTGAGACGTCGACGCGGGGTCGTGCTTACGTATGCGAAAGTACGGTCACGAAGCGGGCGAAGCGTCAGCTCACGGGGCGATGCCGACCCTGGAAATCGTCGGGGTCCGACCCTGAGCCGGCTCCTCCACGGGGAGGGGCGCGCGCTCGGTCCAGCGGCGGAGCCTGGCCCTGAGGGCGGGCACCACGGCGAGATGGGCGACGGCCACGCCCACGGTGTTCAGAAGCAGCGAGTCGACGTCCACGACCTGCCCCGGCACGCCGGTCTGCAACAGCTCGATGCCGAGGGAGATCAGGGCGCCGGCCGCGACCGTACGCACCAGCGAACCCCATACGGACACCTGGAGCCGACCGCCGGCCAGCGGCAGCAGCACGCCCAGCGGGGCGAGCAGCGCGAGCCCTTCGCCGATCCGCCACGCCCCCTCCCGCCAGCCGAGGGAGAGATCGGCCCGGATGCCGGCCAGGGGATGCAGGTTCGCCGGGCTGACCCACGGCACGTCCAGCGGGCGCAGCGTGATCCATCCGACGAACAGGAGATGTACGGCGAGGAGGGCGATCCCTGCCGTACGGAAGCGGAGGGCGGCCCCGTGGCCGCCCGAGCGATGGCGCTGCACGCACCCCTAGACGCCGGGGGCGGGACGATCGGTTCCGGGGCGCTCCCGATGACGTACGTCACCCGGGGCGCGGCGCTACCCGACGGTTTCGGCGGGGGCCGGGATCAGCCCGGGGCGTGCCTTCACCGCGTCCGTGCACTCGTAGCTGCGCAGCGGATCGCCCGCCGGGCCGCCGAGCACGACGTGGTCGCTGCCGTCCGTCGTCACCTTGCTGTTCGCGAACGTGCAGACGATCTGGGCCAGCGCGTTGGGCGACAGGTCGTCCGGCGGGGTGCTCAGCCGCAGCGCGTCGGCCGGGTCGCCCTTCAGCGGCCCCGACACCTTCGTGGCGGCCGCGACGTCCGTCGAGTAGCCGGCTTCCTTCTCGGTCGCCGTCAGCGCCTTCCCGAGCTGGGCGAGCAGTGCCTGCGCGACCAGGACGCGGTCGGAGGACGAGTCGAGCTCCAGCGTCACCGTACGGTCGACCGTCACCAGCTGGGACGTACAGACCAGGTACACCTGCACCGGGAACTCGCCGCCCGCCCGCCCCTGCACGTCGTCCGAGTGGGACAGCGAGCAGCCCACGCGCGTGGGCGCCGCGCCGAAGTCGGTCGGCACCTCCGTGGAGCGGATCCCGCAGCCGCTGAGCAGTACCGCCGTCAGCCCGAGCAGGCCCAGCAGTCGTCCACGAAGCCTCACTTGGCGACACCGTCTTCCTGGGATGCGGAGTCGGGGTCCTTGGCCTCGTCCTGCGCCGACTCCGTCAGCGGCGACGCGTCGCGCGGCAGGCGCAGCGTGAACACGGCGCCGCCGTCGGGGGAGTTGGCCGCGGTGATCTCGCCACCGTGGATGTGGGCGTTCTCCATGGCGATGGAGAGGCCGAGGCCGCTGCCCTCCGACCGCGGCCGCGAGGCGCTCGCCTTGTAGAACCGGTCGAAGACGTGCGGCAGCACGTCCTCGGGGATGCCGGGCCCGTGGTCCCGTACGGCGATGACGAGATCGTCGCCCTCCACCCGGACGGCGACCCGCACCGGCGATCCGCCGTGCTTGAGCGCGTTGCCGATCAGGTTGGCGAGGATCACGTCGAGGCGGCGCGGGTCGAGCAGCGCCATCGTGCCGCGCTCGGCGTCGAGATCGACGGCGTCCAGCCAGGCGCGGGCGTCGATGCAGGCGGTGATCTGGTCGGCGATGTCGACGTTGTCGAGGACGAGCCGGGCGGTGCCCGCGTCGAAGCGGGTGACCTCCATCAGGTTCTCGACCAGGTCGTTCAGGCGCCGGGTCTCGCTGACCACGAGCCGGACGGCGGGCTCGATCATGGGGTCGACGGACCCGGTCTCCGCGTCGAGCTCCTCCTCAAGGACCTCGGTCACGGCGGTGATGGCGGTCAGCGGCGTACGGAGCTCGTGCGACATGTCGGCGACGAAACGGCGCGACGACTCGTCGCGCGCGCTCATGTCGGCGACCTTCTTCTCCAGGTTCTCGGCCGTCTTGTTGAACGTCCGTGACAGCTCGGCGAGTTCGTCCGTGCCGGAGACGCGCAGGCGGGTGTCCAGCTTGCCCTCGCCGAGCCGCCGCGCGGCGACCCCCAGCCGGTGCACCGGCCGGAGCACGGTCGTCGCGGCGGCCTGCGCGAGCAGCGCCGAACCGATCAGCGCGAGCGCCGTGGCGATCCCGAGCGACCAGGCGAGGGAGTTGAGGTCCTTCGCCTCCGGCTCCAGGGACTTGAGCATGTAACCGGTGGGCCCGCCGGCCACCTTCGCGCCGCCCACGAGGTACGGGGTGTCGTCCTGCGTGATCCGCTGCCAGTACAGGTGGTACGCGTGCTTGTTGCTGTCGTCGACCTTCTGCTTGTCGTTGACGGCGTGCTGCAAGGACCGCGGTACGTCGCCGATGGTGAAGGCGTCGAGATCCGAATTGCCGAGGACCCGCTTGCCGTTCTCGTCCGTGCCGATGAGCAGCACGCTGAAGTGCTGGCTGCTGTCGGCCATCAGGTTCGCCGCGTGCTGGAGCTCGCCCTGCGTGGGGTGCTCGGGCAGGACGGCGGCCCGGTTCTGCATCTCCTGCTGGAAGTCGCTGAGCGTCGAGTCCTGGGTCCGGGTCAGCACGGCTTCGCGGTTGAGCCAGTACGCGATGCCGGACGCGGAGACCGCGGCCGTCAGGGCGACCAGCGCGAACACGACGACGAGGCGCAGCCGCAGGCTGGTGAAGCGCAGTCCGGACAGGAACGCCTTCTTCGCCGCGACCGGACCGCGGGGCTTGTCGTGCGGCTCCGTCACTGAGGCGTGTCCAGCCGGTAGCCGACGCCACGCACCGTACGGATCAGGGTCGGCGACGACGGCACGTCCTCGACCTTCGCGCGCAGCCGCTGCACACAGGCGTCGACGAGCCGCGAGTCGCCGAGGTAGTCGTGCTCCCACACCAGCCGCAGCAACTGCTGCCGGGACAGGGCCTGACCGGGCCTGCGGCTCAGTTCGAGCAGCAGTCTCAGCTCGGTGGGCGTCAGTTGGAGGTCCTCACCGTTCTTGGTGACGGTCATCGCGGCGCGGTCGATGACCAGGGAGCCGAACGACGCCGAGTCGTTGGCCTCCCGCTCGCCGCGGCGCAGCACGGCACGGATCCGGGCGTCGAGCACCCGCCCCTGCACCGGTTTGACGACATAGTCGTCCGCCCCGGACTCCAGGCCGACCACCACATCGATGTCATCGCTGCGCGCGGTGAGCAGGATGATCGGCAACTGGTCCGTGCGCCGGATGCGCCGGCACACCTCGAACCCGTCGATGCCGGGCAGCATCACGTCGAGAACGATCAGATCCGGCCGCGACTCGCGCAGCAGCTTCAGACCGTCCTCACCGGTGGCAGCGGTGGCGACCCGGTGACCCTGGCGCGTAAGAGACAGCTCCAGGGCCGTGCGGATGGCGTCGTCGTCCTCGATCAGCAACAGGGAAGGCACGAGCGCCATTCTGGCCCATCAGAGGCCTTTAGTTCGACCGCCGGTGAGGTCTCGCACGCGACCCGCACACGCACAGGCCGCTGTGACAGGTCTGTGACAGTCGACGGACACCGTCATGAAGTCACCCGGGCAAGCTTTTGGACATCGCAACGAACGACGGCGATGACGCAGGGAACGACCGCAGGGAAGTACCGGAACTCCACGACGGGGGGCGCGAGATGAACACGCTGCACAGCACCACCTCAAGCGCAGTTGTCACGCGTCTGCACGACCTGGGCCGGGCGGTCTCCGAGCGTCATGAGAAGTCCGGTGCCGTGAGCGGGCGGGGGTGCGCTCGCGGCACCGGGCGTCAGCACACCGGTTACATGACGGTGGTTGACGCGCACCAGGCGGTTTCCGAGGGGGGAGCTCACGGGGGAGCCGCGTACAGGGAGGAATCGGGGGAGCAGCGTCCTTCCTTGTCGGAGGCCGAGTTCACGGCCTACGTCCAGGAACGCCGCGCCTCCCTGTACGCAACCGCCTACCACCTGACCGGTGACCGTTTCGAGGCCGAGGACCTGCTCCAGAGCGCCCTCTTCTCGACGTACCGGGCCTGGGACCGGATCAGCGACAAGGCCGCGGTCGGGGGCTACCTCCGCCGCACCATGACGAACCTGCACATCAGCGCGTGGCGCCGCCGCAAGCTGAACGAGTACCCGACCGAGGAGCTGCCGGAGACGGCGGGCGACACGGACGCGATGCGCGGCACGGAGCTGCGCGCGGTGCTCTGGCAGGCGCTGGCCCGCCTTCCCGAACTTCAGCGCACGATGCTCGTGCTCCGCTACTACGAGGGCCGCACCGACCCGGAGATCGCCGAGATCCTCGACATCAGTGTCGGCACGGTCAAGTCCAGCATCTGGCGCTCGCTGCGCCGGCTGCGCGACGACGAGGTCCTGAGCTTCGGCCGGGACCAGGAGGAGTCCTTCGGCGAGCTCGTCGCCTGAGGCTGGGGGGACACGGGGGCCCGCTCGGGGGAGCGGGGACGTGAAGAGGGGGAATCCGGGGGGATCCGGGGGGATCCAGCCGGGGGGGAACACGGGGAACACGGGGAAACCGAGGGGTCCGGGCGGACGGGGGGTCTGCCCGGACCTTCCGGCTGTCCGGACCTGTTTCACCTGTCCGGGGGGCGTGGCTCCCGCCCGAGGGCAGTCCCGCCGGGAGCCACACGGCGGCGCCCTTCTTCGCGCCGTCGCCCGACTCCACGCTCCCCTCGTACGCCGCCTGAGCGGCCGGGGTGATGGTCCGGCTGCCGCGCCGCGTCAGCCCGGCCGACGGGCTCCTACCGGGCCGTGGCGCTGCGTGCCTTCACGCAGCGTCCGGCCGCGGCGGCCGCGAGCCGCCCCAGCGCCTCGTCCTTGCCGCAGGCGTACGCGCCGAGCCCCACCTGGCGGGCCACGATCGAGCGCTCCTCGCGCATCAGGCGCCATCCGCGGCGCAGCAGGAACGGGACCGACTTGCGGCCCTCCTTGAGATCGCGCAGCAGCCGACGGCGGAACGTCGTCGAGGGCCGCCCGCGCAGACACAGCGCGTCCGCGAGCACCCCGAGCTCCGCGCACCGCTCCACGATGTCCGCGGCGAAGATGCCCTCCGCGATGAACAAGGGCGTGCGCGCGATGTCCAGCGCCTCCTCGCCCACCCGTGAGCTGGTCGCGATGTCGTAGACGGGAACGTGCGTACGGCCCTTCTCGCACAGCTCGACGATCGCGGCGAGCGCGACCTCGGCGTCCCAGGACAGCGGCGAGTCCCAGTCGATGTCGGAGGTGCCCGGCACCAGCGGCAGCGTGGGGTCGCCCGCCTCCTTGTAGAAGTCGTCGAGGCAGAGCACGGGCAGCCCGGAGCGGGTGGCGAACGACGACTTGCCGGACCCGGAGGGGCCGGCCAGCAGGACGACACGGGTCGGTATCGGAGGATGCGAACTCACGAGAGAACAGTGTGCGGCATCCGGGGCGCAACACCGACCCCGCGTGGTGACGTTGTGGCGCGGACCACGTCAACTACGCTACGTGGCCACGTGGTTACCCCGCACCCGAAAGGCTCAGGCGCACTCCCCATGGCTCGACACGCTGCTCTCAAGTCCCTCTCGAACTCCCGCCGTACGCTGCTGCGCGCCGGCCTCACCGTGGCCGCGGCCGGAGCCGCCGTGGGCGCGGGCGCCGCCACCGCGAGCGCGGCGCCGCTGCCCGCGACGCAGGCGCCCGGCCTGGCCACGCCGGTCGGTGACATCGACGCCGGGTCGCCGACGCAGGCGCTCACCCAGGCGCTCCACTCGTCGACGACCCATGGCCTCGCCCCCGCCAAGGCCCTGCGGCTCGACCCGCTGGCCGGCACGGGCGTCGACCCGCTCGACAACTCCCTCGGCACCCAGATCGCCGACTTCAAGCCGGTCAGTACGGCTCCGGCGACCGCCCCGCTGTCGTCCGGGGGCTCGCTGGACGACCTGCCGCTGGTGGGCCCTGCGACGGGGCTGCTGCCGGGCTGACCCCCGCGGGCGGACCCGAGCGCAGCGGCGCCTCCCGGACCAGCCAGGACACCGCGAACGCCACCGCGCCCAGCGCCGCCGTACCGAGCGCGACCCCGTGCACCCCGGCGACGATCCCCGCCGGGGTGGACCCGCCGTGCGCCCGCTGGGCGAACACGGAGCCGAGTACCGCCACCCCGAGCGAGCCGCCGATGGTCCGCAGCAGCGTCTGCGTCCCACTGGCCGCGCCGATGTCCCGGGGCTCGGCGCTGTTCATGGTGATCAGCAGGGCGGGCTGGAGCAGGCAGCCGAGGCCGATGCCGAGGAGCAGCGTCAGGACGGACGCCGCCCAGGTCGCCGTCCCCGTGCCCAGCAGGAGCAGGGACAGGGCGCCCGCGGTCGCGAGGGCGCCGCCCGCGATCGGGTAGGGCCGGTAGCGGCCGCCCTCGCTCACCCGCCGCCCGATGGTCAGCTGGGCGCCCATCATGCCGAGCATCAGCGGGAGCAGCAGCAGTCCGCTCCCCGTCGACGACATGCCGCGCACCTGCTGCATGTACTGCGGTAGATAGGTGGCGGCCCCGAGCATCGCCGCCCCCGCGGTGAAGCTCAGCGCCTGCGCGACGCCGAAGTTGCGGTCGCGGAACAGCCGGGGCGGGATCACCGGCTCGGCCGCGCGCCGCTCCACCGCGACGAACCCCGCGACGGCCGCCACCGCGACCAGCGCGAGCGCCCCGATCCGCGGTGACGTCCAGGCGTACGTCGTGCCGCCCCAGGACGACAGCAGCGTCAGGGCGAGGATCGCGGCGGTGAGCAGCGCCGCGCCCGCCAGGTCGACCCGCGCCCGCACCCGCTCCGTGCGCACGCGCACGCCCGCTCCGACGACGGCGAGGGCGACGCCCCCGACCGGCACGTTCACGTAGAACACCCACCGCCAGTCCAGCTGGTCCGTGAGGAGGCCGCCGATCAGCGGGCCGCCGATCATCGCGGCGGGCAGCAGCACGCCGATGACGGACTGCGAGCGGCCCGCCCCCGCGGGGCCGAGCAACGTGCCCACCAGGGAGATCGCCCCCACGAACAGACCGCCGGCGCCGACGCCCTGCACCGCCCTGAACGCGATCAACTGCCCCATGTCCTGGGCGAGTCCGCACAGCACGGAGCCGGCGAGGAAGACGCTGATGGAGGCGAGATAGCCGCCCTTGTGGCCGTAGAGGTCGCCGACCTTGCCCCAGAGCGGGGTGGTGACGGCCGCGGCCAGCAGGTACGCGGTCACCACCCAGGACAGCCGGTCCAGGCCGCCGAGGTCGTCGACGATCACGGGCAGGGCCGTGCCGACGATCGTGCCGTCGAGCGTGGCGAGCACGACGCCGAGCAGCAGCCCGGCGATCACCGGCCGGGACGGTACCGGCACCACCTGGCCGGCCATCAGGCGGTGTACGGGCGGATCGACTTGGCGTCGCGCAGCGCGTGCGCCCACCAGGTCAGCTGGTCGAGCATCGCCTTCGCGGCGGCGTCCACCGCCGGGTCGTCGACTCGGCCCGCCGCGTCGAAGGCACCGTACGCCTGATGGAAGCTGACCGTGTTGCGGATGGTCATGGCGTTCAACTCGGCCATCACGAGCCGGAGTTGCTCGACCGCGCGCAGGCCGCCGGACAGGCCCCCGTACGAGACGAAGGCGATCGGCTTGCCGTGCCACTGCTCGTTGTGCCAGTCGATCGCGTTCTTCAGGGACGCCGGGAAGCTGTGGTTGTACTCGGGCGTGACGAAGACGAACGCGTCGGCGGCGGCGAGGCGCGGTGACACGGCCGCGAGCGCCTCCTCGGTGCCGGCCGGCGGCGCCTGTCCGAAGGCGGGCAGGACGGTCGGCAGTGGCGTCTCGGCGAGGTCGACGACATCGGCGCGCAGGTCGCCGCGCTGCCCGAGCTGACCGCTCAGCCACTTCGTCACGACGGGCGCGAAGCGGCCCTCGCGGGTGGAGCCGACGAGGACGGCGACGCGGAGCGGAGCGGAGCGTGACATGAGGAACCCCCTATGTGTGTACGGCGTACACTCTCTTGTGCGTACAACGTACACATCGATGTGTACGGCGTCCACTGCCGATACGATGTACACGTCCGCACGCCCGCCGGAACCGGAGGAGTCCACCCGTGGCCACCAAGAAGACGGCAGCACCCGAGGTGTCCCTCTGGGAGCGCCTCGACCGGCCCGCCGCGCCGCGCGCCGCGCTCACCCCGGCCCGGATCGCCGAGGTCGCCGTCGCCGTGGCGGACGCGGAGGGGTTCGCGGCCGTGACCATGCGCCGGATCGCGACGGAACTGGGCGTCGCGCCCATGGCCGCGTACCGCCATGTCTCGGGGAAGGACGACCTGCTCGCCCTGATGGTCGACCGGGTCTCGACCGAGCTCACCGTCCCGGACGAGCTGACCGGCTGGCGCGAGGTGCTGCGCGCCTTCGCCGTACGGACGCGGGAGGTGACCCTGCGCCACCCGTGGATGATCCAGCTGCCCGCGCCGCTCTTCGTGCTCACGCCCGCCCGGATGGCCGTCGCGGAGCGGCAGCTCGCGTCGCTGGACGGCCTCGGGCTCGACCCGGACGCGATGATGGCCGCGTTCCGCGCCGTCGCCTCGTACGTCCAGGGCGCGACGCAGTCGGAGGTGGCCCTCGCCCGGTTCCGGGAGGAGCGCGGGTGGGAGAGCGGCGACGAGACCCGGCAGGGACTCGCGCCGCAGATGAACTACCTGCTGGGCACCGGGCGTTACCCGTTCTACCGGGCCTACGCGCACAACGCGACCCGCAAGGACGACCCCGCCTGGGAGTTCACCTTCGGTCTCGACTGCGTGCTCGACGGCATCGCGCGACGCCTGGAGATCTGACCCCGGACACGGGCGAGGCCCCGGCCCCTCCTGGACGGAGAAGGGGCCGGGGCCTCGGGATCGGGAGACTCGGGGAACGTCCTAGTACGACGACCCGGACGCGCCCAGGGAACCCGTCGGGTGCCAGACCGTCTTGGTCTCCAGGAAGTACGTCAGGCGGTCCGTGCCCGGGTCCGCTGTGAAGTCCTCCACCCCCTGGGGGCGGCGCACGCGCTTCAGGTTGTCCGCCGCCGCGATCTCCAGCTCTTTGGCCAGCTCCGCGTCGGCGCCCGTCAGGTCGATGCCGTTGACGTCCTGGTGCGCGGCGAGCGACGGCGCGATCTCCGACGCCTTGCCGGACAGGATGTTGACGACGCCGCCCGGCAGGTCGGAGGTGGCGAGCACCTCGCCGAGGGAGAGCGCGGGGAGCGGCGACTTCTCGCTCGCGATCACGACGACCGTGCTGCCGGTGGCGATGACCGGCGCGATCACCGAGACCAGCCCGAGGAACGACGACTCCTGCGGCGCGATCACGGTGACGACACCCGTCGCCTCCGGCGTCGAGAGGTTGAGGAACGGGCCCGCGACCGGGTTCGCCCCGCCCACGACCTGGCCGATCTTGTCGGTCCAGCCCGCGTACCAGACCCAACGGTCGATGGCGGCGTCGACGACCGCGGCCGCCTTCGACCTGCCCAGCCCCTCGGCCTCCGCGACCTCGCGCGCGAACTGCTCGCGGCGCCCCTCCAGCATCTCGGCGACGCGGTAGAGGACCTGCCCGCGGTTGTACGCCGTCGCGCCCGACCAGCCGCCGAACGCCTTGCGCGCGGCGACGACGGCGTCCCTGCCGTCCTTGCGGGACGAGAGAGGGGCGTTGGCGAGCCACTCACCCTTGCTGGAGGTCACTTCGTACACCCGGCCGCTCTCGGAACGCGGGAACTTCCCGCCCACGTACAGCTTGTAGGTCTTGAGGACACTCAAACGGTCAGACACTGAGGTACGCCTCCAGGCCGTGACGGCCGCCCTCGCGGCCGAAGCCCGACTCCTTGTAACCGCCGAAGGGCGAGGTCGGGTCGAACTTGTTGAACGTGTTGGCCCAGACGACGCCCGCGCGCAGCTTGCCGGCGACGGCCAGGATCCGGGAGCCCTTCTCGGTCCAGATGCCGGCCGAGAGCCCGTACTGCGTGTTGTTCGCCTTGGCGACGGCCTCTTCCGGCGTACGGAAGGTCAGGACCGACAGCACCGGGCCGAAGATCTCGTCGCGGGCGACGGTGTGGGCCTGCGTGACGTTCGTGAAGAGCGTCGGCGCGAACCAGTAGCCGGAGGAGGGGAGTTCGCAGGGCGCGGACCAGCGCTCGGCACCCTCGGCCTCGCCGGTCTCGGCGAGCGCGGTGATCCGGGCGAGCTGCTCCGCGGAGTTGATCGCGCCGATGTCGGTGTTCTTGTCGAGCGGGTCGCCGAGGCGCAGGGTCGTCAGGCGCCGCTTGAGCGCGTCGAGCACCTCGTCCCGCACGGACTCCTGGACGAGGAGGCGCGAGCCCGCGCAGCAGACCTGGCCCTGGTTGAAGAAGATGCCGGTGACGATGCCTTCGACGGCCTGGTCGATGGGGGCGTCGTCGAAGACGATGTTGGCGCCCTTGCCGCCGAGTTCGAGGGTGAGCTTCTTGTCGGTGCCCGCGACCGTGCGCGCGATCTGCTTGCCGACGGCCGTGGAGCCGGTGAAGGCCACCTTGTTCACGTCCGGGTGCGCGACGAGGGCCGCGCCCGCGTCGCCGTACCCGGGAAGGATGTTGACGACGCCCTTCGGCAGGCCCGCCTGGCGGCAGATGTCCGCGAAGAAGAGCGCGGACAGCGGGGTCGTCTCGGCGGGCTTGAGGACCACGGTGTTGCCCGTGGCGAGCGCCGGGGCGATCTTCCACGCGAGCATCAGGAGCGGGAAGTTCCACGGGATGACCTGGCCCGCGACGCCGAGCGGCGCCGGGTTCGGGCCGAAGCCGGCGTGGTCGAGCTTGTCGGCCCAGCCCGCGTAGTAGAAGAAGTGCGCCGCGACCAGGGGGAGGTCCGCGTCGCGGGTCTCCTTGATCGGCTTGCCGTTGTCGAGCGTCTCCAGGACGGCCAGCTCGCGCGAGCGCTCCTGGATGATCCGCGCGATGCGGAACAGGTACTTGCCGCGCTCGGCGCCCGGCAGGGCGGACCACTTCTCGAAGGCCTTGCGGGCGGCCTTCACGGCGCGCTCCACGTCGGCCTCGCCGGCCTGCGCGACCTCGGAGAGGACCTCCTCGGTGGACGGCGAGACGGTCTTGAAGACCTTGCCGTCGGCGGCCTCGGTGAACTCGCCGTCGATGAACAGCCCGTAGGACGGGGCGATGTCGACGACGGACCGCGACTCGGGCGCGGGCGCGTACTCGAACACAGATGTCTGCTTTTCCATAGCCATGGGGTTCTCAGTCCACCGTCACGTAGTCGGGACCGGAGTAG
Organism: Streptomyces sp. Q6; assembly: GCF_036967205.1. Lineage (NCBI taxonomy): Bacteria > Bacillati > Actinomycetota > Actinomycetes > Kitasatosporales > Streptomycetaceae > Streptomyces > Streptomyces citrinus. The sequence continues at coordinate 5,309,843 of NZ_CP146022.1, forward strand.
CGGCCGGTGGCCAGCTTCTGACGCTGCATCAGCAGGTCGTTCAGGAGGCTGGAGGCGCCGAACCGGAACCAGTGGTTGTCGAGCCAGTCCTCGCCCGCCGTCTCGTTCACGAGCACGAGGAACTTGACGGCGTCCTTGGAGGTACGGATGCCGCCGGCGGGCTTCACGCCGATCTGGATGCCGGTGGCGGCGCGGAAGTCGCGCACGGCCTCCAGCATCAGCAGGGTGTTGGCGGGCGTGGCGTTGACCCCGACCTTGCCCGTCGAGGTCTTGATGAAGTCGGCTCCGGCCAGCATGCCGATCCAGCTCGCGCGCCGGATGTTGTCGTACGTCGACAGCTCACCGGTCTCGAAGATGACCTTGAGCCGGGCGGGCCCCGAGGCCTCCTTCACGGCGCGGATCTCCTCGTAGACCTTCATGTAGTGGCCGGCGAGGAAGGCGCCGCGGTCGATGACCATGTCGATCTCGTCGGCCCCGGCCTCCACGGCGTCCTGCACGTCCGCGAGCTTCACGTCGAGCGCGGCGCGGCCCGCCGGGAAGGCGGTGGCCACGGACGCGACCTTCACGTCGGTGCCGGCGACGGCGGCCTTCGCGGTGGCCACCATGTCCGGGTAGACGCAGACGGCGGCGGTGCGCGGGGTCGTGCGGTCGGTCGGGTCGGGGTTGACGGCCTTCGCGCCGAGGGTCCGGACCTTGCCCGGGGTGTCGGCGCCTTCGAGGGTCGTCAGGTCGATCATCGAGATGGCCAGGTCGATGGCGTACGCCTTGGCCGCGGCCTTGATGGAACGGGTCCCCAGGGCGGCGGCCCGCGCCTCCAGGCCCACCGCGTCGACGCCAGGCAGTCCCTGGAGGAATCGGCGCAGAGTGGCCTCGGAGGCGACGGCGTCGGCCAGCGCGTGTTCTTTGGCGGTTGCGGGTGCAGTGGGCATGGTCACGAGGGGAGCATATCTACGCGCGTAGCGGCTGTACAGAGGGGCTTCGCGTTCGGGGTCGGTGCGGCGCGGGGCGCTGTCCTGACCGCCGGCATCGCGACCGGGGCCGACGCGAAGGTCACGGGGCTCCGCCCCGGACCCCGCTGCTCAATCGCCGCAGGGGCTTGAATGGCTCGACCGGCGCTGCGGGGCTTGAGGGGGGCTGAGGTCAGGTGGCCCAGGGGCGTGGGGAGGTGCGTGAGCGGCCACGGTCGTGTCGCATCCGTGAGCGGGGACGGGGCCGACGCGAAGGTCACGGGGCTCCGCCCCGGACCCCGCTGCTCAATCGCCGCAGGGGCTTGAATGGCTCGACCGGCGATGCGGGGCTTGATGGGGGCGCGGAGAGCTGCGCGAGTGGCCGCGGGGCTTGAGGGGGGCGTGGGGAGGTGTGTGAGCGGCCACGGGGGCGCCGCACCCGCGAGGAGATCGCTATCGGTGCGGCGCCCGGGCCGGGACGGTCACGCGCCGCAGGCGTACGCGTGCAGGGTGAGGGACAGGGCCGAGGTCAGGCGGCGGGCGTACGGGACGTGGAGGGACTCGTTCGGGCCGTGGGCGTTCGCGCCGGGGCCGAGAACCCCGCACGCCAGGAACTGGGCCTGCGGGAAGCGCCCGGACAACGTGCCCATCAGCGGAATCGTCCCGCCCTGCCCGATCCGGGCGACATCCGCCCCACCGAAGCACTCCCGGCTCGCCGCGCCGAGCGCCTCCCGCAGCCACGGCTGTTCAGCGGGCGCGTGCCACCCGTCGGCGCACACCCGGTCCGGGGTGAACGTGACCGAGACGCCGTAGGGCGGGTCCGCCTCCAGGAGCCGGCCCACCTCGGCCACCGCCGCCGCGCTGTCCACCGTCGGCGGCAGCCGCAGGGCCAGCTTGACCCGGGTGTGCGGACGCAGCACATTGCCCGCGACGGCGACCGGCGGCAGCCCGTCCGCCCCGGTGACCTCGAGGGCCGGACGCCACGCCCGGTTCAGGAGCAGCTCCGCGGGGTCGTCCGCCGCCGGGGACGCCGACCCGTGCCACGCGAACCGGCGCGCCACCTGGTCGCCCAGGAGCTTCGCCGCCTCCCGCGCCTGCGTCCGGCGTTCCTCCGGCACCGCGCAGTGCAGCGCCTGCGCCCTGATCCGCCCGGTGGCGCTGTCCTCCAGGCGGTCGAGCAGATGCCGCAGCACCCGGAACGACGACGGCACGACACCGCCCGCGTCCCCGGAGTGCGCCCCGTCGTCCAGGACCCGCACGTCGAGCGTGCCGCCACAGGCCCCGCGCAACGACGTGACCAGCCACAGCCGCTCGTAGTCGCCCGCGCCGGAGTCCAGGCAGACCACGAGGCCCACCGTGCCGATGCGCGGCGCGAGCACGTCGAACCAGTGGCCGAGGTCCGGGCTGCCCGACTCCTCGCCCGCCTCGAACACGCCGACGCAGCGCGGCCGGGCCGCACCCTGCGCGGCGAGCGCGCGCACCGCGGTGACGGCGGCGAACAGCGCGTATCCGTCGTCGGCGCCACCGCGCCCGTACAGTCGGGTGCCGTCGAACACCGGCTCCCACGCGGACAGGCCGTCGGCCCACCCGTCGCCTTCGGGCTGCTTGTCGAGATGCCCGTAGAAGAGGACCGTCTCCTCGGCCCGGCCGCCCTCGCCCGGTACCTCGAAGAAGACCAGCGGGGTGCGGCCGGGTGCGCGCAGCACCTCGACGCGCAGGCCGGGGAGGTCGTCGATGCCGCGCAGCCATCCGGCGGCGTCGGCGGCGACCTGGTCGAGGAAGCCGTGCGCCTCCCAGTCGGCGTCGTAGCCGGGGCTGACCGCGGGGACGCGGATGTGCTCCTCGATCAGCGGCAGCAGGTCCGCGTCCCAGCGGGCGTCACAGAACTCCCGTACGCGGGCGGGGTCCACGGTCCGCCCGCGCAACGGCTCGGGGAGCGTCTCAGGCATCGGCGAGGACCTTCGCGGCCGGGGCGAAGGGGAAGCCCAGCAGCTCCTCCAGCGGCGCGTACAGCTCCGGCGCGAACATCGTGGGGGACAGGAGCAGGCTGGCGGCGGGGGCGACCAGGACCGAGACCTGCTTGCCGACCGCCACATGAGCGGAGGAGAGCGGCATGCCCGCCTCGTCGAACGTCGTGATCAGGTCGGGGAACGCCGCCTTGCGCTCGCCGCCCACCTCGAGCGTCATGTACTCGTTGACGAAGTGCAGCGTCGTGCCCGCCGCGTCGTCCAGCACCGCGACACCGATGTCCAGGCCCTCGCGCTGCTCGCACCGGTACGAGCGGACCGTGCCGGTCACGGCCAGCTCGCCGCCGAGGTGCGCGGCCGCGCCCTCGGGACCGTCCGCCAGGAAGCGGCGGCCCAGCTCGATCGCGGAGCTGATCGCGCCGGGGGCGCCGTGCTGGACGGCGTAACCGACCTCGACCGGGTTGCGCGCCGCGCCCACCCAGCCGCCCGCCTCGACCGACGCGCGGCGCACGACGTTCGACGTGGCGTCCAGGCGCCCGGAGACCGAGCCCTCGACGTACGCGTACGGCTTGCCGCCCGCGTAGCCCTGGTACGAGCGGTAGCCGTCGCGGGCGTGCAGGCCCATCGCGCCCATCTGGCTGGACGGGTGGGCGCGGCCGTTGCACGCCAGGTCGATGACGGGCAGGCCGGTCATCGCCGAGTGGAACCAGCCGTTGATCGTGGTCTCGGCGCCGTTCTCGTTGGTGTGCAGGGCGGCGAGCGGGCGGGGGAGGTCGCGGCGCAGCAGCTCAAGGGCGCGCAGCAGGTGGGTGGGGAGCACCTGCGGGTCGGGCGCGGCGGGGGCGCCGACCAGGGCGACCGTCGCGGTCAGCTCCTCCGGGGCGAACTCGTCCGCGCTCCACAGCTCCGGCGTACCGACCTGGAGGGCCAGCTCGGCGGTGCGCAGCCCCCGCTCCACGAAGCCGCCGCCGCCCCCGCCGAGTACGGCACCGCCGTACACGGCCGCGCGGATGTCGTCATGGGTCAGCTGTCGCTTCACGGGGGTCTCCCAGGTGGCTCTCGGTGTACGACGGGCGGTGCGGGGTGGCATCACCCGCCAGGTACGGCGTGCAAGGGGTGTACGGGGTGTGAGGGGTGTACGGGGTGTACGGGGGGTGAGGGGTGCAGTCGTGCGATACGGGGTGTCAGGGGTGTCAGAGGTGTAGAGCTCGGGTCGCGTGGAGGGGGCGTGGCGGCGGTTCTCGCGGTTACTTGGTGGCCTTCCAGACGCCGTTGCCGAACGAGTAGAGGGCGTCGCCCGCGATCGCTCCGCCCGCGAAGATCTCCAGGTTCTCCTTGGCCTTCGGGCCGAGGAAGCGCGGCGCGAGGACGCGGACGGCGAGGCCCGCGACGACCATCCAGCCGGCCATCGGCGTCGTGATCAGGAGGCCGGTGGCGAGCATGATGCCGAGCTGGCGCTTCGAGCCGCCGATCAGCTGGACCAGCGCGCCGGGGATCGCCCACAGGGCGAGGTGCTTCGCGGTCTCCGCGGACGGGCCCGCCTTGATGGCGGCGACGTACGCCGCGTCGATCGGCGCGGTCTGGCCGTTGTCGAAGAACATCCGGTACGAGACGAGGACGACGACGATGGCCACGCCGAAGCCGATCATCGCGGCGATCAGCTGCTGGCGGCGGCCCTCCAGTTCGAACGCCGGGTCGGCGCCCTCGCCGCGCAGCAGGAACCCGGCCTTGAGGTCGTAGCCCATGTCGGCGAAGGCGGGTCCGGTGGCCGCGGTGAAGCCGGCGAGGACGACCAGGGCCTCGGCGGGGAAGCCGATGAGGATGCCGACCAGGAGCGTGATCAGGGCGATCGCGAAGGCCGGGAACCAGCCCGAGTGCATGGACGCGATGCCGACGAGCATCTCGTGCAGGAACGCGGCGACGGCGGCGTAGAGGACGAAGGCGATCAGCATGCCGACGCTCATGTGCGTGGCGACGCCGCTGCCGAGCGAGAGCAGTACGGCGATGACGAGGTAGGCGCCGAAGCCCAGACGCATCGACGTGCCGAGGCGGCGCGCGTCGTTCCGCGCGGGAGCGCCGGGAGCGCCGGGAGCGGTGGTCGTGGCCGCGGGAGCGGGCGTGGCCCGGCGCGTCGCGAGGATCGTGCGGCCGACCTGGAACAGCGCGACCAGACCGGCGCCGATCATCATGCCGTGCGGCAGGTACTGGGCGGTCAGGTCGACGCCGGTCAGCGGTTCCGCGTAGCTGATGACGAGCAGACCGGTGCCGAACGCGGCCATCGCGGCGAGCCCGCCGATCAGGGCGACGCCGAACGCCGACATCGGCAGCGCGAACGCGGCGCCCGCCAGGCCGGTGACCAGGCCGAGGCCGAGGACCCCGCCCGGCGCCCGCCCTCGTCGCCCGCCTTGATCGCCTCGGCGGCGGCGAGTCCGGGCGGCCAGGGGGCGGTCGCCGGGAAGGCCGGGGTGTCGTACATCCGGTAGAGCAGCCAGGCATCGACGAGCATCGCGGCGGCGACGCCGATCAGCATCGGGACGACCATGTGGTGCAGCCCGAACAGGAACGGGATGCCGATCGGCAGGAACAGGCTGTTGGCCGCGCCGAAGGTGGCCGAGGAGATGCTCGTCTGCGCCAGGTTCTGGGCGTGCACCGAGCGGAAGCCGCGGAAGGCGACGAGGGGCACGCGGGCCAGTGTCATCGCGGCGAGGGCGCCGATCAGCGACGTGGACGGGGTGACGCCGAGCGTGGCGAGCAGCTGCACGCCGACGACGGCGCCGAACACGCTGAGCACCACGGTGAGGATCAGGTTGCCGGGCGCGAGGGCGCGCGGGTGGCGGCGTGCGCCGGACCCGCCGGGCGGTGCCGGGGCCTCCTCGGCCGGAGCCGGTCGCGCGGCGTCGGCGGCAGTGCTCATGGGTGCTCCTGATGGTCGTGCCCGCTGGGCCACCTCACGTTGTTCCATAATTTGGAACTCGGTACTAATATATGGATCATCCGGCGGGCAGGGCTCCGCCGTCAAGAGGCTGGCGTGTGGTCTCAGAATGTGAGCCGCATACGATCGTCGCGACATGGCCGGGGGACGCCCTCCTCAGGGGCGCGGGAGGAAGGCAGACGGTGAGCACACTCGCCAACGCGCGGGACGTCCTGCGTCTGATCGCGCACCTGCAGCGCGACGTCACCGTCACGGACGTGGCGGGTGAGCTCGGACTGCCCAAGAGCTCGGTGTCGCGGACGCTGAGCATGATGGCCGAGTACGGCTTCCTGGAGCGCGACCCGGCGACCCGCGCCTACCGCCCCGGCGAGCTGATCATGGAGGCCTCGTACCACTTCAGGGCCTCGCGCGGCACGGTCTCGCTGCTGGAGGAGGAGGTCGCCCGGCTCGTCGCCGACACCGGATACACCGGCTACGTCGACGTCCTGGACGGCGGCGAGTCGCTCGTCCTGCACATGCGCATCGGCACCACCGGCGCCCTCCAGGCCTACACCCCCGCGGGCACCCGGGCGCCCGCCTACGCCAGCTCGATGGGCCGCGCCCTGCTCGCGCGCCTCGACGACTCCGAGGTCATGCGGCTGGTGGACTCCGGGATCGAGCGCAGCGCGGGCAGCGCCCCCAAGTCCCGCAGGGAGCTCCTCGCCCAGCTGGCCCGGGTCCGCGTCGACGGCTGGGAGTTCTCGCGCGGCGAGTACGTCCCGGGCGTCTCCGGGATCTCGGCCGCCGTCGAGGACCCCGACACCGGCCAGCTCTTCGGCATCGGGATCGCGCTGCCGGCCTCGGAGCTCCGCGACGACGTCGCCGAGCGCCACGGCAGGTCGGTGCGCGACGCCGCCCTGCGGGTGGGCAAGCGCATCGGCGACCCGTACTGGCTGCGGTACGTCGGCGCCGAGCGCTGACCGGGACCTACCCCAGCAACGGCCCCGTCCAGGCGCCCACCATCGCGCCCGACGTGAGCACCGGCACCGTGACACCGCCCCGGCGCAGCGCGGCCCGGTGGCGCTCGGCGTATCCCATGCAGTCCAGAACGAGCGCCTGCGCCCCGTCGTCCACCAGGGCGCGGGCCGCGGCCAGCAGCCCCGCGTCGTCCTCGGCGTAGGGCGAGGCCGTCGCGAACGCGGGCGCGGGCGCCAGGCCCCGCCACTTCTCGCGGGCGTCGGCCACCTGCTCGGGCAGCGGCACGATCACCCCGGTGGGGTTCCCGGCCAGGAGGGTCTCCACGTACGCCGTCACCAGCGCGTCGGGCTCGATCAGCCGTGCGCGGCGGGCGCGCAGGCCGGGGAACTCGCCGGTGCACAGCACGACGATCACGTCGACGCCGTCCCGCTCCAGCTCGTCGATCCGCTCCTGGAGGCCGGCGCCGACGGCCGCGGCGTCCAGCGTGACGGTGCTCCCGTCCTGGAGGCGGCTGATCAGGGTGCCGGGCGCACCGGGAGCGGCGCCGAAGCGGGCGAGGGCCCCGGCGCGGTCGAGCCCGTCGAGCACGCCGGCGTGCCGGGCCCGCACCGTCGTGGGCAGGGCGGCCTCCACCGCCTCCGACAGATCCGGTCGCGGTGCCTGGCCGATGGTCACGAAAGCGAGAGCGCGCACGGTCGTGCCGACCGCCTTTCCTTGTTCCACTTTTTGGATGTGAGTTCCATAAAGCTAGACGCGGGCGGTCCTCAGGGGAAGAGGGGCGAGCAGCGCGACGAACCTCACGGCCACCGTCCGTCGGCCGTCAGGCAGAATCAGGGGCATGACGAGCGAAACCACGACCCCGGACCGCATCTACCGGTCACCCGCAGGCATCGCCGGGGGTGTCGTGCTGCTCGCCCTGGGCGCCTGGCTGGGCTTCGACGCGCTGGTCAACGGCGACGGGCGCACTCCGTGGCTCGCGCTCGCCGGGCTGCTGTTCGCCGTGCCGCTGGTGATCGCGTTCACCATCCGCCCGGCCGTCTACGGCAATGACGACCGCCTGCGCGTCCGCAACCCCTTCCGCATGATCACGCTCCCGTGGGCCGCCGTCGGAGGCTTCCGTTCGGGCTACTCGAACGAGGTGTTCGATCAGGAGGGCACCACGTACCAGCTCTGGTCGATCCCGGTCTCCCTGCGCGCCCGCCGCCGTGCGCAGCGCAGTCAGATGCGGGCCGAGACCAAGCAGGCCCGCAACCCGTCGGCCACCGTCGACCCGCCCGCGGCCCGCCCCTCCGCCGACCAGGCCATGGGCGAACTGCGCGAGCTGTGCGAGGCCCGCGCCGCCGCGGCCACGTCGCAGGGCGAGCCGACCGTCCGCTGGGCGTACGAGATCATCGCCCCGGCCCTCGCCGGAGCCGTCCTGCTCGTCATCCTCATCGCCCTCGGCTGAGGGCCGCCAGGACCGACCGCGCGCGCCGAGCGCTCCCTCAGGGAGCGCTCGGCCAGACCAGCACCATGTACGCCCCGCAGTACGCCGCGCACAGCACCGCGCTCGTCACCCCGAGCACCAGGAAGCGCCGCGACGCCCGCGCCATCACCAGCGCCACCGGAAGCAGCAGCGGGAACGCGGGCAGCAGGAAGCGGGCCCGCGAGAAGTAGACGCCGCCGCTGCCGAGCACGATCGCGAGCAGCACACCGGTGAAGACCAGCAGCGGCAGCGGCTGACGGTCCCAGACCGAGAGCCCCCACAGCACCACCGAGGCCAGCAGCGTCGCCGTCACGATCACCAGGAAGAGCTCGGGCGTCGAGTCGTACGCGAGGAACTCCCGCATCCGGCGCAGCGTCTCGACCCCGCCGTCCAGCTCGTTGTGCCAGAGCTTCTGCACGGCGAAATAGCCGTCCCAGCGGCCGAGCCGCAGCCCGACCCACCCCACGTACGCGAGCCAGCCCAGCGGGGCGAGCAGCGTGCCCGCGAGGACCCGCGGGGAGAAGCGGCGGCGCAGCGCGATCAGCCCGCACAGGCTCACCGCCGCCGCGAGCGCGATGCCGGTCGGCCGGGTCAGCCCCGACAGCGCCGCCAGGGTCCCGGCCCACACCCACCGGCCCGTCAGGACCGCGTACAGGGACCACGCCGCGAACGCCGTGAACAGCGACTCGGTGTAGCCCATCCACTCGACCAGGCCGACCGGCAGGCACGCCCACAGGAAGGTCAGGAGGATGCCGACGCGGCGGCCGTGCAGCCGGTTGCCGACCGCGAAGACGCCCCACGCCGCCGCGAACGAGCAGACCACGGCGAGGACCAGCCCGACGCTCGCCCGCGAGCCCGGCGTCACCACCGCGAAGCCCTTCACGAGGTACGGGTACAGCGGGAAGAACGCCAGGTTGTTGGCGTCGTACTCGGTGCCCAGGGTGCGCTCGTAGCCGTGGTCGGCGATGCCCAGGTACCACTTCGAGTCCCAGTCGGCGGCGAGCGTCGGCCAGATGCCGTGGCCCTCCTTGTGCGCCCACACGCCGAGCACGAGCAGCGCGAAGACGCGGACCGCCGTGTACGCGAGCAGCGCGGGAGCCGCCTGCCGCAGCGAGCGGGCGACGCGGGAGCGGACCCCGCCGAAGGTCAGTGACGTGGTGGGGCGGCTGCGCCGGGCCGGGGGGAGGAGAGGGGCCTCGGTGGCGGTCGGGGGCACGTCGGCGGCTCCTGGGAGTCTGAGAGGCGAAGAGGGCGGGGGCAACGTTCCCGTCGCACCCCGCCCTTGTCGCCCCGCCTTGCGTCAACTGACCCGCAGAAATCACCCGTTGGAGTGCCCGCCGGGCGCCTGCGAGGGCACCGGCGGCACCAGCCCTCAGATCCCGGCGGCCGCCGCCAGGTCCCGCTTGAGCTCCGCGAGCCGCTCCGCCGCCGTCGCGCGCGCCGCGGGCAGCCCGCGCGGTCCGCGACCGGCACGACGACCTCCAGGTAGCACTTCAGCTTGGGCTCCGTGCCGGACGGGCGGACGATGACCCGCGCGCCGTCCAGCGTGTAGCGCAGCCCGTCCGTCGGGGGCAGTCCGTTCGCACCCTCCGTCAGGTCCTCCGCCTTCGTCACGGCGAGATTCGCCAGACGGGCCGGGGGCTGCTCGCGCAGACGGCGCATGGCGTCCGCGATGACCGTCAGGTCCTCGACGCGCACGCTCAGCTGGTCCGTGGCGTGCAGCCCGTGGGCGAGCGCCAGGTCGTCGAGCGCGTCCAGGAGCGTGCGGCCCCGCTCCTTGAGCCCGCTCGCCAGCTCGGTCACGAGGAGCGCGGCCGTGATGCCGTCCTTGTCGCGCACGCCCTCGGGGTCGACGCAGTAGCCGAGCGCCTCCTCGTAGCCGTAGCGCAGCCCTTCGACGCGGGCGATCCACTTGAAGCCGGTCAGCGTCTCCTCGTACGGGAGCGACGCGGCCTCGGCGATCCGGCCGAGCAGCGACGACGACACGATCGACTCCGCGAACACACCGCTGACGCCCCGCTCGACGAGGTGGGCGGCCAGCAGCGCGCCGACCTCGTCGCCGCGCAGCATGCGCCAGTCGTCCGCGTCCGGGCCGTCCGCGACCGCCACCGCGCAGCGGTCCGCGTCCGGGTCGTTGGCGATGATCAGGTCCGGCCGCGCGGTACGGGCCGTCGCGAACGACAGGTCCATCGCGCCCGGCTCCTCCGGGTTCGGGAACGCGACCGTCGGGAAGTCCGGGTCGGGCTCGGCCTGCTCGGGCACGAGCACCGGCTCGGGGAAGCCCGCGCGGGCGAACGCGGCGAGCAGGGTGTCCTTGCCGACGCCGTGCATCGCCGTGTAGACGACGCGGGCGGTGCGGGCGGACCCGGGGGCCAGGACCGCGTCCGTACGCGCCAGGTACGCCTCCAGGACCTCGTCGCCGAGGATCTCCCAGCCGCTGTCCGGGCGGGGCACGTCGTGCAGCGAGACCACCGCGTCGATCTCGGCGGCGATCTCCGCGTCGGCGGGCGGCACGATCTGCGAGCCGTCGCCCAGGTACACCTTGTAGCCGTTGTCCCGCGGCGGGTTGTGCGAGGCCGTGACCTCGACACCGGCCACCGCGCCCAGGTGTCGTACGGCGAAAGCGAGGACGGGCGTCGGCAGCGGGCGGGGGAGCACCACGGCGCGCAGCCCGGCACCCACCATGACCGCCGCCGTGTCCCGGGCGAAGTCCGCGGACTTGTGCCGCGCGTCGTACCCGATGACGACGAGACCGCCCGTGCCCGAGAGCGCTTCGCGCTCGCTCCCCTGATGCCGGCCCTTCGCCTTCAGGTACGCGGCGAGGCCCGCGGCCGCGCGGATGACGACCGCGCGGTTCATCCGCATCGGGCCCGCGCCCAGCTCGCCGCGCAGGCCCGCCGTGCCGAACTGCAACGTCCCCGAGAAACGCTCGCCGATGGCCTCCAGGTCGCCGGCCTCGATGAGCTTCGCCAGCTCCTCGCGGGTCTCGGCGTCGGGGTCCTCGGCCAGCCAGGTCTTCGCCCGGTCGAGCAGTTCGCTGCCAGATGCGGTCACGGTTCGTATTCCTTCGGACGTCGGGCGTTCGGACGTGGGGGATCAGATCTTGGCGAGGACCTGGGTCAGCAGCTCACCCATGCGGACGGCGGAGTCGCGGCCGGCCTGGAGGACTTCCTCGTGGTTGAGCGGCTCGCCGGACAGGCCCGCGGCCAGGTTCGTCACCAGGGAGATGCCGAGGACCTCCGCGCCCGCCTCGCGGGCCGCGATGGCCTCCAGGGTGGTGGACATGCCGACCAGGTCGGCGCCGAGGATGCCGGCCATGCGGACCTCGGCCGGGGTCTCGTAGTGCGGGCCGGGGAACTGGGCGTAGACGCCCTCTTCCAGCGTCGGGTCGATCTCCTGGCACAGCGTGCGCAGACGCGGCGAGTACAGGTCGGTGAGGTCGACGAAGTTCGCGCCGACGATCGGCGACGTCGCCGTCAGGTTGATGTGGTCGGAGATGAGGACCGGCTGGCCCGGACGCATGCCCTGGCGCAGACCGCCGCAGCCGTTCGTCAGGACGATGGTCTTGCAGCCCGCGGCGGCGGCGGTGCGCACGCCGTGCGCGACCGAGGCGACACCGCGGCCCTCGTAGTAGTGGGTGCGGCCCAGGAAGACCAGGGCGCGCTTCTCCCCGACCTGGTACGAGCGCACCTTGCCGCCGTGGCCCGCCACCGCCGCGCCGGTGAAGCCGGGCAGCTCGGTGAAGGGGAACTCGGCGGCGGGCGCGCCGAGCGCCTCGGCGGCGGGCGCCCAGCCGGAGCCCATCACGAGGGCGACGTCGTGGGTCTCGGCGCCCGTCAGCTCGCGCAGGCGCGCGGCGGCGGCGTCGGCGGCGGCGTAGGGGTCGCCCTTGAGGTGGTCCGGAGTCACAGATGCGTTCACGCGGTTGAGGGTAGCCGGTCACGTCCTACGCGCGTAGATGACAAGGCTCACGGGATTGCGATCGTTGTCTTGTCGTTTCCGACGAGAGCGCTGCGCCGCCCGCGGAGCCGCAGGGCCGACGCGGGACGCGGAGGACCTCTCAGCAGGGGCGCTTGCGGAGTTCCATCACGTAGTCGTGCGGCGCGCCCGCCGATTCCGCCGCGTCGGCGATCTCGCCCAGGTACCGCGCCGAGGGGAGACCGCCCTCGTATCCGTTCAGTACGTACACCCAGGCGGGCTCCTCGCCCTCCAGGGTGTCGACGCGGACCCGCATCCGCCGGTAGATGTCGAGCCCGACACCCTCCCAGCGGTCCATCGACTCCTCGTCCATGGGCGCGATGTCGAAGAGCGCGACGAAGACCTGCGACCGGGGCGCCTCCACGACGGTGGCGAGCGCGCCTTCCCAGCCCATGTGCTCGCCCCCGAACGTCAGCCGCCAGCCGTTCAGCCAGCCCGTCGCGCGCAGCGGCGAGTGCGGAGCGCGGCGCGTCATGAGCCGCGGGTCGAGATTGCCGGCGTACGCGGCGTAGAGCGACATGAGACCGAGGGTACGTCAGACGGCTCACACGTCTCCTCCGTAACCGAATCACCCCTCTTAAGAGGGGATACGTCCGCACGGCACCCGGACGGGGGCCCCGGCTCGGTGCGGGCTTGAAGCGTGCGGGACAATGGGGCATGTGACTCGGATCGTGATCATCGGTGGCGGACCAGGCGGATACGAGGCGGCACTGGTGGCCGCCTCGCTCGGCGCGGAGGTGACCGTCGTCGACTGCGACGGTCTGGGCGGGGCGTCGGTGCTCACCGACTGCGTGCCGTCGAAGACCCTGATCGCCACGGCCGAGGTGATGACCACCTTCGACTCCTCCTACGAGGAGCTCGGCATCATCGTCGAGGACGACACCCCCGACCCGGACTCCCCGGCCCGCGTCGTCGGCGTCGACCTCGGCAAGGTCAACCGCCGCGTGAAGCGCCTCGCGCTCGCCCAGTCCCACGACATCACCGCCTCCGTCACCCGCGCGGGCGCCCGCGTGCTGCGCGGCCGCGGCCGCCTCGACGGCCAGCAGGACCTCGACGGCTCCCGCAAGGTGATCGTCAGCGCGGCCGACGGCACCGAGGAGACCCTCGTCGCCGACGCCGTCCTGATCGCGACCGGCGGCCACCCGCGCGAGGTCCCGGACGCGCAGCCCGACGGCGAGCGCATCTTCAACTGGACGCAGGTGTACGACATGGAGGAGCTCCCCGAGGAGCTCATCGTGGTCGGCTCCGGTGTCACGGGCGCCGAGTTCGCGGGCGCCTACCAGGCGCTCGGCTCCAAGGTCACCCTCGTCTCGTCCCGCGACCGGGTGCTGCCCGGCGAGGACCCGGACGCCGCCGCCGTCCTGGAGGACGTCTTCCGGCGCCGCGGCATGAACGTCATGGCCCGCTCCCGCGCCGCCTCCGCCAAGCGCGTCGGCGACCGCGTCGAGGTCACCCTGAACGACGGCCGGGTCATCTCCGGCACGCACTGCCTCATGGCGGTCGGCGCGATCCCCAACAGCGAGGGCCTCGGCCTCGAGGGCGCCGGCGTCAAGGTGAAGGAGTCCGGGCACATCTGGACCGACAAGGTCTCCCGGACGACCGCTCCCGGTGTGTACGCGGCCGGAGACGTGACCGGCGTCTTCGCCCTCGCCTCCGTCGCGGCGATGCAGGGCCGCATCGCGATGTACCACTTCCTGGGCGACGCGGTGGCGCCGCTCAACCTGAAGACGGTCTCGTCGAACGTCTTCACCGACCCCGAGATCGCCACCGTCGGCGTCTCGCAGGCCGACGTCGACTCCGGCACGTTCGACGCCCGCGTCGTGAAGCTGCCGCTGCTGCGCAACCCGCGCGCGAAGATGCAGGGCATCCGGGACGGCTTCGTCAAGATCTTCTGCCGCCCGGGTACGGGGATCGTGGTCGGCGGCGTGGTCGTCGCGCCGCGCGCTTCGGAACTGATCCATCCCATCTCGATCGCGGTCGACAACAATCTGACGGTGGAACAGATCGCGAACGCGTTCACCGTGTACCCCTCTCTTTCGGGCTCGATCGCCGAAGTGGCGCGCCAGCTGCACGCGCGGAAGGTCGCCGAGGAGAGCTGAGCGCTCCGCCGCGAAGGGCGGGCGGGGATCAACTTCCCGCAGGTCACGGTGAGTTGCGGCCCATGCGGTCGGCATAGGCGCGACGGGTAGGCACCCCCGTCGCGCCTATACCACTCCCGGGGTTGTTGTGCGAACAGAACCTGTAATTCGGCGCAAACTGCTGAAAGCAGACGGTCGTTGGGGTTACTGTCAGTTTCGTGTTCGCTGCAGAACGTCGTCAATTGATCCTCGAAATGGTGCGAGCCAATGGAGCTGTATCGCTCCGGGAGCTCGCCCGCGTCGTCCAGACCTCCGAAGTGACCGTGCGGCGGGACGTGCGCGCACTGGAGGCAGAAGGACTCCTCGACCGCCGACACGGCGGTGCGGTATTGCCGGGCGGATTCACGCGGGAGTCCGGCTTTCCGCAGAAATCACATCTCGCGACCGCAGAGAAGACGGCCATCGCCGATCTCGCCGCGGGTCTCGTCGAAGAGGGCGAGGCCATCGTGGTGGGCGCGGGGACGACCACGCAGGAGCTGGCCCGCCGGCTCGCGCGTGTGCCGGGCCTGACCGTCGTCACCAACTCCCTCCTGGTGGCCCAGGCGCTGGCTCACGCCAACCGCGTCGAGGTCGTCATGACCGGTGGCACGCTGCGCGGTTCCAACTACGCACTGGTGGGCAGCGGGGCGGAGCAGTCCCTGCAAGGTCTGAGAGTCTCCCGGGCGTTCCTGTCCGGCAGCGGTCTCACGGCCGAGCGCGGGCTCTCCACGTCCAACATGCTGTCGGCCTCCGTCGACCGGGCGCTGGTGCAGGCCGCGGCCGAGGTCGTGGTCCTCGCCGATCACTCCAAGCTCGGTACGGACACCATGTTCCAGACCGTGCCCACGGACGTGATCACGCGTCTCGTCACCGACGAGCCGCCGGCCCACGACGACCGCGCCGCGACCGAGTTGCAGGCACTGGCCGATCAGGGCGTGCAGATCGCCGTCGCGGGAGCCGGACCCGGCACGGCCTCCTCCGGGGGCGGTGATTCCGTCCCGGCGCGCCCACCGCGCCGGGATGTCCCGCTCCCGGGCCAGCGCCGCACCCAACTTCCCGGCGGGGGACACCCGTTGAGGAGCGCGGCGACGCTGGACCCCGCGGCGCCCGAGCGGTCGGCCCGGGTCGCCGACCTCCGGCGGCGCTGAACCCCGGCCCGTCAGGGGGCCGTGATGCCCCGCAGGGTGAGACGCAGCAGGCGGTCCGTCAGGTCCGGGTCCGACGGTGTCTCCTCGGCGGCCAGCGCGATCGCGTTGGTGAGTTGCAGGAGGTCCGAGATGGAGACGTCACGGCGTACCGCGCCCGACTCCTGGGCCCGGGACAGCAGTGCCTGACCCGCCTCCCGGATCGGATCACTGCACCGCGAGAGCGCCGAACCGGGGTCCTGCGACGTCGACATGAGCGCCCGGGACAGCCCCCGGTACTCGCTCGCGTGGGTGATGATCCCGCGCAGCCACGTCACGAGCGCCGAGCACGGCTGCGGGGCGTCGAGCAGGGCGCGCGCCCGCGCGAGCAGATCGTTCACCGCGTCCTCGAAGACGGCGCTCATCAGCGCGTACCGATTCGGGAAGTGCCGGTACAACGTCCCGATACCGACCCCGGCGCTCCGGGCCACGTCCTCCAGGGACGCCCCGGTGCCGTGCTCGGCGAACGCCTTGCGGGCCTGGACGAGCAGCCGCTCGTAGTTGCGGCGAGCGTCCGCCCGCATGGGACGGGCACGATCCTGCTCGGTACCGGACGTCATCGGGCCTCCCTGGGCATGCGCGGGGCCTTCAAGGATGCCTGATCGTCCGACCGGCCCGGTGCGGAGGGACGGCCACCGCAGTAGCGTCGTCCCAGGGAAACGTCCTGGAGTGCGGGATGGACATCAGCGACGGGGACGTACGGGATGTGCGGCAGCTCGTACGGGAACTCGAACAGGCGGGAGACGTCGAGGAGTTGCGGGCGATCGCCGTGCGCGAACTCCTCCGGACGATCCCCGCCGACGGCGGACAGTGGTACCACTTCGACGCGCGCGGCCAGGGCGTGCGGGCGCTCGCGCTGCCCGCCGAGTCCTTCCACAGCGACCCCTCCGTCATCTACGAGCATCCCGTCGACCACCCGCTGACCGAGGCCATGCTCGTCGCGGGGACCGGAGGCGCCTGGCGGGTCAGCGACGCCGCCGCCGACCTGGAGTGGCAGCGCACCCACTGCTTCAACCTCGACTTCCGCCCCTTCGGCATGCGCCGCCACCTCGTCGCCAGCAGCCGCGAACCGACGGGCGTCGTCGGCTACGCGCTGGTGCGCGGCGGCAGCGACTTCACCGAGCACCAGCGCGCGCTGCTCGGCTACATCCACCCGCGCGTCGCCGCCGCCGAGCGGCTGCTCCTGGAGCGACAGCGGCTGCTCGCCCTGGCCGCCGCCGCGCTCGACTCCGTCGGACGCCCGGGGCACGGGGCGGCCGCGGCGGGCGAGGACGGCGGGCTGCAGCCCCTGGACAGCGTCGCCGAGGCACTGCTGCCCCTCGTGCGCGACGACCCTCGGCTCGGCGCACCGGGCACGTTCCGGGTGGGGAACGCGCGGGTGCGGGTCGTGCCGTGCGCGGTGCCCGGGGTGCCACGGCTCGTGCTGCTGCACGACCTCGCGCCGGGCCGCGCCGTCGCCCGCCGCCTCGGCCTCACCGAGCGCGAGCACCGCACGCTGGAGCACATCGACGCGGGCCGCACCCCGGCCGAGGCCGCCCGCGCGATGGGCATCTCCCTGACGACCGTACGAGGCTACGTGGCCTCCCTGCACCGCAAGCTGGCCGCCGGTCACACCGCCGCACTGCTGCGTACGGGACGGGAGTTGGGGCTGCTCGGGGAGTGAGGCGGAGTGCGGCGGTGGGCCGCGACGTGCCGCGGGCGCCCCTCAGAATTGACGGATGGTCCGGGCCGGAGGGCGCCGCTTCACTGGTGACAGCCGAGGCATCGAGGCACAGAAGGCATCAAGGCACAGGGGGAACGCCATGACCGCCACACCGTCGCCCGCGCACGTCCCAGCGGCCGCGTCCGGAACCGCCGTCGGGCGGGTCGGCCCCGCCCGCACCACCATGGCCGTCGTGACGCTCCTGGGACCCGTCCTGTTCGTCCTGGCGTTCCTGTTCGAGCCGTACGGACTCGACGCGGACGACAAGGCAATGGTGCGGGGCATCGCCGAGCACACCGGGCAGATGAAGGCCGACCTGTGGATCTGGCTGGCCGCCTCGCTGCTGCTCACCGCCGCCATCCTGATCGTCGGCGTCTACACGATGGCCCGCTCGCCCAAACTCGGCCTCGCCGGAACGCTGTTGTTCGGCGGTGCCGTGATCCTCATCAACGGCACGCCGTCCACCGACGCCGTCACCCTCGCGGGCCTCGACAAGGGCATCGACCAGCCGGTGCTCGTCACCCTTCAGAAGGGCATCGAGTCGCTGCCCCAGCTGAACGTCGCGATCATCGGGTTCATCGCGGGGCACGTCATCGGGTCGATCCTCCTGGGCGTCGCGCTGCTGCGCAGCCGTGCCGTGCCGGTGTGGGCCGCGTGGGCGGTGATCGTGGCGATGCCGCTCAACGTGGCCGGGTGGATCACCGGTGTGGAGGCCGTGGCCGTGGTCGGCTTCGCCGCCCTGGCCGTCGGCTTCGGCGCGGTGGGCCTGTCCATCGCGCGCAACGGCACCGGCTGGGTGCGAGCCACCACGGAGACCGGAGCGTCCGGCTGAGCCGCTGAGGGGGAACGGCGAAGGGCCCGTCGAACCGGTGTCGGTTCGACGGGCCCTCCGTGCGTGCGGGGTGCCGGTCAGTCCTTGATCTCGCAGATCGCGGCGCCGGACGTGAGCGAGGCGCCGACCTCGGCGGACAGGCCCTTGATCGTGCCGGCCTTGTGGGCGTTGAGCGGCTGCTCCATCTTCATGGCCTCCAGGACCACGATCAGGTCGCCCTCCTTGACCTCCTGGCCCTCCTCGACCGCGACCTTGACGATCGTGCCCTGCATCGGGGAGGCGAGGGTGTCACCGGAGGCGGCCGGGCCGGACTTCTTGGCGGCGCGGCGCTTGGGCTTGGCACCCGCGCTGAGCCCGGTGCGGGCCAGCGACATGCCCATCCCGGCCGGGAGGGAGACCTCCAGGCGCTTGCCGCCGACCTCGACGACGATCGTCTCGCGGTCGCCGTCCTCCTCGTCCGCGTCGGTGCCGGCCGGCGCGAACGGCTTGATGTCGTTGACGAACTCGGTCTCGATCCACCGGGTGAAGATGGTGAACGGGGCGTCCGAGCCGGTCAGTTCGGGCGCGAACGCCGGGTCGGTGACCACCTTGCGGTGGAAGGGGATGGCGGTGGCCATGCCCTCGACGTCGAACTCCGCCAGCGCGCGGGCGGCCCGCTGAAGGGCCTCCTTGCGGGTGCGGCCGGTGACGATCAGCTTGGCCAGGAGCGAGTCCCAGGCCGGGCCGATGACGCTGCCGGACTCGACACCGGCGTCCAGCCGGACACCGGGGCCGGACGGCGCCTCGAACTTGGTGACGGTGCCGGGCGCGGGCAGGAAGCCGCGGCCCGGGTCCTCGCCGTTGATACGGAACTCGAAGGAGTGGCCGCGCAGTTCGGGGTCGCCGTAACCGAGTTCCTCGCCGTCGGCGATCCGGAACATCTCGCGGACCAGGTCGATGCCGGCGACCTCTTCGGTGACCGGGTGCTCGACCTGGAGGCGGGTGTTGACCTCCAGGAAGGAGATCGTGCCGTCCGCGCCGACCAGGAACTCGACCGTGCCGGCGCCGACGTAGCCGGCCTCCTTCAGGATCGCCTTGGACGACGCGTACAGCTCGTCCAGCTGGGCCTGGCTCAGGAACGGCGCCGGGGCCTCCTCCACCAGCTTCTGGTGGCGGCGCTGGAGCGAGCAGTCACGGGTGGAGACGACCACCACGTTGCCGAACTTGTCGGCGAGGCACTGGGTCTCGACGTGGCGCGGCTTGTCGAGGTAGCGCTCGACGAAGCACTCGCCGCGGCCGAACGCCGCGACGGCCTCGCGGACCGCGGAGTCGTACAGCTCCGGCACCTCGTCGAGGGTGCGGGCGACCTTCAGACCGCGACCGCCGCCGCCGAAGGCGGCCTTGATCGCGATCGGCAGGCCGTGTTCCTCGGCGAACGCGACGACCTCGTCGGCGCCGGAGACCGGGTCGGGGGTGCCGGCGACCAGCGGGGCACCCGCGCGCTGCGCGATGTGCCGGGCGGCGACCTTGTCGCCCAGGTCACGGATGGCCTGCGGCGGCGGGCCGATCCAGATCAGATCCGCGTCCAGCACGGCTTGGGCGAACTCGGCGTTCTCCGACAGGAATCCGTAGCCGGGGTGGATGGCGTCCGCGCCGGAGTCCTTGGCGGCCTGCAACACCTTGGCGATGTCCAGGTAGCTGGTCGCGGGGGTGTCACCACCCAGCGCGAAGGCCTCGTCGGCCGCGCGGACATGCAGAGCGTCCCGGTCCGGATCGGCATAGACGGCAACGCTCGCGATCCCGGCGTCCCGGCACGCCCGGGCCACGCGGACAGCGATTTCGCCACGGTTGGCGATGAGCACCTTGCGCACGATGGCTCCCTCCTTGAAACAAGCCGAGTTTAGGGACTGCCGACACGGCCTTACGACCCGTCCCCAATGGTGAGCTTGCCCACACGGAGTGTGACTCGAGGCCCGCTCGGAACGTGAAATCCCTTGTTGTGCCTGGCTGCACGGGATTCCTGGCAGCAACCCTAGCCCGGTGATGTGGCCTAGGTCTCTGTGAGACCGTGCCGCGCGCGGTCGGCATTCTTTGTGGAGTCCCTACGAATGGCCCAACGATTCTTTGCCTGCGCCGGGGCCCTTGTCCCCAGGTTTACCCGTTAGTAGCGTTCGCGATGTATCGAACGTACTCGGGGTAACCGTCTGGCGAAGGTGGGTGGACCGGTGGCGCGCAGACCGGTGGCATGGGTGGCCGCGATCGTGCTCCTCGCGGAGGCGATCGGCATCGTGCTCGTGAACTGGTTCCTCGGCGTGGTCGTCGACCGTCAGGACATGTCCCTGGCCGGTCTCGACCCGCGGGCGATGTCCGTGGGGGCCTGGGTGGCCGGCGGTCTGTTCGGGCTCTACCTGGCGCTGTGCGCCTTCGTCCTGGCCCGCAGCGCGGCCAGGGACCGGGCGCCCGCCGGGATCGGCCGCATCCTGCTGATCAGCGCGGCCGTGGTGCACGGCCTGCTCGGCGCGTTCTCCATCGGCCTGGTGGGCTGGGCCGCCTTCGTCTTCATGATGCTCGTGCTCGCCCTGATCGTGCTGACGCTCGTGGCGTACGACCGGTACGAGAACGGGGAGCAGCCCCCGTCCCCGCCCGCGGTTGCTCCTAGCTCGCCGGAGCCCACAACTCCGTGATCCCGATGCCCAGTTGGGCGAGGAGGCGGCGCAGCAGCGGCAGCGAGAGCCCGATCACGTTGCCGTGGTCGCCGTCGATGCCGTCGATGAACGGGGCCGAGCGCCCGTCGAGCGTGAACGCGCCCGCTACGTGGAGGGGCTCACCGGTCGCGACGTACGCGGCGATCTCCGCGTCGCTCGGCTCGCCGAACCGGACGACGGTGGAGGCCGTCCCGGAGACGTACCGGCCGCTGTCCGTGTCGTAGACGCAGTGCCCGGTCTGAAGGGTCCCCGCGCGGCCGCGCATCGCCTTCCAGCGGGCGGTCGCCTCCTCGGCGTCGGCGGGCTTGCCGAGCGCCTCGCCGTCGAGGTCGAGCACGGAGTCGCAGCCGATGACGACGGCGCCGTGCGCCTCGGGGCGCGCGGCGACCACGGAGGCCTTGGCCTCGGCGAGGGCGAGGGCCAGTTCGGCGGGGGTGGGGGCGGTGACGGCGTCCTCGTCGACGCCGCTGACGATCACCTCGGGGGCGAACCCGGACTGCCGCAGCAGGCCGAGCCGGGCGGGGGACTGGGAAGCGAGGATGAGGCGGCGAGCTGTCATGGGCGCAAGGTTATAGAAGACGGGCACCGGGGGGGCCGGGTGAGGCTCGCCCCTCACAGCAAGCCCAGCAGCACCATCGCGACGAACATCGCCAGAGCCACCACGAGGCCCGCGCGGCGCAGCATCTCCTGCGCCTCGCGAAGCTCCTCGGGGGGCTCGTCCTCGGGGTCTGACCACAGCACACTTCGATACTGCGGCGCACACGGCCGGGGCGCCTGAGTACGCGTACTCAAACGCCCCGGTGCGGACGGACTACGCCGGCCAGCAGGACCGGGTCCAGCTGGTGGGGCCCGGGGCCGGGAGGCGGTTGCGGGCGATCCTCGACGGGTCGGCCCACGCGTCCCGCTCCGCCACCGCGGCCGGGGCACCGGACACCGCGGCGGCGCGGGCCTGGACCACCGCCAGTGCGGCGGCCAGCTCCTCGGGGGTCGGGTTGCCCCGTACGACCTTGATCATCATCGGCGGGTCTCCTAGAGGGGGATGTTGCCGTGCTTCTTCGGCGGCAGGGACTCCCGCTTGGTGCGCAGCTGGCGCAGGCCCCGTACGACGTGGGCGCGGGTGTCGGACGGCATCACGACCGCGTCGATGTAGCCGCGCTCGGCCGCCGTGTACGGGTTCAGGAGGGTGTCCTCGTACTCCTGGATCAGCCGGGCACGGGTGGCCTCGACGTCTCCCGCGGCCTCGGCCGCCGCGATCGTCTTGCGGTGCAGGATGTTGACCGCGCCCTGCGCGCCCATCACCGCGATCTGCGCGGTCGGCCAGGCCAGGTTGAGGTCGGCGCCCAGGTGCTTGGAGCCCATCACGTCGTACGCGCCGCCGAACGCCTTGCGCGTGATGATCGTGATCAGCGGGACCGTCGCCTCCGCGTACGCGTAGATCAGCTTGGCGCCGCGCCGGATGATGCCGGTGTGCTCCTGCTCCACGCCCGGCAGGAAGCCCGGCACGTCGACGAAGGTCAGCACCGGCACGTTGAACGCGTCGCAGGTCCGCACGAACCGGGCGGCCTTCTCCGAGGCGTCGATGTCCAGACAGCCGGCGAACTGCATCGGCTGGTTGGCGACGATGCCCACCGCACGCCCCTCGACCCGGCCGAACCCGGTGAGGATGTTCGGCGCGAACAGCGACTGCGTCTCGAAGAACTCCGCGTCGTCCAGGACGTGTTCGATCACCGTGTGCATGTCGTACGGCTGGTTCGCACTGTCCGGGATCAGCGTGTCGAGCTCGCGGTCCTCGTCCGTGAGCGCCAGGTCCGCCTCCTCGGGGAAGGCCGGCGCCTCGCTCAGGTTGTTCGACGGCAGGTACGACAGCAGCGACTTGACGTACTCGATGGCGTCCTTCTCGTCACCCGCCATGTGGTGCGCCACGCCCGAGGCCGAGTTGTGGGTGCGCGCCCCGCCCAGCTCCTCGAAGCCGACGTCCTCACCGGTGACCGTCTTGATGACGTCCGGACCGGTGATGAACATGTGCGAGGTCTGGTCGACCATCACCGTGAAGTCGGTGATCGCCGGCGAGTACACCGCGCCGCCCGCGCACGGCCCGACGACCAGGCTGATCTGCGGGATGACGCCCGACGCGTGGGTGTTGCGGCGGAAGATCTCGCCGTACATCCCCAGGGCCATCACACCCTCCTGGATGCGGGCGCCGCCGGAGTCGTTGATGCCGATGACCGGGCAGCCGGTCTTCAGCGCGAAGTCCATCACCTTCATGATCTTCTGCCCGAACACCTCGCCGAGCGCCCCGCCGAAGACGGTGAAGTCCTGCGAGAACACGGCGACCGGCCGGTCGTCGACCGTGCCGTAGCCGGTCACCACCCCGTCGCCGTACGGCTTGTTGGCATCGAGGCCGAAGTCGGTGGAGCGGTGGCGGGCGAACTCGTCGAGCTCCACGAAGGAGCCCTCGTCGAGCAGCAGCTCGATCCGCTCACGCGCCGTCAACTTGCCCTTGGCGTGCTGCTTCTCGACCGCACGGGCCGACCCCGCATGGGTCGCCTCGTCGATCCGGCGCCGCAGATCCTCGATCTTGCCCGCGGTGGTGTGGATATCGGCACGCGCAGACTGCTGAGTCTTCTGGGGATCTTCCAACTCGGACATCGGGATGCGGCTCCCTGCCTGATTCGACGAACGCTGGGGGTGGGGCTACTGACTCGTAGGGTAGTGGCGCGAATACGGCTGCGCAGTGCGGCGTTTACCACACCTAGGGTGGGTTGCATGACGCCGCGAGATGGTTCAGACGTGCATGACAACCCGTGGTCCGACCTGGACCGACCACCCCTGAACGGGACAGGCCTGCGCAGGTCTCTCGTACGGGACGGAGGGCTCTGGTCGTCCGTGGAGGTGGTGCCCGCCACGGGCTCCACCAACACGGACCTGGTGGCGCGGGCCGCGGCCGGCACCGCCGACGAGGGCGCCGTGCTCATCGCCGAGGAGCAGAGCGCGGGGCGCGGCCGCCTCGACCGCCGCTGGTCGGCGCCGCCGCGCTCGGGCCTCTTCTTCTCCGTGCTGCTCAAGCCGGGCGAGCACGAGGTGCCGGTGGCGCGCTGGGGCTGGCTGCCGCTGCTCACCGGGGTCGCGGTCGCCACGGCCCTGTCCTCGACGGCCGGCGTCGACACCGCGCTGAAGTGGCCGAACGACCTGCTGGTGACCGTCGGCGACGAGGAGCGCAAGGCGGGCGGCATCCTCGCGGAGGCCTCCGGCGGGGGCGGCGTCGTCGTGGGCGTCGGGCTCAACGTCTCGCTGCGCGCCGACGAGTTGCCGGTCCCCGGAGCGGGGTCGCTGGCGCTGGCCGGGGCGAAGGTCGTCGACCGGGAGCCGGTGCTGCGGGCCGTGCTCAGGTCGTTCGAGCGGTGGTACGTGCAGTGGTGCGCGGCGGAGGGCGACCCCGGCCTGTCCGGGCTCCAGGAGACGTACGCGGCGGGGTGCGCCACGCTGGGGCGCTCGGTGCGGGCGATGCTGCCGGGCGAGCGGGAACTGGTCGGCGAGGCGGTCGCCATCGACGCCGACGGGCGGCTGGTCATCGCGTCCGACGCGGGCCGCGAGGCGGTCGGCGCGGGCGACATCGTCCACCTGCGCCCGGCGTGAGCACGGAGCGTCAGCGGGCGCGCGGCGGCCGGTCGCGCCCCGCGGCCACCCGGCGCACCGCCAATAGGCGGATCCCGGTCCGAACGGAGTGACCTGACACACAGGGCCTGCCGTAGAGTTGACGCCGGTCGATACCTGACCGCGGCAGATCGGAAGGGCAGCAGGCGTGACCGTCGACGACTCGGGCTCCGGCACGGGCTCCCCACCCGACCCCGAGAAGCCGGAGGGGGACGAGAAGTCCATCGAGGAGGCTGAGGACCCCCTCGCTCTCCGGCTCGAACAACTCATCCTCGGCGCCGAGCGCCGGTACACCCCGTTCCAGGCGGCCCGCAGCGCCGGTGTCTCCATGGAGCTGGCCTCGCGCTTCTGGCGGGCCATGGGCTTCGCCGACATCGGCCAGGCCAAGGCGCTCACCGAGGCCGACGTCCTCGCGCTGCGCCGCCTCGCCGGTCTCGTCGAGGCGGGGCTGCTCAGCGAGGCGATGGCCGTCCAGGTCGCCCGCTCGACCGGACAGACCACCGCGCGGCTCGCCGAGTGGCAGATCGACTCGTTCCTGGAAGGGCTCACCGAGCCGCCGGAACCCGGCATGACCCGCACCGAGGTCACGTATCCGCTGATAGAGCTGCTGCTGCCCGAGCTGGAGGAGTTCCTCGTCTACGTGTGGCGGCGGCAGCTCGCCGCGGCCACCGGGCGCGTCGTGCAGGCCGGTGACGACGAGGAGATGGTGGACCGGCGGCTCGCCGTCGGGTTCGCCGACCTCGTGGGGTTCACCCGGCTCACCCGGCGCATGGAGGAGGAGGAACTCGGCGAACTCGTCGAGGCCTTCGAGACGACCGCCGCCGACCTCGTCGCCGCGCACGGCGGGCGTCTCATCAAGACCCTCGGCGACGAGGTGCTCTACGCCGCCGACGACGCGGGCGTCGCGAGCGAGATTGCGCTGCGCCTGATCGAGACGATGAGCAACGACGAGACGATGCCGGAGCTGCGCGTCGGCATCGCGTTCGGCACGGTCACCACGCGCATGGGCGACGTCTTCGGCACGACCGTGAACCTCGCGAGCCGCCTCACGTCGATAGCTCCCCGGGACACCGTCCTCGTCGACGGGGCCTTCGCCGAGGAACTGGTGCGCACCGGCGACGCGCCGACGTCCGAGGCCGAGGCCGCCACCGAGGCGCAGAAGGCGCAGGAGGCAGGCGAGGAGCCGCCCACGTACCGCTTCGCACTCCAGCCGATGTGGCAGCGGCCGGTCCGCGGCCTCGGCGTCGTGGAGCCCTGGACGCTGACCCGGCGCACCTGAGACCCTCCGGTTAACGTCAGTTAACCGGAGGGTCTGTGTCATGGGTGATGAGCTGCGGTTCGGGGAGTTCGTGGTCGTCCGGCGCCACGAGGACGGGACCGTCGCCGAGTTGGTGCTCGACCGGCCCCGGGCCATGAACGCGGTGTCGAGCGACATGGCACGCTCGATCGGCGCCGCGTGCCGCGCGCTGGACGAGGACAAGGACGTACGGGTCGTCGTCGTCACCTCCAGCAGTGAGCGGGCCTTCTGCGTCGGCGCCGACCTGAAGGAGCGCAACTCCTTCTCCGACGCCGAGTTGGTGCGTCAGCGGCCCGTCGCGCGCGCCGCGTACACCGGGGTTCTCGATCTGGCGATGCCGACGATCGCCGCGGTGCACGGGTTCGCGCTCGGCGGCGGCTTCGAGCTGGCGCTGGCCTGCGATGTGATCGTGGCCGACGCGACGGCCGTGGTGGGGCTCCCCGAGGTGTCCGTCGGGGTGATCCCCGGGGGCGGCGGTACGCAGCTGCTGCCGCGCCGGGTCGGGGCCGCGCGGGCCGCCGAGCTGATCTTCACGGCGCGCCGGGTGGAGGCCCCCGGGCCCAGGAGCTCGGACTGGTCGACGAGCTGGTGGAGGCCGGGCGGGACCGGGCCGAGGCGCTCGCGCTCGCCGCCCGCATCGCCGCCAACTCGCCGGTCGGACTGCGCGCCGCCAAGAAGGCGCTGCGACTCGGGCACGGGCTCGATCTGCGGGCCGGTCTCGAGGTGGAGGACGCGGCGTGGCGGTCCGTGGCGTTCTCCGGGGACCGGGCCGAGGGCGTCGCCGCGTTCAACGAGAAGCGCGCGCCGCGCTGGCCGGGTGAGTGACGGCGTCGGCGAGGGGCGGGTGGCCGGTTCCGCCGGCCGCCCCGTGACGCGCCCACCGGTACGGCCGTACTGAATTCACCGAAATGCGGGAATTGTTCCTAATCTGGAGTAATGGGTGAGGAGGACGGCCGCCTGCGGGCCGTGGTGACGCTCGCGCAGGGCATGGCCGCTGCGCAGAGCCCCCGCGAGTCCTGGCGGGCCGCGGCCCTCGGCGCCTGTAGCGCCCTGGACGGGAGCTTCGCCGCGCTGTCCGTGTGGGAGCGCGAGCGCGGTCGGCTCCGGGTCCTGGTCAACGTGGGGGAGCGGGCGGCCGGCGAGGAGGGGTTCCCCGACGACGAGGCGTACCCGGTGAACCACTTCCCGGAGATCACCGAGTTCCTGCACGAGCGGTGGGCCGGGGGCGGCGAGCCGAACGCGTGGGTGGAGACCGCCGCCGGGCCCGTCGAGCAGGAGGGCGGCTACTGCCATCAGCGGGTGGCGGCGCTGCGCCGGCGCGGGCGCGGCAGCTGTGTGGTCGCCCCGATCGTGCTGCACGGGCGGGCGTGGGGCGAGCTGTACGTGGCGCGGCCGGTCGGCGCGCCGGTGTTCGGGCGCGCCGACGCGGACTTCGCGACCGTGCTCGCGGCGGTCGTCGCCGCCGGGATCGCGCAGACCGAACGTCTGGAGGAGGCGCGGCGGCTCGCCTTCACCGACGCGCTGACCGGCCTCGCCAACCGGCGGGCGGTCGACATCCGGCTCGACGAGGCGGTCGCGCGGCACCGGTCCGACGGCTTTGTGGTGAGCCTCGTGGTGTGCGACGTGAACGGCCTCAAGCAGGTCAACGACACCCTCGGGCACGCCGTCGGCGACCGGCTCCTTGAGCGCTTCGGGTCGGTGCTCTCGCTGTGCGGCGCGATGCTGCCCGGCGCGCTCGCGGCGCGGCTCGGCGGCGACGAGTTCTGTCTGCTGGCCGTGGGCCCGTCCGCCGACGAGGTGGTGCGGGTGGGCGACGAAGTCTGCACGCGCGCCGCCGAGTTGGAGCTGGGGGACGGGGTGGCCTGCGGGATCGCCTCGACCGGCGACCCGATCGGCGAGGTCACCAGCGCCCGCCGGCTGTTCCGGCTCGCGGACGCCGCCCAGTACAAGGCGAAGGCCCTGCGCGCGGTGAAGCCGGTCGTCGCGGGGCGGGACGGCGGACTCGACGACCCGGTCGTACGGCTCGCGGACTCGCCGCCGCCGGTCGCCGAGGACGGGGAGCGGCGGCGGATCAGGGGCCGGGAACGGTAAGGGTCCCTTCCGGAACTCGGTCGTGACATCTTGAGATTCACTGCGTACGCTCCTGAATATGGATATGCACACTGTGGTGAGTGGGGAAGACGCGCAGCGCGGCATCGCACGGGTGGTGGTGGGCGACGGGCGAGCGGCCGCGACGACCGCGGCCGATGTCGTTGCCGTGGCGCGTCATGGCGCCCGGATCGAGCTCTCCGAGGAGGCGGTGGCCGCGCTGGCCGCGGCCCGCGAGGTCGTCGACGCGCTCGCCGCGAAGCCGGAGCCCGTCTACGGCGTCTCCACCGGGTTCGGCGCGCTCGCCACCCGGCACATCAGTACCGAGCTGCGCGCGCAGCTCCAGCGCAACATCGTGCGCTCGCACGCCGCGGGCATGGGCCCCCGGGTGGAGCGCGAGGTCGTCCGTGCGCTGATGTTCCTGCGCCTGAAGACGGTCTGCTCCGGGCACACGGGCGTGCGCCCCGAGGTCGCGCAGACGATGGCGGACGTGCTCAACGCCGGGATCACACCGGTCGTCCACGAGTACGGCTCGCTCGGCTGCTCCGGGGACCTGGCCCCGCTCTCGCACTGCGCGCTGACGCTCATGGGCGAGGGTGACGCGGAGGGCCCCGACGGGGTCGTGCGCCCCGCGGGCGAGCTGCTCGCGGAGCACGGCATCGCGCCGGTCGAACTGCGCGAGAAGGAGGGCCTCGCGCTGCTCAACGGCACGGACGGCATGCTCGGCATGCTGGTCATGGCCCTCGACGACCTCGACACCCTCTACAAGTCCGCCGACATCACCGCGGCCCTGTCGATGGAGGCGCTCCTCGGCACGGACAAGGTCCTCGCGCCCGAGCTGCACGCCATCCGCCCGCACCCCGGGCAGGCCGCCTCCGCCGCCAACATGCTGGCCGTGCTGAAGGGTTCGGGCCTGACCGGTCACCACCAGGACGACGCGCCGCGCGTCCAGGACGCGTACTCTGTGCGATGCGCTCCGCAGGTCGCGGGCGCCGGGCGGGACACGATGGCGCACGCGCGCCTCGTGGCCGAGCGGGAGCTGGCGGCGGCCGTCGACAACCCGGTCGTGCTGCCCGACGGACGCGTCGAGTCCAACGGCAACTTCCATGGCGCGCCGGTCGCCTACGTCCTCGACTTCCTGGCGATCGCCGCCGCCGACCTCGGCTCGATCGCCGAGCGGCGCACGGACCGCCTCCTCGACAAGAACCGCTCGCACGGCCTGCCGCCGTTCCTCGCGGACGACCCGGGGGTCGACTCGGGCCTGATGATCGCCCAGTACACGCAGGCGGCGCTGGTCAGCGAGATGAAGCGGCTCGCGGTCCCGGCGTCGGCGGACTCCATCCCGTCGTCGGCGATGCAGGAGGACCACGTCTCGATGGGCTGGTCGGCGGCGCGCAAGCTGCGCACGGCCGTCGACAACCTCGCCCGGATCGTGGCCGTCGAGCTGTACGCGGCCACGCGGGGCATCGAACTGCGGGACGGCCTGGTGCCGGCGCCCGCGTCGCGCGCGGCGATCGCGGCGGTGCGCGAGGCGGGCGTCCAGGGCCCCGGTCCCGACCGGTTCCTCGCGCCGGATCTGGCGGCGGCGGACGCGTTCGTACGAAGTGGCGCGCTGGTGGCGGCCGTTGAGACGGTCACCGGTCCGCTCGCCTAGGGATCTGGGAGACAGGCCCTAGCCGTACCGCGTGGGAGACAGGCCCTAGGCGGGTGCCCCCAACGACCGTCCGCGGCGCACCGAGTACGCGACGAAGCCCACGCCGAGTCCGAGAAACACCGAACCGCCGACGACGTACGGCGTCGTGTCCACGGTTCCCGTGTCCGCCAGGCGGAGTTGCTGGTCGGACTGGGAGGCGACCGCGGACGTGGTCCGTGTCCGGTCGGTGCGGGGCGCGTCCTCGGGGGTTGCTGTGGCGTTGGGTACGAACCACAGGGCGCCCAGGAGTGTCCCGGCGGCGGTGGCGGTGAGCAGTGATCGGCGTGCGGCGGACACGGAAGCGATCCCCCTTGTGGCGCTGGTGATTTGGCCGTGGACGCTGATGTTAGTGAAAGGTGCGGGTCACGGGAAAGTCACGAGCGGAACGGGCCGTACGCTCCGCGGTATGAGCACTGATGAGACGTCACGTTTTGTTCGGCTGAAGGTGGAGCTGGTCCTGGAGGTCGCCGACGCCGAGGCGCTGACGGGGGCCGCGTTGCAGCGGATCGCCGAGGACGAGGCGATGCCGGCCGAGGAGCGGGTGCACGCCGAGAGCGCGGTGCAGGAGGACGGAGGCGATCGCGTACCTCGTGGACCCGTTCGACCTGGTCGGTGACGTGCCGGGGGCCGAGCTCGTGCAGGCGTCGTGGTCCAGCGAGCAGGTCGACTACGACCCCGATTCGCCTGACTGGGACCTCGACGAGGATGATGAGCAGGAGGACGACGGGGACGAGCGAGGCTAGCGCG
Organism: Streptomyces sp. Q6; assembly: GCF_036967205.1. Classification (NCBI taxonomy): domain Bacteria; kingdom Bacillati; phylum Actinomycetota; class Actinomycetes; order Kitasatosporales; family Streptomycetaceae; genus Streptomyces; species Streptomyces citrinus. The sequence continues at coordinate 5,340,087 of NZ_CP146022.1, forward strand.
TCCGGCGGTGCGCGGATCGGGAACCCCGGGCGGCAACCGCGGCCCGGGGTTTCGTCGTCCCGAAAGGGGGGTCACGTCAGTGGGGCGAGGGGCCGGACGGGGTGCCGTTACCACCGGTGCACCCGTGGTCACCGCCTTCGCGAACGTGGCGTCCCCCACATCGGGGCGTGTTCGGGAACGGGACGAACCGGTCACGGCGTTGTGTACGGGTAAGGGGAACCCCTGTGTCCCCTGACGGGGAAGTCGGGGAATCGGCGACTATGGAGAAGCGTGTGATGACGGACAGTAAGCGGCGCAAGGGTCTGATGGCCGCGTCCGCCCTGCTCGGCGGTGTACTGGTGCTCTCTGCGTGCAGCGGGGGCGACAGTGACGCGAGCGGCTCGTCGAGCGGCAAGAAGGACTCTCAGCAGCAGCAGGCCGACGAGGCCGCCGCCAAGAAGACGTCCGAGGCCGACATCAAGATCGCGCCGAAGGACGGCTCCGACAACGCGAGCATCAACAACGCCGCCAAGGTCACCGTGAGCAAGGGCACGCTCACCGACGTCCGGATGACCACGGCCGACGGCACGGCCGTGGCCGGTCAGATATCTGCGGACAAGAAGAGCTGGAAGCCCACCAACCAGCTGGAGCGCGCGACCACGTACAAGATCGCCGCCGAGGCGAAGGACGCCGACAACCGCGTCGCGCACGAGAACGCGTCGTTCACGACGGTCTCCCCGAGCAACAGCTTCATCGGCAACTTCACGCCGGAGGACGGCTCGACCGTCGGCGTCGGCATGCCGGTGTCGATCAACTTCGACAAGGCCATCACCAACAAGGCCGACGTCGAGTCCCACATCACCGTCTCCTCCAGCAGCGGCCAGGAGGTCGTCGGGCACTGGTTCAGCGCCAACCGCCTGGACTTCCGCCCCGAGGAGTACTGGACGGGCGGCTCCACCGTCACCCTGAAGCTCGACCTCGACGGCGTCGAGGGCGCGGACGGCGTGACCGGTGTCCAGCAGAAGACCATCACGTTCAAGGTCGGACGCAACCAGGTCTCCACGGTCGACGCCAAGACCAAGCAGATGACCGTCACGCACGACGGCAAGGTCGTCAAGACCATCCCGATCTCCGCCGGTTCGCCCGAGAACAAGACGTACGAGGGCCAGATGGTGATCTCCGAGAAGTTCAAGGAGACCCGGATGAACGGCGCGACGGTCGGCTTCACCGACGACGACGGCAAGGGCGAGTACGACATCAAGGACGTGCCGCACGCGATGCGTCTGTCGAACTCCGGCACGTTCATCCACGGCAACTACTGGGGTGCCAAGTCGATCTTCGGCTCGGTCAACACCAGCCACGGCTGTGTCGGTCTCGCCGACGCCAAGGGCGCGAACGACTCCAGCACCCCGGGTGCCTGGTTCTACAACAACTCCATGGTCGGTGACGTCGTCATCGTGAAGAACACCGGCGACAAGACCGTCGCCCCGGACAACGGCCTCAACGGCTGGAACCTGAGCTGGGCGGACTGGAAGGCCGGCTCCGCGGCCTGATCCGACCCGAGCCCGTTGCATGAACCCCGGTATGCGCCGCATACCGGGGTTCCTGCCGTTTCCGTCCCGCGCTTATGTAGACCGCATGCAACGCACAGCTCAGTGCCAAGCAGCGTCCCTAGTGTCCGCCTCATGTTCCTCACCTACCTCCGGCGTGAACTGAGACGGCGCCGCAAGGCAGCCCTCGTCGTCGCCTCCGGGCTCGCGCTCGGCATCGCGCTTGTCATCACGGTCACGTCGGTCTCGGCCGGGATGAAGCAGGCCCAGAGCAAGGTCCTCGCATCGCTCTACGGGCTCGGCACGGACATGACCGTGACCAAGGCGGCCGCCGCGCCGTCGAAGAGCGGGGGAGACCGCCCCGACTTCACGTTCGGCGCCCAGGACGACGACAGCAAGAAGACGCAGTCGACCGACCGTGTCATGACGTCCGGCGGCCAGACCCTCAAGGCGTCGCTGATCGCCGAGGTCGCCGACCAGAAGGGCGTCGCGTCCGCGACCGGCGCGCTCACCCTCGACGTCATGAAGGTCTCCGGCCAGTTCACCCGGGGCCAGGCCACCCAGAACAGCGGCACCGCCGCCGAGGGCGGCCGGCAGGGCGGCTCCGGCGGTCAGCAGGGCGGCGGGGAAGGCGGCGTGCAGGGCGGCGGCGCCGATTTCGACGTCAACTCGTACTCCGTGTACGGCGTCGACGTCGCGCACCCGGGTCTCGGCCCGCTCTCCACCATGGAGATCACCGAGGGACGCACCCTCAAGGCGAGCGAGACCGACGCCGAGGTGGCCGTGCTCTCGAAGTCGTACGCCAAGGAGAACTCCAAGGCCGTCGGCGACACGGTGACCATCAACAAGATCGCGTACAAGGTCGTCGGCATCGCGCAGGCCGCGAGCAGCGAGTCGACCGGTGACGTCTATCTGCCGCTGAAGCAGGCACAGACGCTCGCCGACGCCGAGAACAAGGTCTCCACCATCTACGTGAAGGCCGCCGACTCGAAGCGGATCGACACCGTCAAGGCCACGATCAAGAAGAACATCTCGGGGACCACCGTCACCACGTCCTCGGACCTGGCCGACACCGTCTCGGGTTCGCTGTCGACCGCGTCCGACCTCGCTTCCAGCGTGGGCAAGTGGCTCTCCGTCGTGGTGCTCGTCGCGGCCGTCGTCGTCGCCGCGCTGCTCACCTCGTCCGCGGTCTCGCGCCGCGTCCGCGAGTTCGGCACGCTCAAGGCGCTCGGCTGGAAGTCCGGCCGCGTGACCCGCCAGGTCGCCGGTGAGGCGATCGTCAACGGGCTCATCGGCGGTGTCCTCGGTATCGCGCTCGGCGTCGCCGCCGCGTACGCCGTCACCGCGTTCAGCCCGACCCTGACCGCGTCGCTCGGCTCCGCCGCGGGCGGTTCCGGCGGAGGCATGGGCGGCGGCCCCGGCGGCGGGACGGGCGGCCCCGGCGGTGGCGCCGCGTCGACGGCCTCCGGCTCGATCGACGTCGCGCTCGCCGCGCCGGTCAGTCTGACCACCATCGCGCTCGCCGCGGCCCTCGCCGTCGCGGGCGGTCTGATCGCCGGCGCGTTCGGCGGCTGGCGGGCCTCGCGGCTGCGCCCCGCGGACGCGCTGCGCCGCGTCGAGTAGCCAACCGCCCTTCCCTGAACAGGAGTGCACCATGTACGAACTGCGCGGTGTGACCAAGCAGTACCAGCGCGGCAAGGAGACCGTCGACGCCCTGCGCGGTGTCGACCTGACCGTCGAGGACGGCGGCAGGCTCGTCATCCAGGGCCCGACCGGCGGCGGCAAGTCGACGCTGCTCCAGATGCTGGGCGGCCTCGACCGGCCGACGGCCGGCAGTGTCGTGCTCGACGGCGTCGACCTCGCGACCCTGTCCGAGACGAAGCTGACGAAGGTGCGCAGCGAGAAGATCGGCATCATCTTCCAGGCCTTCAACCTCATCCCGACCCTCAACGCCCAGGAGAACGTGGAGACCGCCCTCGTCCCCCTCGGCCTGAAGGCCGCCGAGCGGCGCGAGCGGGCCGCCGAGGCCCTCACATCGGTGGGCCTGGGCGAGCGGCTCGGCCATCTGCCCTCCGAGATGTCGGGCGGCCAGCAGCAGCGCGTCGCCATCGCCCGTGCCCTGGTCAAGAACCCGAAGGTGCTGCTCGCCGACGAGCCGACCGGCAACCTCGACGAGTCGATGCGGGACGAGATCATGGACGTACTCGAAGGGCTGTGGCGGGAGCACGGGTTGACGTTCATCATGGTCACCCACGACTCGACGCTGGCGAAGGCCGCTCCCCGGCTGGCGACCATCCGCAAGGGCCGGATCACGGTCACGGAGAACGCGCACGCGGCCCTGTGACGACCACCGGATGAGGGGCGCCCCGCGCCTCTCATCCGGTTCTCATTCGCACCTCACGCAACCCTTACAGCCTCTCCATACGGTTCCGCTGATTCCTGTTCAGCGCCCCCGACCCCGTGGGCCGTCACCGGCGAGGCTTCGATGTTCTTCACCTATCTCAGGCGTGAGTTGCGCCGCCGCAGAAAAGCGGCGCTCGTCGTCGCCTCCGGGCTCGCGCTCGGGATCGCGCTCGTCATCGTCGTCAGTTCCGTCTCCTCCGGGATGAACCAGGCGCAGGACAAGGTCCTGCAGTCCCTGTACGGCCTCGGCACCGACATGACCGTCACCAAGGCGGCGGCCGCTCAGACCGGGGACAACCAGCGCCCGAACTTCAGGTTCGACGCGAAGGACAGTGACTCCGACGAGAAGCAGTCCACCGACCGCGTGATGGTGCAAGGGTTCCAGACCCTCGCCTCCTCGACGGTCGCCGAGGTCGCCGACCAGAAGGGCGTCGCCGACACGGTGGGCGGCCTGAACCTCCAGGTCATGAAGGTCGACGGGCAGTTCACCCGCGGCCAGTTCAAGCAGGACCCGGGCCAGGGGCGGCAGCAGGGCGGGCCCGGCGGCGGCAACGGCGGGTCGCAGGGCCGCGTCGAGGGCGGCGGCGCCGACTTCCAGGTCAACTCGTACTCGGTCTACGGCACCGACGTCACCAAGCAGGACCTCGGCCCGCTGACCACCTCGAAGATCACCAAGGGCCGTACGTTCAAGGCGTCCGAGACCGACGCCGAGGTGGCCGTCGCCGACGCCTCGTACGCCAAGGAGAAGAAGCTCGCCCTGGGTGACACCGTCACCATCCACGGGACGAAGTTCAAGATCATCGGCGTCTCCACCGCCGACAGCGGCGACTCCGCGGCCAACCTCTACATTCCGCTGAAGCGGGCGCAGACCGTCGCCGACATGAAGAACAAGGTCACCACGGTCTACGTCAAGGCGACCGACTCGCAGCAGATCGACGCGGTCAAGTCGACCATCAGCAAGAACATCTCGGGCACGACGGTCACCACGTCCGCCGACCTCGCCAAGACGGTCTCCGGTTCCCTGTCCACCGCCTCCTCGCTCGCCTCGAACGTCGGCAGGTGGCTGTCCATCGCCGTGCTCGTGGCCGCGTTCCTGGTCGCGGGGCTCCTCACCTCGTCGGCCGTGTCCCGGCGCGTGCGGGAGTTCGGCACGCTCAAGGCGCTCGGCTGGAAGTCGGGCCGCGTCACCCGCCAGGTCGTCGGCGAGGCCGTCGTCAACGGACTCATCGGCGGTGTCCTCGGCATCGCCGTCGGCCTCGCGGGCGCCTACGCCGTGACCGCGATCAGCCCGACCCTGTCGGCCTCGCTCGGCTCCACCGGCGGCGCGGCCGGTCCCGGGGCGGCGGTCCCGGCGGCGGCATGGGCCCCGGCGGCGCCGCACGGCAGGCCACCGGCAAGACCCTCGACATCGCGCTGACCGCGCCCGTCAACGCCACGACCATCGCCCTCGCGGTCGGTCTCGCCGTCGCGGGCGGTCTGATCGCCGGCGCGTTCGGCGGCTGGCGGGCCTCGCGGCTGCGCCCCGCGGACGCGCTGCGCCGCGTCGAGTAGCACCGCGGCCCTGCCGGGCCCCGCCCCCACCCCCTTACGCACCGCAGGAGTCGCAGCATGTATCAGCTCAGAGACGTCACCAAGCAGTACCGGCGAGGCAAGGAGACCATCACCGCGCTCGCCGGGGTCGACCTGACCATCGGCGACGGCGACCGGCTCGTCATCCAGGGCCCGACCGGTGGCGGCAAGTCGACGCTGCTCCAGATGCTGGGCGGCCTCGACCGGCCCACGTCCGGCAGCGTCGAACTCGACGGCGTCGACATGGCCAGGCTGCCCGAGGCCCGGCTGACCCGGGTCCGCTCGGAGTCCATCGGGTTCGTCTTCCAGTCCTTCAACCTCATCCCCACGCTCACCGCGCAGGAGAACGTGGAGACCGCGCTGGTCCCGCTCCGGCTGAAGGCCGCCGACCGGCGCGAGCGCGCCGCCGAGGCCCTCACATCGGTGGGCCTGGGCGAGCGGCTCAGCCATCTGCCCTCCGAGATGTCGGGCGGCCAGCAGCAGCGCGTCGCCATCGCCCGTGCCCTGGTCAAGAACCCGAAGGTGCTGCTCGCCGACGAGCCGACCGGCAACCTCGACGAGTCCATGCGGGACGAGATCATGGACGTGCTCGAGACGCAGTGGAAGGAACACGGGCTGACGTTCATCATGGTCACCCACGACTCGGCGATCGCGCGCAAGGCCCCGCGCCTCGCGACCATCCGCAAGGGCCGGATCACGGTCACGGAGAACGCCAAGGCGGCCTAGATCCGAGCAACCAACGACCCCCCTGCGTCATCTCTACGCAGGGGGGTCGAACACGTCCTCCCGCCGGTGAACTTCCGTCACCAGGGGGAAAGTTGCACAGACACGTACAAACTCGCTCACGTCGTACGGCGACCGTCGTCGCCGCCGCCGTGACCGTCGCGCTGACGGCCGGGCTGACCACCCCGGCCGTCGCCGCGGCACACACCGCCGCGGACCGCTCGGGCCTGAAGGCGAAGACGCACGTCACGCTCATCACCGGCGACCGCGTCGCGCTCGACGCGCGGGGCAAGCCGGTCGGGGTCGAGCGGGCCGCCGGGCGCGGCCACATACCCGTACAGATACGCAAGGTCGCCGGACACACGTACGTCGTACCGGCCGACGCCCAGCGGATGATCGCCGCGGGCAGGCTCGACCGGCGCCTCTTCGACGTCACCGAGCTGTCGAAGACCGCCTACGCCAAGGCGCGCAAGAGCGGCCTCAAGGTCATCGTCGGCTACCAGGGAGCCGCCGCGGGCGCGAAGGCCGACGTGCGCGGCGCCGGGGACACGACCGTGCGGCGCAGCCTGAAGACGCTGAACGCGGACGCGGTCACCACGCCGAAGGCCGACGCGGCCGAGCTGTGGGACGCGGTCACCAACGGCAAGGGCGCCACCGCCGCCGGCGTCAGCCGCATCTGGCTCGACGGCGTCCGCAGGGCCAGCCTCGACAAGTCCGTGCCGCAGATCGGCGCGCCCGCGGCGTGGGCCGCCGGGTACGACGGCAAGGGCGTCAAGATCGCCGTCCTCGACACGGGCGTCGACGCCACCCACCCCGACCTGAAGGACCAGGTCGTCGAGGCGAAGAACTTCTCCGCCGCCGCCGACGCCACCGACCACTTCGGCCACGGCACGCACGTCGCGTCCATCGCCGCCGGTACGGGCGCCAAGTCGGGCGGCACGTACAAGGGTGTCGCCCCGGGGGCGAAGCTCCTCAACGGCAAGGTGCTCGACGACGAGGGGTACGGCGACGACTCCGACATCCTCGCCGGGATGGAGTGGGCCGCCGCGCAGGGCGCCGACGTCGTGAACCTGAGCCTCGGCGGCACCGACACCGCCGAGATCGACCCGCTGGAAGCCGAGGTCAACAAGCTCTCGCGGGACAAGGGCGTCCTGTTCGCCATCGCGGCGGGCAACGAGGGCCCGCACTCCGTCGGTTCGCCCGGCTCCGCCGACGCCGCGCTCACCGTCGGCGCCGTCGACGGCAAGGACAAGCTCGCCGACTTCTCCTCGACCGGGCCGCGCGTCGGCGACGGCGCGGTCAAGCCGGACGTGACCGCGCCCGGCGTCGACATCACCGCGGCCGCCGCTCCCGGCAGCGTCATCGACAAGGAAGTCGGCCAGAAGCCCCCGGGGTATCTGACGATCTCCGGTACGTCGATGGCGACGCCGCACGTCGCCGGTGCCGCCGCGATCCTCAAGCAGGAGCACCCGGACTGGACGTACCAGGAGCTGAAGGGCGCGCTCGTCGGCTCGGCGAAGGGCGGTCCGTACACGCCGTTCCAGCAGGGCAGCGGCCGCATCCAGGTCGACAGGGCCATCAAGCAGACGGTGTTCGCCCAGCCGGTCTCGGTGAGCTTCGGCGTCGCGCAGTGGCCGCACACCGATGACACCGCCCTGACGAAGCAGGTGACGTACAAGAACACCGGCACGAAGGACGTCACCCTCGACCTGGCCGTCTCCGCGACCAACCCCAAGGGCGCCGCGGCCCCCGCCGGGTTCTTCACCCTCGGCGCCCGCACGCTCACCGTCCCCGCGGGCGACACCGCCTCCGTCGACCTGACCGCGAACACGAAACTCGGCGGCACCGTCGACGGCGCCTACTCCGCGTACGTCACGGCGAGCGGCGGCGGCCAGTCCGTGCGCACCGCGGCGGCCGTGCAGCGCGAGGTCGAGTCGTACGACGTGACGCTCAAGCACATCGGGCGGGACGGACAGCCCCAGTCGACGTACCTGACCGACCTGTTCGCGTACGCGGGCCTCGCGAAGGACGAGTCGTTCTCCGCGCCGCAGACCGCGTCGGGCACCGTGACGCTGCGCGTGCCCAAGGGCACGTACCTGGTGGACGGGCTGCTCGCGAAGGACTTCGAGAAGTTCGAGGGCGGCGTCGACTGGTTCGTGCAGCCCAAGCTGAGCGTCACCAAGGACGTGACGCTGACGCTCGACGCCCGTAGGACGAAGGCGGCCGACATCACGGTGCCGGACGCCGCCGCGAAGCCGCTCAGCGCGAGCATCGACTACATGTACGACCCGGCGCTCATCGGCATCGGCGTCATGCTCGACTCGTTCGCCGACATCCGGGTGGCGCCGCTCGGCGGCGATGTCACCGGCGGCCTCTCGCAGACCTGGTTCGGCCAGTGGGCCAAGGGCGGCGGCGCCGAGTACGACGTCGCGACGAGCGCCCGCGTCAAGCACGTCCAGGGCGACAAGGTCAAGCACTTCAAGAAGTCCGAACTCGCCACGGTGACCGGCAGGTTGGGGGCCTCGGCACCTGGTAAGACGGGCACGCTGAGCGCCACCGGCATGCTCCCCGACGACCTCGTCTTCGGCCTGCCCGTCGAGCAGAAGCTGCCCGCCACCCGCACCCTGTACCTGTCGACCGGCAGCGGCGTGCAGTGGGGCCTGGACTTCACCCAGTACGCGGGCAAGGACGCCGAAGGCTTCCCGCTCGCCGACGCCTTCTACACGCTCGGCAACCCGCAGACCTTCACCGCGGGCAAGAGCTACGAGAAGACGTTCAACACCGCCGTGTTCGGGCCGCGCGTCGGCGGCGACTACGGGCTGTTCCGCGACGGCAACCAGATCTACGGCTACCTGCCGCTGTTCGCCGACGGCAAGACCCACGCGGGCTCGTCCGACGTCACCTCGGTCGCCACGACGCTGTACCGCGACGGCGCGAAGGTCGGCACGACCGACGACCCGCTGTTCGGGGACAAGGCCTTCACCGTGCCCTCGGGCGACGCGGCGTACCGGCTGACCACGTCGGTGCGGCGCGACGCGAAGGTCGCGGAGGCATCCCGCCGGATCGACGCGTCCTGGACGTTCCGCTCCAAGAAGGCCGGCCGGGACATCGCCGTCCTGCCCGCGTCCGGCGTCCGCTTCGGCGCCTCGACCGGGCTCGACAGCCGGGTCGCCGCCGGCAAGAAGCAGACCTTCCCGGTGACGGTCCAGGGCGCGGCCGCGGGCCGCAACCTCAAGTCGCTCACCGTGTACGTCTCCTACGACGACGGCGGCCACTGGAAGAAGGTCACCGTGAAGAGCGGCAAGGTCACCGTCACGAACCCCGCCCGGGACAAGGCGGTCTCGCTGCGCGCCAAGGTCGTCGACAAGAAGGGCAACACGTCGACGATCGCGATCCACCAGGCGTACTACGGAAAGTGATCCACCCGCACGGCGGATGAGCCAGGGGCGGTCGGGCGCAGCACCCGACCGCCCCTTCGCCGAGCGCCGCGCGGACGAGCCGATGACGATCGGCCGCCGAACCGCCTGACGCCGTACGGCGGGTGTGTTTGGCTGGCTGCCATGACGACGCAGACGGTCGAATACATCCGCTACCAGATACCCGAGGGCCGCTCGCCCGAGTTCCTGACGGCCTACACCCGGGCGGCGCGGCTTCTCGCCGCGTCGCCGTACTGCGTCACCTATGAACTCGCGCGCTGCGAAGAGGACTTCACGCACTACGTCCTGCGCATCGTGTGGACGTCGACCGAGGACCACATCGAGGGCTTCAGGGAATCCGACCTGTTCCCCGAGTTCCTCGCCGAGATCCGCCCCTACGTCGGCGACATCCAGGAGATGCGCCACTACAAGCCGACCACGGTCCGGGGCCGGGGCGCCTCCGAGCCGACGCTCTACGAATGGGCCGGCGGCGCCGAGGCCTTCGACCGCCTGACGAGCGTCTTCTACGACAAGGTCCTCAAGGACGACCTCCTCGGCCCGCTCTTCGCCGACCTGCCCGCCGAGCACGCCGCCCACGTCGCGCTCTGGTTCGGCGAGGTCTTCGGCGGCCCCGCCACGTACACCGAGCGGCACGGCGGGCACAGCCACATGGTCGCGATGCACATCGGCAAGGGCATCACCGAGCGCCAGCGCCGCCGCTGGGTCGGCCTCGTCCAGGACGCGGCCGACGAGGCGGGTCTGCCCACGGACGCCGAGTTCCGCTCCGCGTTCTGCGCGTACGTGGAGTGGGGCACGCGGCTGGCCGTCACCTTCTCGGGCCCGGACGCGAGCCGCCCCGCCGAACAGCCCGTACCGCGGTGGAACTGGGGGGCCGCGCCGCCCTGGACCGCGTAGTCCCGCGCTCTCAGACCTCCGCGGCCCCGGCCCGCAGCGCGTCCGCTCCCCAGCTCGCCAGCAGCCGCAGCGCCTCGGCCGAGGGCGAGCCCGGCTCGGCGTGGTACACGGACAGGAACTGGCCCGCGTCGTCCGGCAGGTGCAGGGTCTCGTAGGAGAGGGTCAGCTCGCCGACCAGGGGGTGGCGCATCCGCTTCACGCCGTGCCCCTTCTCCTTCACGTCGTGCGTGGCCCACAGCCTGCGGAACTCGTCACTCTTCACGGAGAGCTCGCCGACCAGCGCGGACAACTCCGGGTCGTCCGGGTTCTGGCCCGCGTACAGGCGCAGATAGCTGACCATGTCGGACGCCTTGGACTCCCACTCCTGGAACAGCTCGCGGTAGTCCGGGTTGAGGAAGGTCAGCCGCGCCCAGTTCCGCTCGGCGGGCGGCAGCGCGCCCCAGTCGCCGAACAGCGCCACCGCCATCGAGTTCCAGGCGAGGATCTCGGAGCGGGCCCCGCCGATGTACGCGGGCACGCCGTCCATCGTGTCGAGGAGCTGGCGCAGCGCGGGCCGCACCTGCTGCCGCTTGGGCGCCCGGTACCTCCTGCGCTGCTGCTTCGGCTTCGCCAGATGCGTCAGGTGCGCCTGCTCGGCGTCCGACAGCCGCAGGGCGCGCGCGATCGCGTCGAGCACCTCCGCCGACACATTGCGTCCGTTGCCCTGCTCCAGGCGCGTGTAGTACGCCACCGAGACCCCGGCCAGCTGCGCCAGCTCCTCGCGGCGCAGGCCAGGCACCCGGCGGGCCCGCCCGATCGACGCGATCCCCACGTCCTCCGGCTTGAGCCGGGCCCGCCGGGTGCGCAGGAACTCGCTCAGCTCGGCCCTGCGGTCCAGGGTGGGGTTGTCGTCCATGCTGTCCAGTATTCCCGGTCGTACGACTACGAGCCTGACCCCGTCAGTAGTAGGACCACTGGACGTACGCAAAGCGGTGACCTGGGTAAACCCCGCGCGGACAGGCACGCTGGTGAGCATGACCACGACTGTTGCCGCATACGCCGCCCCCAGCGCCAAGGCCCCGCTGGAGCGCACCACCATCGAGCGCCGCACGGTCGGCGCGCACGACATCATGATCGACATCAAGTTCGCCGGCATCTGCCACTCCGACATCCACCAGGCCCGCGAGGGCTGGGGCGAGGCCCTCTTCCCGATGGTCCCGGGCCACGAGATCGCCGGTGTCGTCTCCGAGGTCGGCTCCGGCGTGACGAAGTACAAGGTCGGCGACCGCGTCGGTGTGGGCTGCCTGGTCGACTCCTGCCGCACGTGCGAGAACTGCAAGGCCGGCCTGGAGCAGCACTGCACGAACAGCAGCTACGGCGCCACGTACAACGCCATCGGCCGTGACGGCACGCCCAACCACGGCGGCTACTCGCAGAAGCTCGTCGTCGACGAGAACTACGCGGTCCGCATCCCGGAGGGCCTCGCCCTCGACGTGGCCGCGCCGCTGCTCTGCGCCGGCATCACCACGTACTCCCCGCTCAAGCACTGGGGCGCGGGCCCCGGCAAGAAGGTCGCGATCGTCGGCCTCGGCGGCCTCGGCCACATGGGCGTCAAGATCGCGCACGCGCTGGGCGCCGAGGTCACCGTCCTCTCCCAGTCGCTGCGCAAGAAGGACGACGGCCTGAAGCTGGGCGCCGACCACTACTACGCGACCAGCGACGAGAAGACCTTCCAGGAGCTCGCGGGCACCTTCGACCTGATCCTCTCCACGGTCTCCGCCCCGCTGGACTTCGGCGGCTACCTCGGCCTGCTGAAGACGGGCGGCGCGCTGGTGAACGTCGGCGCCCCCGAGGAGCCGATCGCGCTCAACCTCTTCTCCCTCATCGGCGGCAACAAGACCCTCGCCGGCTCGATGATCGGCGGTATCGCCGAGACCCAGGAGATGCTCGACTTCTGCGCCGAGCACGGCCTGGGCTCCGAGATCGAGCTGATCGAGGCGAGCCGGATCAACGAGGCGTACGAGCGGGTCCTCGCCTCGGACGTGCGCTACCGCTTCGTGATCGACGCGGCCACCATCTGATCCCCTCACCTCCCGGGTCCTTACGTCCCGGGTAATCGACGCCCTCCTCGGGCTCCGGCAGTGTTTCCCCCGACACCACCGGAATCCGAGGAGGGCTCGCTCATGACCGCCTACGCCATCGCCGTGCTCCGCCCCACCGCCCCGGTCCACCCGGAGGTTCTCGTCTACATCGAGCGGGTGCAGTCCACCTTCGAGCCGTTCGGCGGCCGCTTCCTCTCGCACGGCAAGTCCGGCGAGTGGCGGGAGGGCGAGCGCCTCGGCGACGTCGTCCTGGTCGAGTTCCCCGACCTGGAGCGGGCCCGCGCCTGGTACGCGTCCCCCGCCTACCAGGAGATCCTCCCGATGCGCACCGCGCACATCCCCGGCGAGCTGGTCCTCCTGGACGGCGTACCGGACGGCTACGACGCGTCGCGCACGGCGGCGGCGATGCGCGCCGCCGGCTGACGGCCCGCCCCCGGGCCGGTCAGGGGATGCGGCGCGGCCGCACCCCGGTCAGTGTCGGCGTCACCGGCCGCATCAGCCCGTCCGCGCCGAACGTGACCCGGTCGATCGTGGTCTCGCGGTGCGTACCGTCGCCGTCCGGGATCGCGAAACGGTGGTACGCGATGTACCAGTCGTCGGTGCCGGGCACCTGGAGCAGGGAGTTGTGGCCGGTGCCGAGGATGCCCTGCGCGGGGTCCTTCGCCAGGACCACGCCGCGGTGCGTGAACGGCCCGTACGGGGAGTCGGAGGTGGCGTAGCCGACGCGGTAGTTCTCGCTGCGGGTGTCGTCGATCGAGTACGTCAGGTGGTACAGGTCGCCGCGGCGCGCCACGAACAACCCCTCCCTGAAGTCCGTGAGCCCGGTGATCCGCCGCACCTTCGCGGTGTCGTACGACACCATGTCGTCGTTGAGCGGTGCCACCCACGCCGACCCGTTGCCCCAGTACAGGTACGCCGTGCCGTCCTTGTCGGTGAAGACGGCCGGGTCGATGGCCTGGCCGGCGCCGTCCGGGTTCGCCGCGATCAGGACCTTGCCGCTGTCGGTGAAGGGCCCGGTGGGGGAGTCGGCGGTGGCGACCCCGATCTTCGCCTCGGCGCAGTAGTAGAAGTAGAACGTCCCGTCCTTCTCGGCGATGGTCGGGGCCCAGGCCCGGGACTCGGCCCAGCTCACGTCCTTGCCGAGGTCGAGGATCACGCCGTGGTCGGTCCAGTCGACGAGGTTCTTCGACGACCACACGCCGAACGTGGTGCCGCCCCACCCGGCGAACCCGTCGGTGGTCCCGTAGATGTAGTAACTCCCGCCGAACGCGACGATGTTGGGGTCCGCGTGGAACCCGGGCAGCACGGGCGTACGCATCTCCACGGCGGACACCGTCCACTTCTTCTGATCGCCGTCGGCCGAGGTGACCGTGTACGTGACGGGCTTGCGCAGGTCGGTCGTGCGGCCGCTCGCCGGGCTGAGGCGAGCGCCGGGCGCGAGCGTGAACCGGGGCCGCAGGCGCCGCAGATCGGTGCCGGGCACGACGGGCAGGACGACGGTCGCGCCCTCGGCCGCGACGACGGCGGGCACCTTCAGCTGCTTCAGCTCCACGTCCCTGACGCGGGTCGCGTTGGCGGGCAGCGCGGCGATCTCGTCGGCGGACAGGACCCGGTTGTAGAGCCGCACGTCCCGCAGGCGGCCCTTCAGGGTGCGGTCGCCGGTGTACGGGGAGCGGCCCAGGTAGTTGGCGGTGGTGACGCCGCCGCCGATGTCCGAGGGCGAGAGGGTGACGGCGCTGGTGCGGCCGACGACCTCGCCGTCGAGGTGGAGCAGCGCGGTGTCACCACCGACGGTGTACGTCACGTTCGTCCAACGCCCGCGCGGCAGACCGCTGTGGGCCTCGGCCTGCTGCTCCTTGGTCCAGTTGCCGTCGGACAGGGCGGCCCGGAATCCTGAGTCGGCGCTGCCGCCGGTGGCGAACAGGTACCCGTTCCCCTTCCCGTCGGCGCCGGTGTTCCCGAACCCGTACAGGAAGTACGGCGTCGCCTGATCGTCGTCGACCCACACGTCGGCGGTCACGGTGACCGCGTCGACGCCCGCGAGCATGTTGTCCGGGAGCTTCACGTGGCCGCCGGCGCCGCCGAGCACGAGCGCCCCGTCCGCCCACGACACGTCGCCGCCCGCGGGGGTGCCGTGGTAGCCGTGCCCGGACACGTCCTCGGCGTCCCCCGCCAGCGGCCAGTGCGCGACGAGTCCGTCGGCGTCGGCGAGCACGGGCGCGACGCCCCACTTCTCCTGGATCCGGTCGAACTCGCCGCGGGTGACCGGGAGTACGGTGCCGTGGCGCGGCGCGGAGGGCAGCCGGTAGGCGGTGGACTTCGTCCACGTGCCGCCCGCCGGATCGGTCGACTCGAACGGCATGTAGCCGGTGGCCGTGTAGTCGTCGATGAACAGGTACCACTTGTCCTCGGTGTTGGACTTGAAGACCAGCGGCCCCTCGCCCTGCGCCATGGCCCCCATGCCGATGCCCTCGGCGACGGTCTCCCAGTCGGTCGCGAGCAGGTCCCGGGACTTCTCCTCCAGGATGAACTTCCCGTACGGCGACTGCGACGCGGACCGTTCGTCCTTCGTGAAGCGGTAGTACGTCCCGTCGTGCGCGATGACGGTCGAGTCGATGACCGAGTACCCGGGGTCGTTCCAGACCTTCGCCTCGCTGAACGTCCTGAAGTCCTTCGTCGTCGCGTACAGCATGCGGTTGTACGTGTCGGCGGTGTGCTCCGTGTCGCTCTCGGCGTACAGCTTCGACGCCCAGAAGACGACGTACTCGCCGAGCTCCTCGCTCCAGTACGCCTCGGGCGCCCAGGTGTTGCCCGCGGTCTCGGGTGAGACCCGCACCGAACGCGGCTCACCCCACTCCACCAGGTCCGTCGACTCCCACACGATGATCGAGCGGCTGCCGTGCCGCTGCACGTAGTCCCAGCCGGCCCCGCCGTAGATCCGCAGATCGGTGGCGATGAGGAAGAACCGGTCCCCCTCGGGCGACCGGATGACGAACGGATCGCGCACACCCTTGTCGCCGAGCGAGGAGGTGAGCACGGGCTTCCCGCCGTTCAACTCCCGCCAGTGGAGCGGGTCGTCGCCCTTGCTCGACGCGAGATGGATCTGCTCCCCGTCGGGGGTCCCCTCCCCGGTGAAGTACACGAACAGATACCCCTCGTACGCCCCGTCCCGCGCCCGCGCCCGAGCGGGCGAGGCGAGGGCGCCGGCCCCCAGGCCGAGCGCTCCGGCGACGAGCAGATTCCGCCGCGACAGCGCGGGGACGGACACGGGCGGACGGGATGTTCCGTGACGGGTCATGCGTACTGCTCCTCGGGGTGCGGGGGAGTCCGTGGGGGCAGGGGGTGGCGACGGGGTCGGCAGTGTCAGCGGTGGCCAGTGAAGAAGTTCGCGACGGCCCGGTCAAGATCTCCGACAGAGATCGGTCCGAAAACCCGAAGAGTGATCGATATACCGAACGCCAAGGTGGGTCGAAGCAGCGCATCTCGGTGATACCGGTGGCCCTGGGCGGCGGCGACCGGAATCTCCGCACCACCGAAATTCCGACTTTCGCGCTTTCTCACCTTCCACTGATCCCGTACGGTGGAAAAGGCTGGGCGGAGAACCATCGAGAGCCGGGAGAAGCCATGGCGGCGACCGTGACACGGATAAGGACGCAACTGCGGGGCAAGGGCCAGCTCACGCTGCCCGGCGAGGTCCGCAAGGCGCTGCACATCGAGGCCGGTGACGACGTCGAGTTCGTCGTGGCGGCGGACGGGTCCGTACAGCTGCGCGGGCTGAAGACGATCCCCGCGGAGCAGGCCTGGTTCTGGACCGAGGAGTGGCAGGCCGGGGAGCGGGAGGCGTCCCGGCAGATCGCTGCCGGTGAGGGGCGGATCTACGGGAGCGCCGAGGAGATGTTCTCGGCACTCGGTACGGGGGACGGGTCCGGGGACGATGCCGACGTTTGAGGTCACCCCACGGTTCGCCCGCGATTTCGCCCGCCTGTCGCCCGACCAGCAGCGCCGGTTCCGCCGTGTGATCGTCGAGCACTTCGTGCCCGACGTGGAGGCGGGTTCCTTCCGGCCGGGACTGCGCGTGAAGGGCGTGCAGGCGGCGGCGGGCGTCTACGAGATGACCTGGGCTCCCGACGGCCGCGCCACCTGGCAGTACGGGGAGGAGAAGACGGCCGGAACGCCCCACGTCGTGTGGCGCCGCATCGGCACCCACGGCATCTTCACGCCCCCGCCCGGCCCGTAGCGCCCGCAGCCGCCGCCCCGTCACCGCTCACGCCGCGCCCCCACCAGCCGCCCCGTCAGCCCTTCCTGCCCCGGATACGGCCGCTCGACGGGAAGGAGCCCCGCCGCGGTCTCCAGGTCTCCCGCCGTCACCCGGGCCCGTACCTCACGCGCGAGCGGTGTCACGTCCGTGACGGACACCGTCCACTCGTCCGCGTACCGCCGCACCGCCTCCCCGGACAGGCCCAGCTGCAACGACCGGTACGGCAGCGGGCGCAGCCGCAGGTCGCGCTCGGGGTCCCACTGCACGCGCGCGGGTGCCTGCCTCAACTCCCGCTTCCAGGACGCCTGATCGGTGTGCACCCCGCGCGTGCAGCTCGACAGGCACGCGTGCCGCAGCGCCCACTCGAAGCCGTCCCGCCGGATCTCGACCGCGAGCACGACCTCCTGCCCCGCCTTCGTGGCCCAGCCGCAGCGGTACATCATCCACAGGAACGACGGCTTGATCCACGTCATCCGGTCCCGCCGGAACGCCGCGGGAAACCGCCCGTCGCGGGCCGCGGGCAGGCCGATCACCGGCGAGTACGCCTGGTACACGGTGACCGTGGATCCGGTGTGGTGTGCGCGGATCTCGTGCGTGTTCTGCGTCATGGACCACAGAGTGATCCCCGGACACCCCCCGTTGCCAGCGGATTTCCGCCCCGCCCGACGCCCGCCGAACGGCTCAGTGGCGGAGTGTCGCCGGGCTGCCGCCGTTCGCCTCGTAGCCCGCCACCGCCAGGGCCCGGTACACCGCGTACGACGACGCCGGGTCCTCGTCCGACGTCCACGGGATCGCGCCGATGTGGCCGTCGACCCGTACGAGCTGCTGCATCGCCTCGGACCAGCGTTCCGCGCGGACCAGGAAGAAGATCAGCAGGTGGCGTACGTGGGCGAGCATCGGGTCGTCCGGGCGGGCCGAGGTGACCGCGAACAGGGCGCCGTGCAGCGCCTTGGTGACGACCTCGCTCTCGTAGAACCCGCGGACCAGGTTCAGGTCGGGCAGGTGCTCGTACAGCGCGAAGAGGGGCAGCGCGGGGAGCAGGGAGCCGCGCGGGGCGCGCGCCGCCGCGGCCTCGGCGAAGGCGAACGCCTCCTCGCGGGAGCCGTGCCACTTCTCCGTCCAGTAGCGCAGCCCGGCCAGGTGCGCGCCCATGTGTCCGGGCGCGGTGTCCAGGATCTTCAGCCACAGCTGCTCGAACTCGGTCCGCGAGTAGCCCAGCCCGCGGCCCACCGCGAGGTGCGTGATGTGCGGGACCGGGTCGCCGGGCGCGAGGAGCGCCGCCTGCTCGCACGCCGCGCGGGCCTCCTCCAGGACGATGCGCTGCTCGTCCGGCGTCCCGCCGTCGCGCCACGCCTGCTGCACCAGGAACTCGGCGAAGACCTGCGCCCCGCCCGCGTCCTTCGGCTGCTGCGCGCGCCACGCCTGGAGCCATCCGGCGCCGAGCCGCGGCGTCCGCTGCATCTCCAGGGCGGCGGCACCGGCGATCGCCTGCACCCGCTCCCAGCGCGCCTCGGTCTCCTTGCCGGTCCCGGCGAGCAGCTGCGCGGCCGCCGTGAAGTCCTGATTGCGCTGCACGACGGCCATCACGTCCAGGAGGTCCTGGTCGGGGCCCGGCAGCCGCACGTCGAGCTCCTCCTGCCGCACGAACCCGTAGGCGGCCGGGTCGGCGGCGTCCGGGGAGCCGGGGGCGACCTGACGGATACCGCCGCGCCGCCGCAGCATCACCACCCAGGCGATCATCAGGACGGCCATCAGGACCCAGAGAATTCCCATACCTACAAGCTAACCGAGGTCGCGGGACCGCTCGGGCGCACTACTCTCGTGCGGCATGAGCGACACGCACAGCAGCCCGTCCGGGCCCCGAGGGTTCGAGACCACCGCCATCCACGCCGGGAACACGGCAGATCCCGTCACCGGCGCCGTCGTCCCCCCGATCTACCAGGTCTCCACGTACAAGCAGGACGGCGTCGGCGGCCTGCGCGGCGGATACGAGTACAGCCGCAGCGCCAACCCCACCCGCACCGCCCTCGAAGAGAATCTCGCGGCCCTGGAGGGCGGCCGGCGCGGACTCGCCTTCGCCTCCGGGCTCGCCGCCGAGGACTGCCTGCTCCGTACGGTGCTGAGCCCGGGTGACCACGTGGTCATCCCGAACGACGCGTACGGCGGCACGTTCCGCCTGTTCGCGAAGGTCGTCTCGCGCTGGGGCGTGGAGTGGTCGGTGGCCGACACGGCCGACGTCGACTCCGTACGGGCCGCACTCACCCCCAAGACCAAGGCGATCTGGGTCGAGACCCCCTCGAA
Source organism: Streptomyces sp. Q6 (assembly GCF_036967205.1). Taxonomy (NCBI): domain Bacteria; kingdom Bacillati; phylum Actinomycetota; class Actinomycetes; order Kitasatosporales; family Streptomycetaceae; genus Streptomyces; species Streptomyces citrinus. Next base: position 5,359,282 of record NZ_CP146022.1, read on the forward strand.
CCCGCTGCTCGGCATCACGGACATCGCCGCCGTCGCGCAGGTCGCCCGCGAGGCCGGCGCGCGCCTCGTCGTCGACAACACCTTCGCGAGCCCCTACCTCCAGCAGCCGCTCGCGCTCGGCGCGGACGTCGTCGTCCACTCGATGACGAAGTACATGGGCGGCCACTCGGACGTCGTCGGCGGCGCGCTGATCGTCAACGACCCGGCCCTGGCCGACGAGTTGGCGTACCACCAGAACGCGATGGGCGCCGTCGCCGGCCCCTTCGACTCCTGGCTGGTGCTGCGCGGCATCAAGACGCTGCCCGTCCGCATGGACCGGCACAGCGAGAACGCCACTCGCGTCGCCGACATGCTCACCCGCCACCCGCGCGTCACCGAGGTCCTCTACCCGGGCCTGCCCGAGCACCCGGGCCACGAGATCGCCGCCAAGCAGATGAAGGCGTTCGGCGGCATGGTGTCGTTCCGCGTCGAGGGCGGCGAAGAGGCGGCCGTCGAGGTCTGCAACCGGGCGAAGCTCTTCACGCTCGGCGAGTCCCTCGGCGGCGTCGAGTCGCTCATCGAGCACCCGGGCCGCATGACGCACGCCTCCGTCGCGGGCTCCGCCCTGGAGGTGCCCGCCGACCTCGTCCGGCTCTCCGTGGGCATCGAGTCGGTCGACGACCTCCTCGCCGACCTGCACCAGGCCCTCAAGAAGGGCTAGCCGGCCACGCGGGCCGGCTCACCAGCCGGTCAGGGTGGAGTCGTCGTCGACGGCGGCTCCACCCACGGGCGCGCCATCGTCGCCCACACCAGGAACGCCACCACCGCCACGCACAGCAGGCACCACATCACCTGCCGGGCGATCCGCCGGCGCCGCAGCACCCGGTTGCCCCTGCGCGTCGCCTCGGCGTACAGCTCGGCCGGCACCACCGGCGGCGGCGCCGCGTCGAGCACCGCCCGCACCGTGGATTCCTTGCGTTCCTGAAGGCTCATGCGGGGCTCATCCCCTGGAGTTCGGCCGGCGCGGGACCGCGCGGCGGGTGCAGGACGAGGGCCATCGCGCGCAGATGCAGGGCCCGCACCCGCTCCGTGGAGAGCCCGAGGAGCGCCGCCGCCTGCTCCTCGCCGATGCCCTCGAAGAGCCGCAGCACCAGGACGAGACGTTCTTGCGCGGTCAGATGCCCCAGCACGCCACCGCGGGCGCGATGCCGATACGGGATCCACATGCCGTGCGCGAAGCGGACGGCCAGTTCCTTACGGGCGCAGTCGTAGGGGTCCTCGCCCCGAAGACGGTCCCAGGAGGCATACGTACGGGCGAGCGCGGCCGTGAGCAGCCGCCGCGCGCGCGGGTTGTCGTCCGGCGGCTCGGCGGTCAGCAGGGTCGCGGCATGCAGCAGCCGCCCGGCCGCGCCCGCGACGAACGCCTCGAACTCACGGGCCCGACGGGCGTTCCTCGACGCCTGCCGTTCGCGCACGCTTCATATGAGGCCTGCCGCGGCCCCCCGGTCAAGAGGCGGGAGCCGCGGCGGTCGTACGAGGGTGGTGCGGCCTCAGTCCTCGGGCGACGGCGCGGGCTGCCCGCTCTGACGTGCCGAGAGCGCCGAGTTGAAGCGCGTGAGGAGCGCGCAGAACTGCTCGCGCTCCTGTGGCTCCCACTCCTGCGTCAACTGCGCCATCAGCTCTCGCCTGGACGAGCGGACCTCGTCGAGACGCGAGAGGCCCCGCGGCGACAGCTGGAGCACCACCGCACGGCCGTCCTCCGGGTGCGAGGTGCGCTTGACGAGACCCGTGTCGACCAGCGGGGCGACCTGGCGGGTCACCGTCGAGGAGTCGATACCCATGCTCGACGCGAGCGCCTTGACGCCCATCGGGCCTTCCTTGTCGAGACGGTTGAGCAGCAGGTACGCCGCCCGGTCCATCGAGTTGCGCACCTGTCCGACCCCGCCGAGGCGGGTCTGTTCCGCGCGACGCGCGAACACCGCCACCTCGTGTTGCAGGGTGTCGAGAAGGCCGGAGTCGCCGACGGTCGTCATGTCCATCGTTTCCTGTGGTGTGGGCATGGCCGGGTGCTCACTTCATGCGTGGGTGGTGGATTGCACTGGATTGGGGCACAGGGTACGCGGCGAAAGCGCTGGCCGTCCCTGCGCTGCGCAATCCGGTCTCGGAGCGTGAACATCCCGAGAGACGTGTGCCGTGAGCTGCGAGACTTCGGTCATGAGCTACAGCGCGTCTGACTACTTGCCCGCCAAGGCGCCCACGGTGACCCTCGACGACGTACGAGGTGCCCAGAAGATGCTCTCCGGCGTGGCCAAGGTGACCGCCCTGCAGCACAGCCACCACCTGTCACAGCTGGTCGGCACCCCCGTACACCTCAAGTGCGAGAACCTCCAGCGGACCGGATCCTTCAAGCTGCGGGGCGCGTACGTACGGATCGCGGGGCTGCTGCCGGAGGAGCGCGCGGCCGGGGTCGTGGCGGCGAGCGCGGGCAACCACGCGCAGGGCGTGGCGCTGGCCTCCTCGCTCCTGGGCGTGCGCTCCACGGTGTTCATGCCCGTCGGCGCGCCCCTGCCGAAGGTCGCCGCGACCCGTGACTACGGGGCCGAGGTCCGGCTGCACGGGCAGGTCGTCGACGAGACCCTCGCGGCCGCGCAGGAGTACGCGGAGCAGACCGGCGCCGTCTTCATCCACCCCTTCGACCACCCGGACATCGTCGCGGGCCAGGGCACGCTCGGCCTGGAGATCCTGGAGCAGTGCCCCGAGGTGCGCACCATCGTCGTGGGCGTCGGCGGCGGCGGTCTCGCGGCGGGCATCGCGGTCGCGGTCAAGGCCCTGCGCCCCGACGTGCGCGTCATCGGCGTCCAGGCGGCGGGCGCGGCCGCGTACCCGCCCTCGCTGGCGGCCGGGCACCCGGTGTCCGTCCCGCACCCCGCGACGATGGCCGACGGCATCAAGGTGGGGCGGCCCGGAGACGTCCCGTTCCGCATCGTCGAGGACCTCGTCGACGACGTCCGTACGGTGTCGGAGGACGAGCTGTCCAGCGCCCTGCTGCTCTGCCTGGAGCGGGCCAAGCTGGTCGTCGAACCGGCCGGAGCGAGCCCCGTGGCGGCGCTCCTGAGCGATCCGGAGAACTTCGAGGGCCCGGTCGTCGCCCTGCTCTCCGGCGGCAACGTGGACCCGCTCCTGATGCAGCGCGTCCTCACCCACGGCATGGCCGCGGCCGGCCGCTACCTGTCGCTGCGGCTGCGCCTGACCGACCGCCCCGGCGCCCTGGCCACGCTCCTCGGAGTGCTGTCCGTGGCGGACGCCAACGTCCTGGACGTGAGCCACGTACGCACCGACCCGCGCCTCGGACTCACGGAGGCCGAGGTGGAGCTGCACCTGGAGACCAAGGGCCCCGCGCACTGCGCCGAGGTCGGCGCGGCGCTGCGCGAGGCGGGCTACACCGTCATCGGGGAAATCCGTTGAAGCGACGCGATACATCGCGTTAGCGTGGGGCCCGCCTCAGCCGCTGAGGAGCGCGCGAGCCGCGCCAAATCTAGACTTTCTCCACATAAGCAAGCAGTACGAGCAAGCAGTACGAGCAAGCGGTGCAAGCAAGCGGTACAAGCAAGCCGTACGCGGCACAACGGCACATGGGGCACGCAAGGACAGCGGAACACCCAGCACGCACACCCACCCCAGGGGGAGTGACATGCCAGGCGCCATATACGCCGAAGGTCTGGTGAAGACCTTCGGCGACGTAAGGGCTCTGGACGGCGTCGATCTCGACGTACCCGAGGGCACCGTCCTCGGACTGCTCGGGCCGAACGGAGCGGGCAAGACGACCGCGGTGCGCTGCCTGACGACCCTGCTCACGCCGGACAGCGGCAAGGCGGTCGTCGCGGGCATCGACGTACTGAAACAGCCGAACGAAGTGCGGCGCTCGATCGGCCTGTCCGGCCAGTTCGCCGCCGTCGACGAGTACCTGACCGGCCGCGAGAACCTCCAGATGGTCGGCCAGCTCTATCAGATGCGGGCCAAGGAGGCGAAGGCCCGCGCGAGCGAGCTCCTGGAGCGGTTCAACCTCGCGGACGCCGCCGACCGGCCCTCCAAGACGTACTCGGGAGGCATGCGCCGCCGCCTCGACCTCGCGGCCGCCCTCGTCGTCTCACCGCCCGTCATGTTCATGGACGAGCCGACCACCGGTCTCGACCCGCGCAACCGGCAGCAGCTGTGGGAGGTCATCCAGGAGTTGGTGGCCGGCGGTACGACCCTGCTGCTCACCACCCAGTACCTCGAAGAGGCCGACCACCTCGCCCACGACATCTGCGTCGTCGACCACGGCCGCGTCATCGCCCGCGGCACCTCCGACCAGCTCAAGGCCCAGACCGGCGGTGAGCGTGTCGAGGTCGTCGTGCACGAGCGCGAGCACATCGCCCCGGCCGCCGAGGTGCTGCACGGCTTCGGCAAGGGAGAGGTCGCCACCGAGCAGCACACCCGCAAGCTGACCGTCCCGGTCACCGGTGGCGCCAAGCTGCTCGCCGAGGTCATCCGCGACCTGGACGCCCGCGGCATCGAGATCGACGACATCGGGCTGCGCCGCCCGACCCTGGACGACGTGTTCATCTCGCTCACCGGCCACCTGGCGGAGCAGAAGGACCAGGACGAGCAGGAGGTCCGCACGTGAGTGCCGTCACCGACGCGGCGCGCGTCCCCCGGGCGGCGGGCGGCATGGGCCAGTCCGTCCGGGACTCGCTGGTCGTCGCCAAGCGCAATCTGATCAGGATGTCCCGGATCCCGGAGATGATCATCTTCGGCCTGATCCAGCCGATCATGTTCGTGGTGCTGTTCACGTACGTCTTCGGCGGTTCGATGAAGATCGGCGACACCACCGACCCGCAGGTCTACAAGAACTTCCTGATGGCCGGCATCTTCGCGCAGACCGTCACCTTCGCCACGGCCGGCGCCGGGGCGGGCATCGCCGACGACATGCACAAGGGCCTCATCGACCGGTTCCGCTCGCTGCCGATGGCGCGCGGCGCCGTGCTCACCGGCCGCACCATCGCCGACCTGGTGCAGACGGCGCTGACCCTCGCGGTCCTCGCCGCCGTCGGGCTGCTGGTCGGCTGGCGGCCCGGCTCGGTCGCCCCCACCAACTTCGGCAAGATCCTCGGAGCCTTCGGGCTGCTGCTCCTGCTCGGCTACGCGTTCACCTGGATCGGCGCCCTGATCGGCCTGTCCGTGCGCACGCCGGAGGCGGCCACGTCCGGCGGCCTGATCTGGCTGTTCCCGGTCACGTTCATCTCGAACGCGTTCGTGGACACCGGCCAGATGACGCCCTGGCTGCGGCACGTCGCCGACTGGAACCCGTTCAGCGCCACCGTCCAGGCCTGCCGCAAACTCTTCGGCGATCCAGGGCTCTCGCCGTCGGAGGCCTGGCCGATGCAGCACCCCGTCTGGGCCTCGCTGATCTACTCGGTCCTGATCATCGTCGTCTTCCGCACCCTCGCCGTCCGCAAGTACCGCAACGCGACGGCCTGAGCTCCACCGCACACGACGAGGCCCCCGGAGCGGCACACGCTCCGGGGGCCTCGCCCCTGCTCAGGCTCGGCGTCAGCCGCCGTACGGCTCCGCCTTGAGGATCTTCACCGAGGCGAACTTGCCGTTCGGCAGCTCGTACTGGGCGTCCTCGCCGACCTTCTTGCCGTTCACACCCGTGCCGAGCGGCGACTGCGGCGAGTACGTCTCGATGTCGGAGCTCGCGTACTCGCGGGAGGCGAGCAGGAACTCCATGGTGTCGTCCTCGTCGCCGTCGAAAGCGATCGTGACGACCATGCCGGGCGCGACCACGCCGGTGGCGGCCGGGGCCTCACCGACCTTCGCGCGCTCCAGGAGCTGGGTCAGCTGGCGGATGCGGAGCTCCTGCTTGCCCTGCTCCTCCTTGGCCGCGTGGTACCCGCCGTTCTCGCGCAGGTCCCCCTCCTCGCGCGCCGCCGCAATCTTCTGCGTGACTTCCTCGCGCGCGGGACCAGACAGGTACGCCAGCTCGTCCTTGAGCTTGGTGTACGCCTCCTGCGTCAGCCAGGTGACGTCTTCGCTGGTCTGGGTCACAGGTCGCTCCTCGTAGGTACTGGGAATACAAAGCATCGCCCTACCCAGAAGGATGTTCCCCCTCGGGTGGGCGAAACCACGAGCCTAACAATTCACGGGTCAAAGGGGGAGGACATAAGGCATCAGTTTTACGTCAACGCAGGTCAGTGCAGGTCAGCACGGGTGAGCGTCGGTCAACTGGACAGAGTCAGTCGGAATGACAGCCGACGAGCTCGGCGGTCGTGCCCCGGCCGCCCGCCGTGCGCAGCGTGACGACCTTGTCGATGCGGTCCCGGTGCTGGTCGAAGCGGAAGTCGGCGCGGCCCACCTCGGCGCCGTCCGCGTCCTGCGAGCGGATCGTGCAGTAGCCGCTCGCGTCCGTGTCCTTGCGGATCTCCAGGTGGACCCTGACCTTGTCGTCGTACGCCTTGAACGCGATGACCTCGCCGCTGAACTTGTTCCCGGCGACGTAGTACCAGCCGAACCAGACCATCATCGCGGCGAACAGGGTCCCGAGGACGATCGCGGCGATCTTCAGCTTCCGGTCGGCGCGGGCGTCGGCCGCGCGCGACGACCCGTACCGGCCCTCGGGCAGCTGCTGCACGGCGCTCATCGGCCAGTTCCTCTCGCGTCGCCCGTCAACATCCGGGCACCGGAATTTTCCGCCCCCCGGTTCGGTCACTATAGAAGTCGCCCAACGCGCCGAATCACACCAGGGCGCCTTAAATCATCGAGGATCTTGTCTTGACTGAGCAGCTGCGACTGATGGCCGTTCACGCCCACCCCGACGACGAGTCGTCCAAGGGCGCGGCCACCATGGCCAAGTACGTGTCCGAGGGGGTGGACGTGCATGTCGTGACCTGCACGGGCGGCGAGCGCGGCTCCATCCTCAACCCGAAGCTCCAGGGTGACAAGTACATCGAGGAGCACATCCACGAGGTACGCAGGAAGGAGATGGAGGAGGCCCGCGAGATCCTCGGCGTCAAGCAGGACTGGCTGGGCTTCGTCGACTCCGGTCTGCCCGAGGGCGACCCGCTGCCGCCGCTGCCCGAGGGCTGCTTCGCCCTGGAGGACGTCGACTACGCGGCCGGCCGCCTGGTGAAGCAGATCCGCTCCTTCCGTCCGCAGGTCATCACGACGTACGACGAGAACGGCGGCTACCCGCACCCCGACCACATCATGACCCACAAGATCACGATGGTGGCCTTCGACGGTGCGGCGGACGCCGAGAAGTACCCCGAGGACGAGTTCGGCCCGGTCTTCCAGCCGAGCAAGCTCTACTACAACCAGGGCTTCAACCGGCCGCGCACCGAGGCGCTGCACGAGGCGCTCCTCGCGCGCGGCATGGAGTCGCCGTACGCGGACTGGCTGAAGCGGTGGGACGAGTTCGAGCGGGTCGAGCGCACGCTGACCACGCACGTGCCGTGCGCCGAGTTCTTCGAGATCCGCGACAAGGCCCTGATCGCGCACGCCACGCAGATCGACCCGGACGGCGGCTGGTTCCGCGTGCCGATGGAGATCCAGAAGTCCGTGTGGCCGACCGAGGAGTACGAGCTCGCGAAGTCGCTCGTCGATACCTCCCTCCCCGAGGACGACCTCTTCGCGGGCGTCCGTCACAATGCCTGATGTGACATCGAATCTGGCAATGACCCATCTCGTCCCTCTTGCCGCCCAGGAGGTCGACGAGAACAAGGTGACCCCGGGCGTGCTCGGGTTCATCGTCTTCGCCGTGATGGCGCTCGCCGTCTGGGGCCTGATGAAGTCGATGAACCGGCACATGGGCAAGGTCGACTTCAAGGAGAAGGCGTCGGACGAACCGGCGGACGAGGCGTCGAAGGACGCCCGCACCTCGGCCTGACGTGAGGGCCCCCGCCCCCCGATGAGTTTCGCGGGCGGGCGGGGTCGTACGGGTATGAGCCCTCACACCGGTTCCTCGAACCGCTCCACGAGCCCCGTACTGATGCATGCCGTCGTCTCCGTCGACGGCTTCATCGCCGATGCCGAGGACCAGGTCGGACCGCTGTTCGACTGGTACGGCAACGGTTCCGAGCCGCTGGCCGACGGCGCCGGCTTCCGCGTGTCCAAGGCGTCCGCCGACTACACCCGGCCGATGTGGGACAGCCTCGGCGTCACGGTCATGGGCCGGCACCTGTTCGACCTCACGAACGGCTGGGACGCCAAGCCCCCGGCCGGCGAGCACGTCGTCGTGGTCTCGCACCGGCCCCGGCCCGCCGACTGGCACCCCGAGGCCGCGCACTACCACTTCGTCGGCGACGTGGCCGAGGCCGTCGCCATCGCGCGGGAGCTGGCGGCCGGCCGGGCCGTGGCGATCACCGCCGGCGACATCGGCGGCCAGGCCTTCGCGCTCGGCCTGGTCGACGTCGTGGCGATGGATGTCGTCCCCGTGGTCTTCGGCTCGGGCAAGCGCTACTTCGGCTCCACCGAGGGGCAGCACCTCCTGGCGGACCCGCATGTGGTCGTCCAGGGGGACCGGGTGCTGCACCTCCAGTACCGCGCGCGGCGCACGCCCTGAGGGACTACGCGGCCTCGCCGACCACCACCCCCATCACGTCCCGGGCGTGCCGGTTCGGCACCATGCCCAGGCGCCAGGCCTGCCAGCCCGCGTCCAGGTCCACGCCCCGCTCCAGGAGCAGCCCGTACGCCTCCACGTAGTCGTCGAGCTTGCCGTCGCGGGTGGGGTTCGGGGTGCGGGACAGCTGCGCCAGCTCCTCCTGGGCGACGGCCGCGCCGACCTCCGAGCCGCCCGGGGAGGCGTACGGCAGCAGCGTGCAGCGCAGGAACACCGCCCAGTCCTCGCCGCGCCGGTCACCGTACGAGGCGAACAGCGACGCCGCCTCCTCGCAGAGCGCCATGGCCTGCTGGAGCCGGGCGTTGCCCGCGTCGACGACCGCCAGCTCCAGGCACGTCCACGCCTCGCCGTGCGCGACACCGATGCGCCGGAAGTCGGCGCGGGCGTCGACGAGGAGCTGACGGGCGAAGCCGGAGTTGCGCAGCGAGCCGGTCTGCGCGGCCCGCTGGTCGCGGGTGACGCGGGCCGAGTGGTGGCGGGCGCACGCCAGGCCGTACACGTCCCGCATCCGGGAGAACATCGTGCGCGAGCGCTCCAGCTCGCGCACCGCCTGGTCGAGGTTGCCGGTCTCCTCCAGGGCCTGGCCCAGGTAGTAGTACGACCAGGCCTCGCCGCGCGCGTCCTCGTTGTCGCGGTGCCGGGACGCGGCCTGGCGCAGGCCGTCGACCGCCGTCGACGCGTCACCGTCGACGAGCCGGGCACGGGCCAGCTGGGTCAGCGCCCACGCCTCGCCGCGGGCGTCCCGTGTACGCCCGTACAGGTCGAGGGCCGTGCGCAGCTCGTCGTCGGCGCGCGGGACGTCGCCCATGCGCAGGCACAGCTGGCCGAGCTGGAAGTGCGCCCACGCCTCGCCGTGCAGCGACTCGTTCTCCCGGTGCAGGGCGAGCGCGTCGGTGAGCAGCGAGAGGGACTCGCGCACGTGGGCGCGGTCGCGCTCGACGGCCGCGAGCGCGTGCAGCGTCCAGCCGCGGTCGCCCTTCGTCTCCGGTGTCGTCTGGAGGTCGAGCGCCTCCCTCAACTTGGCGGTGGCCTCCGTGAGTTGACCCTGGTGGTGCAGGGTGATGCCGAGCGAGCACAGCGCGCGGGCCTCGCCCGCCCGGTGGTGCGCCTCGCGGTAGAGGTCCACCACCGAGGACAGCGTCGTCCTGGCCTGGTCGAGCTCGCCGAGCTGACGGGCCGCGATGCCGGTGCGCCACTGGACCGAGCGCACCAGGAGACCCTGGTCGATGGCCTGCGTCAACTCGCTGATCTCGCCCAGGCGGTAGAGGTCGCCGCGCAGCAGGCAGTAGTCGCACAGCGCGCCCAGGAGGCCGAGCACCGCGTCCTGGCTGACGCCCTCCGCGTGGCGCAGCGCCGCCGTGATGAAGCTCGACTCGTCGTCCAGCCAGCGCAGCGCCGCGTCCAGGGACGTGAAGCCGTGCGGGCCCATCTGTCCGGCGCGCGTCGACATGTTGCCGTCGACCAGGCGGATCACCGAGTCCGCGAGGTCCGCGTAGTTCTGGATCAGCCGTTCCTGCGCGGCCGTGCGCTCGGCCGGCTCCTCCTCGTCGGCGAGGCGGGCCTGCGCGAAGGTGCGGACCAGGTCGTGCAGGCGGTACCGGCTGCCGCGGACGTGGTCGACGAGGCCCGCGCGGGACAGGGCGGACAGGTGCCGGGTCGCCTCCTGCTCGTCCGTGGCGAGCAGCGCCGCCGCCGCGGCCGCGCCCAGCGAGGCCCGCCCGGCGAGCGCGAGCCGGCGCAGCAGCCGCCGCGCCGGGTCGGACTGGTCGGTGTAACGCAGCCACAGCACTCGCTCGACCGGCTCGACGGGCCCGTACGCGCTCAGGTCGGCGGCGAGCTGACGCGTCGTGCGCGGGCCGATGGCCGACCCCGCGACGCGCAGCGCCAGCGGCAGACCGCCGCACAACTCCCTTACGGCTTCGGAGGATTCGGCGTCGTAGGGGCCGCTCGTGTCCTCGGCGGCCGCGCGCAGCAGCTCCTCCGCGCCCGCCGCGTCCAGCGCCTCCACCGGCAGGTGGTGCACCCACGCCGGGGTGTCCTCGGGCAGGTCGAGGGGCTTGCGGGCGGTGACGACGACGAGGCTGTCGGACCGCTCGGGGATGAGGGTGCGCACCTGCTGGGCGTCCTGCGCGTCGTCGAGGACGATCGTGACCGGCAGCCCCGTCAGATGCTGGTGGTACAGCTCGCTGAGGCGCTTGACCTGCTGTTCCTGCGGCGAACGCTCCCGGAACAGCAGCTGCTCGCGCGGCGCGCCGAGCCGGTTGAGCAGATGGAGCAGCGCGTCGCGGGTCGTCAGCGCCGGCGCGTCGGCCCGGTCCCCGCGCAGGTCCACCACGCACGCCCCGCGGAACTGGTCCCGCAGTTCGTGCGCCGCCCGTACCGCCAGCGTCGTGCGGCCCGACCCCGGCGCCCCGTGCAGCACCACGACCGTCGGCCGGGTCTCCGTGCTGGCCCGCGCCGCGTGCACCCACTGCGCGATCCGCGACATGGCCACCCGCCGCCCCGCGAACGGGCCCTCGGGCTCGGGGAGTTGGCCGAACGACTGCTCCAGCACGTTGCGCCGCCGGGCGGCCGCGCTCTTGTCGGTCCGCCGCAGCTGCGGGGTCGGCTTCTTCGCGCCCCCGGCCCCCGTCGTCGCGGCGAGCACCCGCTGCTGGTCGAGGAACGGCCGGATGCCCCGCACCTCCAGCGCGGTCAGCCACTGCAACCGCAGCTGCTCCGGCCCGCCCGGCTGGCTCAGCGCGCCCGCGCTGCGGCTCGCCGCGGGTACGTGCGAGGCGGCCACCTTGGCGAGCGTCGCCGCGCCGCCGAGGACGGCCACGGCGGCGCCCGCGCCCACGGCGATCCCGGTGCCGGTGCCGAGGATCAGGTCCGCCACCACGGCGGTGACGGCGCCGACTCCCGCCACCTGCAAGGGAGTCGACCCGCCCTGCTTGGCGAACCGCTCCCCGAACGACATCTGCCCGGCCTCGGCCTCGTCCAGTGCCCTGCTGTACGCGGCGTACTCGTCGGCGGCCGTCTGCTCCATGGCGTCCAGCGCGCCGCGTGCCCGGGAGAGCAGCACCCCGCCGTCCGTACGTCCGCCCGACCGCCTGACCTCTTCCTCGACGGCGCGGGCCAACAGCCGCTCGGCCTCCGCCCGATGGCTGTCTCGCATCGTTCGTCCCCCTCCGATGGTGTCAGTTCCGGCTCAAGTGTCCTGCGTATGGGGTGAAGGCGCGAGGGTCCCGCCGATCAAAGACGCGACGGCGACGGGCATGCGCGAGGATGGACGGTATGCCGAACCGACTGGCCCAAGAGACGTCCCCCTACCTCCTCCAGCACGCCGACAACCCGGTGGACTGGTGGCCCTGGTCGGCCGAGGCCTTCGAGGAGGCGAAGCGCCGGGGGGTGCCGGTGCTGCTCAGCGTCGGGTACTCCAGCTGCCACTGGTGTCATGTGATGGCCCACGAGTCCTTCGAGGACGACGCCACCGCCGCCGTCCTCAACGACAAGTTCGTGAACATCAAGGTCGACCGCGAGGAGCGCCCCGACGTCGACGCCGTCTACATGGAGGCCGTGCAGGCCGCCACCGGCCACGGCGGCTGGCCCATGACCGTCTTCCTCACGCCGGACGCCGAGCCGTTCTACTTCGGCACGTACTTCCCGCCGGAGCCCCGCCACGGCATGCCCTCCTTCGGCCAGGTCCTCGACGGCGTGCACAGCGCCTGGACCGAGCGGCGCGGCGAGGTCGCCGAGGTCGCCGGGAAGATCACCGCCGACCTGTCCTCGCGCGAGCTGCCCTACGGGGACACCCAGGCGCCCGGCGAGGCCGAGCTGGTGCAGGCGCTGCTCGGCCTGACCCGGGAGTACGACGCGGCGCACGGCGGCTTCGGCGGCGCGCCCAAGTTCCCGCCGTCCATGGTCATCGAGTTCCTGCTGCGCCACCACGCGCGCACCGGCTCCGAGGGCGCGCTCCAGATGGCCGCCGACACGTGCGAGCGGATGGCGCGCGGCGGGATCTACGACCAGCTCGGCGGCGGCTTCGCCCGGTACAGCGTGGACCGCGAGTTCACGGTGCCGCACTTCGAGAAGATGCTCTACGACAACGCGCTGCTCTGCCGCGCCTACGCGCACCTGTGGCGCTCCACCGGCTCCGAGCTCGCCAAGCGCGTCGCTCTGGAGACCGCCGACTTCATGGTCCGTGAACTGCGCACGAACGAGGGCGGGTTCGCGTCCGCGCTCGACGCCGACAGTCTCGACGTCACGGACCCGTCGAGCGGCAAGCACGTCGAGGGCGCCTACTACGTCTGGACGCCCGCGCAGTTGAACGACGTGCTCGGCGCGCAGGACGGCGCCGTCGCCGCCCGGTACTTCGGGGTGACGGACGAGGGGACCTTCGAGGAGGGCGCCTCCGTCCTCCAACTCCCGCAGGGCGACGAGGTGTTCGACGCCGCGCAGATCGAGCGGATCCGCACCGGGCTGCGCACCGCCCGGGACGCCCGGCCCGTCCCCGGCCGGGACGACAAGGTCGTCGCCGCCTGGAACGGGCTGGCGATCGCCGCGCTCGCCGAGACCGGCGCCTACTTCGGCCGGCAGGACCTCGTGGACGCCGCCGTCTGCGCGGGCGACCTGCTCGTCCGGCTGCACATGGACACGCACGCCCGGATCTCCCGCACCAGCAAGGAGGGCCAGGTCGGCACGAACGCGGGGGTCCTGGAGGACTACGCCGACGTCGCCGAGGGGTTCCTCACGCTCGCGTCCGTGACCGGCGAAGGCGTCTGGCTGGAGTTCGCGGGGCTGCTGCTCGACCGCGTCCTCGACCTGTTCGTGGACCGCGAGAGCGGGGCGCTGTACGACACCGCCAGTGACGCCGAGAAGCTGATCAGGCGGCCGCAGGACCCGACGGACAACGCCACGCCGTCCGGGTGGACCGCCGCCGCGGGAGCCCTTCTCTCGTACGCCGCGCAGACCGGGTCCGAGGCCCACCGCACCGCCGCCGAGCGGGCGTTGGGCGTCGTGAAGGCGCTCGGCCCGCGCGCCCCGCGCTTCATCGGGAACGGGCTCGCGGTCGCCGAGGCGCTGCTCGACGGGCCGCGGGAGGTCGCCGTCGTCGGCGAGATCGGCGGGCGGATGCACCACACCGCGCTCACCGGGACCGCGCCGGGCGCCGTGGTCGCCGCCGGACCGCAGGGGAGCGACGAGCTGCCGCTCCTCGCCGACCGGCCGCGCGTCGACGGGCACGACACCGCGTACGTCTGCCGCCACTTCGTGTGCGACGCCCCGGTGACCGACGTCGACCGACTGCGCGTCGTCCTGGGTGCGGAACAGGGCTAGCGCGGTATAGCTACCGCATGATCCACGCTCTGCTCACCGCCGCGCTCACCGGCGCCACGCTGCTCGCGACCCCCGCCGCCCCCGCTGCCGCCGACACGGTCCACCGGGGGACGACCGGGTGTTTCAGCTGGTCGTGGCAGGACGGTGGCACCCTGACGACGACCGTCTACTACCGCAATCACTGCCGCACCGCGCACACCTTCCGCATCCGGTGGTCGTCGGAGGCGTCCGGGACGGAGGACATCGACGTCGGCGGCGGGGACAAGGGGTCGACGTGGAGCTTCTACTCGCTGAAGCCGCTGGGCTTCGCCGACCTCGGGCGGGTCTAGCGGGCTCTCCTAGAGCCCGTGCTGCACCGTGTCCAGGGCGCGCAGCACCAGGTCCCGCAGGTCGTCCTCGTGGTGGTGTTCGGCCCAGTACATCGTGGCCTGCATCATCGCGCCGACCAGCGACATGGCGTAGACGCGGACTTCGAGGTCGTCGGCGTCGCGGCCGGTGCGCTCCGCGATGACCCGGCACATCAGCCGGCCGGTGACGGACATCGACTCCATCATCCGGGAGCGCACCGCGGGCGTCTCGACCTGGAGCCGCAGCCGCAGCCGGGTCACCTCCGGCGGTTCGTCCGCGAAGGCGAGCTCCAGGCTGCGGTCGATGACGTGCCGTACGGAGTCGACGACCGACTCGTCGGCGGGGCGCGCCCGCAGTTCCCGTTCGAGGACCGGGTCGAACTCGTCGGTGAGGACGATGTCCTCCTTGGTCGGGAAGTAGCGGAAGACCGTGGAGGGCGACACCTCGGCGGCCTCGGCGATCTGCTCGACCGTCGTCGCGTCGTACCCCTGCTCGGCGATCAGGCGGTACGTCGCCTCGCGGATCGCCGTCCTGGTCTTGATCTTCTTGCGCTCGCGGAGCCCGACCTTGGGCTCCGCGGGCGTCTGTGCTGACGCGGCCATGGCCCTCATTCTCAGGCATCGGCGCTGACCGGGGCCACCTCCGTGCCGGCGGGGGCGTCCCCGGCGGGCCGGACGCGGCCGGGCATCAGGGCCGCGGTGAGCAGGGCGGCCGCCAGGGCGGCGATCCCGATGACGGCCAGGGCGAGGGTCATGCCGTGGACGAACGCGGAGTCGGCCGAGGCCGCGAGCGCCGGTTCGCCGAGCTTTCCGGCCACCGCGTGGGCGCCGACGACCGAGTCGCGGGCCGTGTCCGCCGCCGGGCCCGGCAGGCCCGCGGTGCTCAACCGGCCCGAGTACGCCCCGGCGAGCAGGGCGCCGAGCAGGGCGACACCGAGCGCGCTGCCCGTCTGCCGCACCGTGGAGAGCAGGCCCGAACCGCGGCCCGCCTGGTCCTTGTCGAGCGTGGCCATGGCACCGCCCATCGCGGGGATCATGGCGAAGGCCATGCCGATCCCGGCGATCGACAGCCACAGCGCGGTGAACCCGTACCCGGAGCCGACCGTCGTGCGGGCCCCGAGGAACGCGGCGAAGGCGAGCACGGTGAGCGCCGTGCAGACCACCGCCCGTGCCCCGAACCGGGTGACCAGCGGCTGCGCCAGTCTCGCCGCGAGCAGCATGCCGCCCATCAGGGGCAGGACGCGCAGTCCGGTGCCGAGCGCGTCCGTGCCGAGTACGGCCTGGAGGTACGGCGGCAGCAGGAACAGCACGCCGGACAGGACGAACATGCCGAGCGTGGCGGCCAGGGTGTTGCTGAGGAAGCCGCGGTGGGTCAGGAGCGAGAGGTCCAGCATGGGCCGGGCGCTGCCCCGCTCCCGCGGCACCAGCGCCCCGAGCAGGACGGCGGCGGTGACGAAGGCGCCGATGACGACGGCGTCCGTCCACCCCTTCCCGGGGCCCTCGATGATCCCGTAGATGAGGGAGCCGAGGCCGAGTGCGGTCAGTGCCGTGGAGACGATGTCCACCTTCGGCGCCGCCGGGTCCCGGCTCTCGGGCAGCAGGAACAGGCAGGCGATGATGCCGATCGCGACCATCGGCACGTTCAGGACGAAGACCGAGCCCCACCAGAAGTGGTCGAGCAGCCAGCCGCCGATGATCGGGCCGAGCGGCATGCCGAGCGCGGAGGCCGCCGAGATGGCGCCCAGGGCCTTGGTCTGTTCCTCGCGCGGGAACAGCGACGGCAGCACGGACAGGGCGAGCGGCATCACGAACGCCGCGCCGATCCCCATCAGGGCGCGGGCCGCGATGACCCCGTGCGCGTCGGAGGAGAGCGCGCCCACGACGGACGCCGCGAGGAAGACGCCGAGTCCGCCGATCAGCATCCGGCGCCGGCCGAACCGGTCGCCGAGCAGTCCGGCCGGGAGCATCAGCGCCGCGAACACCACGATGTACGCGTCCGCCATCCACTGCTGCTGCCCGGTGGTGGCGCCGAGCTGCCCGGCGATCGTCGGGAGCGCCACGTTCAGGATCGTCGTGTCGAAGCCGAGCACGAGCATGCTCGCGACCAGGGCACCGAGGGCCCACCAGCGCCGGGGGTCCGGGCGCGACTCCCTCGTCCGAGGTTGAGTGACAGTAACCATGAAATGAGAGTAGCTCTCATTTCATGGTTACTGTCAATATCGAGTCCCTGTCGGGAGAGGGCTGGAGACCCACGCTCCGGGCGCACGAAAAAGGCCGCGGCGTGAGCCGCGGCCTCAGGGAGGGATGGGGGAGAAGGTCAGGCGTGCTGGTACGCCACCAGGGAGATGCCGACGTAGTGCACGACGAAGGCGGCGAGCGTGAGGGAGTGGAACACCTCGTGGAAGCCGAACCAGCGCGGGGACGGGTTCGGGCGCTTGATGCCGTAGATCACGCCGCCCGCGCTGTAGAGCACTCCGCCCACGACGACCAGGACGAGCACCGCGATGCCGCCGGTGCGCAGGAAGTCGGGAAGGAAGAAGACGGCCGCCCAGCCCATCGCGATGTAGCAGGGGGTGTAGAGCCAGCGCGGGGCGCCGACCCAGAAGACGCGGAAGGCGATGCCCGCCGCGGCCGCCGCCCAGATGCTCCACAGCAGAGCGTCGCCCTTGCCGTCCGGCAGCAGCAGCATCGTCAGCGGCGTGTACGTGCCCGCGATGATCAGGAAGATGTTCGCGTGGTCGAGCCGGCGCAGCACGCCGTCCGCGCGCGGGCCCCAGTTGCCCCGGTGGTAGAGCGCGCTCACGCCGAACAGCAGGCAGGCCGTCAGGGCGAAGATGCCGCAGGCGATCCGGCCGCGTGTGGAGTCGGCGAGCGCGGTGAGGAAGAGGCCGGAGATCAGCACGGCGGGGAACATGCCGGCATGCAACCAGCCGCGCATTCTCGGCTTCAGCAACGGCGGTTCGACAGCGGTGGCTTCGGTCTGCTCTGCGGCGACGCTCATCCGGGAATGGTACCTACGCACCCGTAGGTCGTGGATATGGCAGGCGTCAGATCTCACCTGGGGTTAACCCCAGGTCGCGGAAGTGTCCTGATCCCTAACCCATCGGCAACGAGTGGCGATGCTCACGCCGCTCACGTGTGAAGCCCCCTGGACAGATGGGCGAAACGGTCGGATGATCAAATGAGTGCGGTCGGCACCGGATGAGCGCTCGCTGGATTTCAGTGGAACGGGAGGCGCAGCGTCCGGGTCGCGGCCCCCACGGGGCACCCAACTCAACATCCTCATTTAGGAGCGATCGTGGCGCGCGACATCGCGGCTTCCGCCCTGGGCACCCTCCCGACCAACCACCAGGAACTGATCTCGTGGGTCAACGAGATCGTGGAACTGACGCAGCCGGACAGCGTGGTCTGGTGCGACGGCTCCGAGGCCGAGTACGAGCGGCTCGCCGAGGAGCTCGTCGCCAAGGGGACGTTCAAGAAGCTCGACCCGATCAAGCGCCCCAACTCCTACTACGCCGCGTCCGACCCGACCGATGTCGCGCGGGTCGAGGACCGTACGTTCATCTGCTCCAAGGAGGAGAAGGACGCGGGCCCGACCAATCACTGGAAGGACCCCGCCGAGATGCGGGAGATCTTCGCGGGCGAGAAGGGCGTCTTCCGCGGCTCGATGAAGGGCCGGACGATGTACGTCGTCCCGTTCTGCATGGGCCCGCTGGGCTCGCCGCTGTCCGCGATCGGCGTCGAGATCACCGACTCGGCGTACGTCGCCGTGTCCATGCGCACCATGACCCGGATGGGCCAGCCGGTCCTGGACGAACTCGGTGAGGACGGCTTCTTCGTGAAGGCCGTGCACACGCTGGGCGCCCCGCTGGCCGAGGGCGAGCAGGACGTCCCGTGGCCGTGCAACGCGACGAAGTACATCTCGCACTTCCCCGAGGACCGGGAGATCTGGTCGTACGGCTCCGGCTACGGCGGCAACGCCCTGCTCGGAAAGAAGTGCTACGCCCTGCGCATCGCGTCCGTCATGGCGCGCGACGAGGGCTGGCTCGCCGAGCACATGCTGATCCTGAAGCTGACCCCGCCGACCGGGGAGTCGACGTACGTCGCCGCGGCCTTCCCGTCCGCGTGCGGCAAGACGAACCTGGCGATGCTGGAGCCCACGATCTCCGGCTGGACCGTCGAGACGATCGGCGACGACATCGCCTGGATGCGGTTCGGTGAGGACGGCCGGCTCTACGCGATCAACCCCGAGGCCGGCTTCTTCGGTGTCGCGCCCGGCACCGGTGAGCACACCAACGCCAACGCCATGAAGACCCTGTGGGGCAACTCCGTCTTCACGAACGTCGCGCTCACCGACGACAACGACGTGTGGTGGGAGGGGATGACCGAGGAGACCCCGGCGCACCTCACGGACTGGAAGGGCAACTCCTGGACGCCCGAGTCGGACACCCCGGCCGCGCACCCCAACGCCCGCTTCACCACCCCCGCGTCGCAGTGCCCGATCATCGCGCCCGAGTGGGAGGACCCCAAGGGCGTGCCGATCTCGGCGATCCTGTTCGGCGGCCGCCGCGCCTCGGCCGTGCCGCTGGTCACCGAGTCCTTCGACTGGAACCACGGCGTCTTCCTCGGCGCGAACGTGGCCTCCGAGAAGACCGCCGCCGCCGAGGGCAAGGTCGGCGAGCTGCGCCGCGACCCGTTCGCCATGCTGCCGTTCTGCGGCTACAACATGGGCGACTACATGGGGCACTGGGTCGACGTCGCCAAGGGCAAGGACGCCGCCAAGCTCCCGAAGATCTACTACGTCAACTGGTTCCGCAAGGACGCGAACGGGCGCTTCGTGTGGCCCGGGTTCGGTGAGAACTCCCGCGTGCTGAAGTGGATCGTGGACCGCCTCGACGGCCGGGCGGAAGGTGTCGAGACCCCGATCGGCATCCTCCCGACCAAGGAATCCCTGGACACGGTCGGCCTCGATCTGGCCGACGCCGACCTGGAGTTCCTGCTCACCGTCGACAAGGAGGTCTGGCGCGAGGAAGCCGCACTGGTACCGGAGCACCTCAACACGTTCGGCGATCACACGCCGACCGAGCTGTGGGACGAATACCGCAAGCTGGTGGCACGCCTCGGCTGACGCCGGACCTGACCGAGCCCCCGCACAACGGCGTGCGGGGGCTCGGTCGTGTGCGCGATCATCTGAGCACCGCATGACCACCCTTCACAGGTTCCCCACATGTTTCAATGGCCTCACAAGTGCGCTCATCGAGGGGGATGAGACGCCAATTCAGCCTGTGGGGGGCATAGTTGAGCACGTCTCAGCACATCAGACGCACGGCCGCACTCCTGGTGGCCGGCGTACTCGGCGCCGCCGGCCTGGTCACCGGCACCGCGTCGCAGGCGCTCGCCGCGACACCCGCCGACACCGCCGTGAAGCTTCCCGTCACCAGCTTCTCGGCGCTGGCCGTCGACTCGGCGCACCAGCGGGTCTTCGTCTCCGAGGGCAACGCGGAGTACCCGACCACCCCGGCCGTGCACGTCTACGACTTCGACGGCAAGAAGGTCGCCACGGTCGCCGTGCCCACCTTCGCGTCGGGTCTCGGCCTCAGCGCCGACGGCAACACCCTGTACGTGTCGCAGAAGAACGCCATCCTGAGCTACGACACGTCCACGTTGGAGCAGTCGGCGCGGGCCAACGCCGAGTACGACACCTGCGGGCGCTCGCTCGCCGTCGCGGGCGGCCGGGTGTGGCACACCACCAAGTACGAGTACCAGTCCGGCTACTGCGCGACCGGGTACACCTTCCTCGACCGGATCAGCGGCCCGTCGCCGCGCACCGGCTGGGGCGACTACGGACGGATCCAGCTGTTCGGCGGCGGCCCCGCCGCGCCCGACCGCCTCTACGCCGCGCAGGAGCTGAGCAGCGCCGCGCCGAACCCGTTCCTGACCGCGTTCAAGGCCGACGCCGACGATCCCGTGCGCGGGCCCGAGCGCCGGTTCGCCGACGCCGACGGCAAGGGCGCGCTCGACTTCAAGGACCTCGCGCCCAGCGCCGACGGCACCAAGGTCGCGGTCGCCGACGCGGCGCGCGGGACCCTGCTGTTGAACGCCGACGACCTCAGCACCGCGTCCGGCCAGTACCAGGCGCTGCCCGACGGCGCGAAGGCCTCCGCGGTCGCCTTCAGCGGTGACGGCAAGTACGTCGCACGCGGCGCGGCCGCCTACGGCTCCACGCCCGACCTGCTGATCCAGCCCGCGGACCCGGCCGACACGACCGCGCCCCTGGAGTTCGCCTTCGAGGGCAGCCTCGACGGCGACGCGGTCGTCCCGCGCGGCCTCGCGTTCGCCGGGGACGGCTCGCGCCTCTTCGCCGTCACGAACCACGGCGGCTACGAGTACTGGCTGCACATCATCACCCCGCCCGCCGCGCAGTACGACGCGCGCTTCGCGAGCGGCCTGACGCAGAGCCCGAGCGGCGCCGTCATCGGCGAACCGGTCGCCCTGCGCGGGAAGCTGGAGTTCGACGGCGGCACGCCCGCCGCCCCCGCGAGGATCACCGCCGTACGCAAGGACGCCGACGGCACGACCACCGAGCTGAACCCGGTCAAGCTCGCCGCCGACGGCTCGTTCACCGTGCTCGACGTCCCCGACCGGGTCGGCGAGGCCACCTACACGGTGTCGTACCTGGGCGACCTGACCCACCGCCCCGCCGAGGACGTCGTGAAGACGGTGCAGGTTGGCAAGGCGCCGACCACGATCGCGCTGACCGCGCCCACGGAGGCCACCAAGAGCGGCGGCGTCGAGATCACGGGCACGTTCACCGCGGCGGGCCCGGCGCTGTCCGGCGCGGCGTCGCTGTCCGTGGAGCGCACGGACCGCCTCGGCACGCAGGCGCTCCCGACGGTGGAGGTGTCCGCGGACGGCACGTTCACGGTGCGGGACTTCCCGCGGACCACGAAGTCCGTGATGTACAAGGTGAGTTGGCCGGGGGACGCGACGCACGGGGCGTCCTCCGCCTCGGCGGTCGTCACCGTCAGGCGCTGACCCGAAAGAGCGGGGCCGGTGACCGTCGACGGCCACCGGCCCCGCTCCTCCCGGTATCCAAGCGGAGGGGGGCTGTACGGCTGACGGCTGACGGCTACGCGGAGACGAGGCGCTGCGCGCCCGCGTGGTACTCCATGCGCCGGGCCGCCAGGATCGCGGCGGCGGTGTCCGCGCGGGACGCGGCGACGACGAGGGCGCGGCCCGCGAGGGCGTGCGCGCGTCGGTGCAGTGCGACGGCCTGCGACGCGGGGTCGGCGGCGGCGACAGCGGCCCGCACCGGCGGGTGACCACCGCGCAGCCGGGCCACCTGCGCGGCCAGCTCCTCGGCCGCCGCGTCCAACTCCTCGTCCCTGGAGGGGAGTTGGCGCAGCTCGTCGGTGACCGTGAGGAGCGCCGCGAGATGTCCGGCGAGCTGGATGTCCAGCTCCTCCTCGCGGGTGCGGTGCGGGAAGTCGACGCTCTCGGCCGCCACGGTGTGGACCGACTTGGTGCGGATCGGCTCGTACATGGGAGGCCTCCAGGGCGGGCGCGGCAGCTTGGCCTCCATCGTACCTTAGAACGTGTCTAAGTTAGACCTTGTCTAAGGTAGGTCGTGTCCGAGGTGCGGCGCGCCCGAGGGGGCCGGTCAGGGCTGGCTGTATCCGTCCAGGAAGTTCCCGATCCGGGTCACCGCCTCCGTCAGCTGCCGGGTGTCGGGCAGCGTGACGACACGGAAGTGGTCCGGCTCCGGCCAGTTGAACCCGGTGCCGTGCACGACCATGATCTTCTCGCTGCGCAGCAGGTCGAGGACCATCTGCCGGTCGTCCTTGACCTTGAAGACCTTGGGGTCGAGGCGCGGGAAGAGGTACAGCGCGCCCTTCGGCTTCACGCACGTCACGCCCGGGATCTGCGTGAGCAGCTCGTACGCCACGTCGCGCTGCTCCTTCAGGCGGCCGCCCGGCAGCACCAGGTCATTGATCGTCTGACGTCCGCTGAGCGCGGCGACGACACCGTGCTGGCCCGGCATGTTGGCGCACAGCCGCATGTTCGCCAGGATCGTCAGGCCCTCGATGTACGACTCCGCGTGCGCGCGCGGCCCGGAGACCGCCATCCAGCCCACCCGGTAGCCGGCCACCCGGTACGCCTTCGACATGCCGTTGAAGGTCAGCGTCATCAGGTCCGGGGCGATGGCGGCGGTGGGGGTGTGCGTCGCGTCGTCGTACAGGATCTTGTCGTAGATCTCGTCGGAGCAGACGAGGAGGTTGTGGCGGCGCGCGATGTCGGTGAGGCCCCGCAGCATCTCGTCGCTGTATACGGCGCCGGTCGGGTTGTTGGGGTTGATGATGACGATCGCCTTGGTGCGGTCGGTCACCTTGCGCTCGACGTCGGCGAGGTCCGGCATCCAGTCGGACTGCTCGTCGCAGCGGTAGTGCACGGCGGTGCCGCCGGAGAGCGAGACGGCGGCGGTCCACAGCGGGTAGTCGGGCGCGGGCACCAGTACCTCGTCGCCGTCGTCCAGCAGCCCCTGCATCGCCATCACGATCAGCTCGGAGACCCCGTTGCCGATGAAGACGTGCTCGACGTCGGTCTCCACGCCGAGCGTCTGGTAGTGCATCATCACCGCGCGGCGGGCGGCCAGGAGGCCCTTGGCGTCGCCGTAGCCGTGCGCGTCGCCGAGGTTGCGGAGCATGTCCTCCAGGATCTCGGGCGGGCACGCGAAGCCGAACGCCGCCGGGTTCCCGGTGTTGAGCTTGAGGATGCGGTGGCCTGCCGCTTCCAGCCGCATCGCCTCCTCGAGAACCGGGCCGCGGATCTCGTAGCAGACGTTGGAGAGCTTGGTCGACTGGATGAGCTGCATGCTCCGACTTTACGGGCGTGTTTCGCGGCGGCGCGCCCTGTTTACCGCCTGATGGGCGGGCCGGTGGGGGCGCGGTTTCGGATGCGGTGGCACGGAGTGCCGGATGCCTCCGGATTGGCGGGTACGGGGGTGGGGTGCGGCTTTGATGGGACGGTTCGGCGGGCGCGGGTGATGTGGGCCACTGCGGCGGGTCGGGGTGTCGTGGAGGGGCCGCCGCCCTCCTGCTCGTGCCGACGCGGCTCGCCGCGGCCGTGGTCCGCGCGGGGTGGGCCTGTGGGCGGCGCTCGTCGTGACCCTGGTCGCCGTCGCCGCGTTGGGCACGGGGTTCCGGCGCCGGCGTCGGCCGCCGCCGGGGAATCGCGCACATGTTCGATGACGGGGGTACGGTGGAGGCATGCTTCAAGGCTCACTCTTCGACCAGGACGAGGACATGGCGCTCGGCCCGCTCACCGGGGTGCGCCGCACCACGCTCGGCGCCGGGGCCTGGATCGACGTACTGCCGGGCTGGCTGAGCGGCGCCGACGCGCTGTACGAGCACCTCGCCGACGGTGTCCCGTGGCAGGCCGAGCGGCGCCAGATGTACGAGCGCGTCGTCGACGTACCGAGGCTCCTGAAGTTCTACGGGGACGGCCGGACGCTGCCGCACCCCGTGCTCGCCGAGGCGCGCGACGCGCTGTCCGCGCACTACGGCGAGGAGCTGGGGGAGCCGTTCACCACCGCCGGGCTCTGCTACTACCGGGACGGGCGGGACAGCGTGGCCTGGCACGGCGACCGGATCGGACGCGGCGCCCGCGAGGACACCATGGTCGCCATCCTGTCCGTCGGCGCACCCCGCGACCTGCTCCTGCGCCCGCTCGGCGGCGGCAGCGGCTCGACCGTGCGCAGACCGCTCGGGCACGGCGACCTCATCGTCATGGGCGGCTCGTGCCAGCGCACGTGGGAGCACGCGATCCCCAAGTCGACGCGGGCCACGGGGCCGAGGATCAGCGTTCAATTCCGGCCACATGGGGTGCGTTGACGCGGGATTGAGCGGATTGGGGGGATATCGCCGACGACTGTTCGCGGCACCCCCGCAGTCCATACAATCCGCCCTCATGTCCTGGCAGCACCCCCGCGAAGGCCACGAGCCGGCGATACCCGAGGTCGTGTACGACCCGCAGCAGGCCGTCGGCGCCTATGACGGCTACGCCGATCCGGCCGTGGTCCACGGATGGCAGGAATCGGCCACCGAGGCCCCCGCCGCCGTGCTCGGCACGGAGCCGCTCGCCGCGCTCTCCGAGGAGCCCGACGGCAACGCCGTCTTCGTCGACGGCTCCGGCCGCAGAGGGCGCCTGATGCGGCGCGGCGGCATCGCGCTCGGCGCGGCCTGCGTCGTCTTCCTCGGCGTGATCGTCACTGGCCTGTTCGGTTCGAGCCCGTCGGGCGGCCCGCTGCCCTGGAGCGACGACTCGGGGAACGGCAAGCAGCCGCGCGCCGAGCACTCCGGTGCGCCGGCCGTGAGCCCCGACCCGGTCCCGACCGGGGACAGGACATCGGCCGCGAGCCCGTCCGCGACGACGTCCGCGCACCCGAGCGCGTCGGCCGGCAAGGACACGCGCCCGGCCGGATCACCGTCCAAGGCCGCCACCACGGCACCGACGACCACGGCACCGGCCGCCACCGCGTCGGCCCGGGGGAACTCCGACACCCATCCCGGGCGCGGCAACGGCGCGGGGGTCACCAAGGGGCCCAAGTGACGTCCGGGCCCACCGGGCCCCACTGGATCCGGCCCCACCGATTCCCGCGCGGCTGTCAGGCGCTGACGGTCCGGCGTACGGACCGGCCCGCGAGCACGTCCGTGCGGCGCCCGTCCTCGATCACGAACCGGCCGTCGATCAGGACGTGCGGGATGCCGACCGGCAGGGTGCGCGGCGCCTCGAACGTCGAGCCCGCCGCGACCGTCTCCGGGTCGAAGAGGACCAGGTCGGCACGGTAGCCCTCGCGGACCAGGCCGCGGTCGGGCAGCCGCAGACGGGCCGCCGGGCGGGAGGTCAGGTGCGCGACCGTCTCCTCCAGGGAGAGCACGCCCAGGTCACGGGCGTAGTGGCCGAGGTAGTGCGGGAACGTGCCGTACGCGCGCGGGTGCGGCTTGAAGCCCTGGAGGATGCCGTCGCTGCCGCCCGTGTGCACCCGGTGCTGCATGATCGCGCGGACGTTGTCCTCGTGCCCGACGTGCTGGAGGATCGTCGACCCGAGCCGGTCGGCGATCAGCAGCCGGCGGGCGGTGACCCACGGGGCCTCGCCGCGTTCGGCGGCGGCCCGCGCGATCGTCTTGCCGACGCACGACGCGAGCGCCGGGTCGGAGACCCCGGACACCTCGATGGTGTCCCACTCGATCGGCACGCCGTGACAGCCGTCGGCGCCGAGCTCCTCGACGTGCCGCCGGATCCGCTCGGCGGTGTCGTCGTCCTGGAGCCGGGCGAGGGTCGCGTCGGGGCCGCCCTCGTTCGCCCAGCTCGGCAGCATCGCCACGAGCGTGGTGGCGCCGGGGGTGTACGGGTACGTGTCCAGGCTGATGTCGGCGCCGGACGCGAGGGCGTCGTCGAGGAGGGCGAGCAGGTCCCCGCCCTTCCCCTTGTTCACGCCGAAGTTCATGGTGGCGTGGGCGAGGTGCAGGGAGCAGGACGCGTCGCGGGTCAGCTCGACCATCTCGCGGTACGCGTCCAGCGCGCCCGCCCCGTAACTGCGGTGGTGGGGGCAGTAGTAGCCGTCGTACGAGGCCACCACCCGGCACAGCTCGGTGAGTTCGGCGTCCTTGGCGTACATGCCGGGGGTGTAGGTGAGCCCCGACGACATGCCGACCGCGCCCTGCTCCATGCCCTGCGCCACGAGCCGCTTCATGTGCTCCAGCTCGGCGGGCGTCGCGTCGCGGTCGTCCCAGCCGACCGCGTACATGCGGACCGTGCCCTGCGGGACGAGGTAGGCGGCGTTGACCGCGATGCCCTGCCGGTCGAGGCGGTCCAGGTACTCGCCGACCGTGCGCCAGTCGAAGTCGATGTCGGAGCCGTCGCCGTTCCAGCCGGTGATCGCCTGGCGGACCTGGGCCAGGGTGCGGTCGTCGACCGGGGCGTACGAGAGGCCGTCCTGGCCGAGGACTTCGAGGGTGACGCCCTGGGCGGCCTTCGCGCTGTGGTCCGGGTCGCGAAGCAGCGCGAGGTCGCTGTGCGCGTGCATGTCGATGAAGCCGGGGGCCAGCGCCAGGCCGTCGCCGTCCAGCGTGCGGGGCGCTGTGGGGCGCGGGCCGGTGCCCTCGGGCCTGATCTCGGCGATGCGGCCGTCGGCGAGCTTGACGTCCGCCCGGTAGGAGGCGCCGCCGGTGCCGTCGATGACGCGGGTGTCCTTGATGACCAGGTCCATGGGGGGCCTTTCGTGTGCCAGGTGGTGATGTGGTTCCGGGTGCCGCGCCGTCGTGGCTGGTCGGGCAGGTCCCCGCGCCCCTGAGGGCTGCGGCTTCGCCGCTTGCCTTCATCGGGGCGCGGGACCTGCGCGACCAGCCCCTACGCCCCCGCGGATGAAGAGCCCGCCTAGAAGAACGTCCGTACGTAGTCCACGACCGTGCCGTCCGCCTCCACCAGCGGGATCAGCTGCCACTTGTCGAACGACGTGCAGGGGTGCGAAAGGCCCATGCCGAGCCAGTCGCCCACCTCGACCCGCGCCTGCGGCTCCAGGCGGAGCCACCCGTGCTGGTCGGACAGGCCCGTCACCGCGACCCCGGCCGCCTCCCGCACCTCGCCCGTGCGGGCGTCCCGGACGACCTGCGCCTCGGGAAGGTCCAGGTCGTACGCCGCGTCGCGCTTGCCCGCGTTCGTGAACGCCTGGTCCGGCGCGGGCCGCGAGACGACCTGCGCCCACAGCCGGAACGCCGGGTGCAGCGCGCCCTCCTCCGGGACCCGGTTGAACGGCGTGAGGTGCCGGTAGTGCCCGTCGTCGTGCGAGACGTACGCGCCGGAGCGGAGCAACTTCCGTACGGGCGCGGACAGTTCGGGGACCTCGGCGAAGACGTCCGCCACCGCGTCGAACCACGCGGAGCCGCCCGCGCTGAGCACGATCTCGTCGAGCCCCGCGAAGCGGCCCGCCTTGTCGAAGTCGGCCGCCAGCGCGACGAGGCGGCGCAGCCACGCCCGGACGCGCTCGCCGTCGGCCCGCGGCACCTCGCCCTCGTACCCGGCCACGCCCACGAGCCGCAGCGTGGTCGCCGACGCCACCGCGTCCGCGACCGCCGCGCACTCCTCCTCCGTGCGGATGCCGGTGCGCGCGCCCTCGCCCGCGCCGAGTTCGACGACCACGTCGACCGGGCGGGACGCGCCCGCGGCGGTCAGCGCCGCCTCCATCAGCTCCACGCCGCGTACGGAATCCACGTAGCAGATGAAGCGGAAGCTCTCGGAGGAGTCCAGTTCCGCGGCCAGCCAGCGCAGCGCCGCCGCGTCGACGAGTTCGTTCGCCAGGAAGATCCGCTCGATGCCGAACTCCCGTGCCACGCGCACCTGGTGGGGGACGGCGAGGGTGATGCCCCACGCGCCGCGCTCGATCTGGCGCTGGAAGAGCTGGGGCGCCATGGAGGTCTTGCCGTGCGGGGCGAAGTCCAGGCCGTGACGCGCGGAGTACGTCTCCATGAGCGCGAGGTTGTGCTCCAGGCGCTCGGCGGAGAGCGCGAGGACGGGGGTGGTGAACCCGTCCGTGAAGAGGTTCAGGCGGCGCGCCGCGAGCTCGGCGACGGTCAGGCCGTCGGCCTCGGGCGGCAGGCCCTTGAAGCGGAAGTCCACCCGCTCCCGTGCCAGGTCCTCAAGAGTCATGGAGCCTCCTCCAGGCCGACTGTTGCAGCATGTGCAACGGTCATTGCGTATGTCGCTTACTGCTGTCTAACATCCGAGCCAACGCCGGGTCAACGGAGCCGTTGACCCTCCCGACCGGAGGAGCGCTGCCCACCGTGACCACCCCGCCTGCTGACGTCATCGCGCTCGGCGAGTCCATGGTCACGTTCCTGCCCGCCACCGCCGGACGCCTCGCCGACGTCCCCTCTTTCGACCGCGGCATCGGCGGCGCCGAGTCCAACGTCGCCTGCGTCCTCGCCGCCGCGGGCCACCGCGCCCGCTGGGTCAGCCGGGTCGGCGCCGACGGGTTCGGCGACCACCTGGTCGAGGCCATCGGCGCCTGGGGCGTCGACGTGTCCGGCGTGCGCCGCGACCCCGCCCGGCCCACCGGGATCTACTTCCGCACCGCGGGCGACCGGGCCACCGACGCCCACGAGGTCGCCTACTACCGCGCCGGGTCCGCCGCCTCCGCCATGTCCGCCGAGAACACCGACCTCGACGCCCTGCGCTCCGGCCGCGTCCTGCACCTGTCCGGCATCACCGCCGCCCTCTCCGCCGACTGCCTCGCCCTCCTGCGGACGCTGATGGAGACGGCCCCCGTCGTGTCCTTCGACGTCAACCACCGGCCCGGCCTGTGGGCGGACCCCGCCGACGCCCGCGTCCTGCTCGACCTCGCCCGCCGCACCGGCCGAGCCGGGATCGTCTTCGTCGGCGAGGACGAGGCCGAGGAGGCGTTCGGCGTCACCGGCGGCCCCGACGCGATCCGCGCCGCGCTGCCCGAACCCGGACTGCTCGTCGTCAAGCGGGGCGCCGACGGCGCCGTCGCCTACGACGCCGAGGGGAACCGCTACACCGAGCCCGCCCCGCGCGTGGACGTCGTCGCCGCCGTCGGCGCCGGGGACGCCTTCGCCGCCGGGTTCCTCTCCGCCACCCTGCGCGGACTGCCCGTCGCCGCCCGCCTGCGCCACGGCCACCTGTGGGCCGCCGCCGCCCTCACCGTCCCCGGCGACCTCGCCACGCCCCCGGGCCGCGCCCACGCCGACCGGCTGACCGCCCTCGACCCCGCCGCGTGGGAGACACTGCACCTCGGCCCCGGGTGGACTGTCACCGAACCCCTCCCGCAGCGGCCCGCCGAGGAGGTACGTACGCCATGAGCCAGACCGTCGACCGCGCGCTCAGCATCCTGCCGCTGCTCGCCGAGGGCCCCGCCGACCTGGGCCAGGTCGCCGACCGCCTCGGCGTCCACAAGTCCACGGCCCTGCGCCTGCTGCGCACCCTGCACGAACACGGCCTGGTCTTCCGCCAGTCCGACCAGCGCTACCGGCTGGGCGCCCGCCTCTTCGCCCTCGCCCAGGAAGCCGTCGAGAACCTCGACGTGCGCGAGATCGCCCACCCCCACCTCGTCGAACTCAACGAGAAGGTCGGGCACACCGTCCACCTCGCGGTGTACGAGGAGAACGAGGTCCTCTACATCGACAAGGTCGAGAGCCGCTACCCGGTGCGCATGTACTCGCGCATCGGCAAGCCGGTCGCCATCACGGTCGCCGCCGTGGCGAAACTGCTCCTGGCCGACCTGTCCGAGGCCGAGCGCCGCGCGATCGCGGAGAAGCTCGACTACCCCCTGTACACGGCCCGTTCCACCCCCAACGCCCCCGCGTTCCTGCGGGAGTTGGCCACGGTGCGCGAACAGGGCTGGGCCACCGACCTCGGCGGCCACGAGGAGTCCATCAACTGCGTCGGCGCGCCCATCCGGGGCGCCGACGGACGCGTCGTCGCCGCCATGTCGGTCTCCGCACCGAACGTCGTCGTCACCGCGGAGGAACTCCTCACCCTGCTCCCGCTGGTGCGCCGCACGGCGGAAGCCATCAGCCGGGACTACTCAGGCACCGGCACCGGATCCGGTAACACCCCCACGAAGGAAGCACGTTCACGATGACCGAGAAGATCGCCCTCACCCCCGCCACGCACACCACCCCGCCCGCGAAGTTCTCCCACGGCGTCAAGAAGGGCAACATCCTTCAGGTCGCCGGCCAGGTCGGCTTCCTGCCCGCCGAGGAGGGCAAGGCCCCCACCCCGGCCGGCCCGACCCTGCGCGAGCAGACCCTCCAGACCTTCGCCAACGTCAAGGCGATCCTCGAAGAGGGCGGCGCCACCTGGGACGACGTCATGATGATGCGCGTCTACCTCACGGACGTCGACCACTTCGCCGAGATGAACACGATCTACAACGAGTACTTCGAGGAGCAGGGCCTCAAGGCCCCCGCCTCCGCCCGCACGACCGTCTACGTCGGTCTGCCGGCCGGCCTGCTCATCGAGATCGACGCGCTCGCCGTCCTGAGCTGAGCCCCCTGCACCACCAGCCCGCCGCACGTCGTCACGGCACGGCGCATCGCAGTCATGCGCCGTGCCGCGCTCCCCCCTGCCCTGAAAGCTCCATGCACTTACGAGGTCAACGATGTCCCCGTTCGCACTCGCCGCCCCGCTCGCGGCCTCCGCCGCCTCCGAGATCCCGCCCCACACCGGCGGCATCCTCACGATCATCGACGGCACCGCCGGTCTGCTGACCGTCGCCTTCCTCGGCATCGTGCTGCTGCTCTTCCTGATCATCAAGGCACGCATACAGCCCTTCGTGGCCCTGCTCGCGGTCTCCATAGCCGTCGGCCTGGGCGCGGGACTCTCGGTCACCGAACTCTTCGGCACCGTCCAGAAGTCCGACGCCGTCTCCACCATCGAGGCCGGCATGGGCGGCACCCTCGGGCACGTCGCGATCATCATCGGCCTCGGGACCATGCTCGGCGCGGTCCTCGAAGTGTCCGGCGGCGCCGAGGTGTTGGCGTCCCGCCTCCTGAACCTCTTCGGCGAGAAGCGCGCCCCGCTCGCGATGGGCCTGACCGGCCTGATCTTCGGCATCCCGGTCTTCTTCGACGTCGGCATCTTCGTCCTCGCGCCGATCGTGTACGCGGCCGCCAAGCGCGGCGGCAAGTCGATCGTCCTCTACTGCATGCCGCTGCTCGCGGGTCTGTCGATGACCCACGCGTTCCTGCCCCCGCACCCCGGCCCCGTCGCCGCCGCGGGCCTCCTCAAGGTCGACCTCGGCTGGGTCATCCTCATGGGCATCGTCTGCGGCATCCCGGCCGTGCTCGCCGCGTGGGGCTGGGCCGCCTGGATCGGCAAGCGGATCTTCGTCCCCGTACCGCAGGACATGGTCGAGGCCGCCGACGAGGCGAAGGCCGCGCTGGAGGCCGAGCAGCGCGCCGCGGGTGTCACCCCCACCGAGAAGCCGGTCCCGCTGGGCATCGTCTTCACCATCATCGGCACCCCGCTGGTCCTTATCCTCCTGGCGACGTTCTCCTCGATCGCCTTCGACCCGTCGACGGGCCGCTCCGTCATCGAGTTCTTCGGCCACCCCTTCGTGGCGCTGACGATCGCCCTGCTCATGGCGTACTACCTGCTCGGCATCCGCCGCGGCTGGTCGCGCAAGTCGCTGGAGACGGTGTCGACCGCGTCGCTCAAGCCGGTCGGCAACATCCTCCTGGTGGTCGGCGCCGGCGGTGTCTTCGGCGCGGTCCTCAAGGCGAGCGGCATCGCGCAGGCGCTCTCCGACACGTTCAACGACGTGGGCCTGCCCGTCATCGTCCTCGCCTACCTGATCTCGCTGGTGCTGCGCGTCGCCCAGGGCTCGGCGACCGTCGCGATCGTGACGACGGCGGGCATCGTGGCCCCGCTGCTGTCCGAGGGCGACTACTCGCAGGCCTTCACCGCCCTCGTCATCATGGCGATCTCGGCGGGCTCCATCTTCGCCTCGCACGTGAACGACGGCGGCTTCTGGATGGTGTCCAAGTACTTCGGCATCTCGGAGCGCGACACCCTGCGCACCTGGACCGTCCTCGAATCGGTCCTGTCCGTGGCCGGGTTCGCGGTGGCGGCGGTGGTCAGCCTGTTCGTCTAGGACCGGCAGCTCCTCGGTGCGCGCGGCCCGGCGGTCCAACCGCCGGGCCGCGCGCGGCAGTTCACGTCGCGCGCCGCCCGGCCGGGCTCCTCGTCACGAGCCGCGCCCCGGCCCGCGGCGGCGCCGCTGACCTGGCCCGCCGGGCGGGCTCCCCGCCTTCGTCGCCCTCCCTCGGGCTTCCCCCGCGGGCGGCAGGATCGTACGGAGCGCGCAGAGAGTGAGCCCGGCCACTGGCGGACACAGCCTCGTCCGCCATACTTCGGCCTGTGGAGCAGCGCATGGACAACCAGAAGGTCACGCCCGTCACCGGCGCCGGTTTCGACCCGGCGTACGTTCCCGGCCTGACGTCTCCCGCCCGGGAGGCGGTTGCCGAGGACGCGGTCACGGATTCCGACGAGGTAACCGAGGAGGTGACGACCCGGGCCGACGCGGAGCCCGAGGACCGCGAGCCCGAGGCGAAGTCCGCCCCGGACCTCTCGAAGGAAACCCCGAAGCCGGTCTCCAAGACTGTTTCGAAGGCCGCTTCGAAGGCG
The DNA here is from genome assembly GCF_036967205.1 of Streptomyces sp. Q6. Taxonomy (NCBI): domain Bacteria; kingdom Bacillati; phylum Actinomycetota; class Actinomycetes; order Kitasatosporales; family Streptomycetaceae; genus Streptomyces; species Streptomyces citrinus. The sequence goes on from NZ_CP146022.1 coordinate 5,391,787, forward strand.
GACGAGGACGCGGACGCGGCGAAGCCGGCCCTGGAGGCCAAGGACCGCCGCGGTTCGATCTCGGTCGACGCGACCGGCGTCCGCTTCACGCTGGACGACCAGGAGTGCGACTTCACCTGGGACGAGATCAGCGCCGTCGAGGTCGGCACCTCGCGCAAGCGCCTGACCGTCACCGTCCACACGCCCAACAGCCGCTGGTACCCGAACGACGTCGAGGCCCCCGACAAGGCGCGCCTCAAGGAGTGGTCGGACACCGTCGACAAGGCGCTGGACGAGTATTTCGAGGACTGATCACGTGAAGGTCCTGGCGTAGCTCTTGCCAGCGGCCCGCCTTTACGCACCCTTGGTGTTCATGGCGGACACCACGGGCACCTCAGTAACCACCGAACCCGACCGACCCCGCAAGTCCAGCTGGAAGTACATCGGCCCCGGCATCGTCGTCGCGGCGACGGGCGTCGGCGCCGGTGACCTCGTCGCGACGCTCATCGCCGGCAGCAACTTCGGCTACACGCTCCTGTGGGCCGCGGTCATCGGCTGCGTCGTGAAGATCAGCCTGGCGGAGGCGGCGGGCCGCTGGCACCTGGCCACCGGCCGCACCCTCTTCGACGGCTGGGCGAGCCTCGGCCGCTGGACGACGTACTTCTTCGTCGTCTACGTGGTGATCTGGGGCTTCGTCTACGGCGCGGCCGCGATGTCGTCCAGCGCGCTGCCGCTGCAAGCGCTGTGGCCCGACGTCTTCCCGGCCGACTGGTCGATCAAGCCGTGGGCGATCCTCTGCGGCATCGTCGGCCTCGTCTTCGTCTGGTTCAACAAGTACGCAGTCTTCGAGAAGGTCATGACGGTCCTGGTGGGCGTCATGTTCCTGGTCACCGTCTACCTCGCGATCCGCGTCACCCCGAACCTCGGCGACGCCTTCGCCGGCCTGCTCCCGGTGCTGCCCGACGAGAAGGACTCGATCCTCAACACGCTCGGCCTGATCGGCGGCGTCGGCGGCACCATCACCCTTGCCGCGTACGGCTATTGGATCAACGCCAAGGGCTGGACCGAGGCCTCCTGGATGAAGGTGATGCGGCTCGACAACCGGGTCGCGTACCTCACCACCGGCGTCTTCGTCGTGGCGATGCTGTTCGTCGGCGCCGAACTCCTCCACGCCTCGCACACCTCGATCGCCGCCGGTGACCAGGGACTCGTGGACCTGTCCGCGATCCTCGCGGACGAGTACGGCACGGCGACGGCCAAGCTGTTCCTGGTCGGCTTCTTCGCCACGTCCTTCACCTCGCTCATCGGCGTCTGGCACGGCGTGAGCCTGATGTTCGCCGACTTCGTCGAGCGCTACCGCGGGGCGAAGGTCTCGGGTGAGGACATCGCGCGCGGCGAGCGCGAGAAGGGCTGGCCGTTCCGGGCGTACCTGCTCTGGCTGACGTTCCCGCCGATCGTCCTGCTCTTCCAGGGCCAGCCGTTCCGCCTCGTGATCCTGTACGGGGTCCTCGGCGCGGCCTTCATGCCGTTCCTGGCGCTGACCCTGGTCTGGCTGCTCAACTCAACCCGCACACCTGCGAGTTGGCGCAACGGCTGGCTCAGCAACGCCATGCTCACCGTCGCGGGGCTGCTCTTCGTGGTCCTGTGCGTGAAGCAGATCTGGGACCAGCCCTGGTCCGAGTTCTTCTAGGTCCTTCAGGACTTCGCGGTGGCGCGGGCGCGGGCGATGTCCGGGTAGCGCACCGTGAAGAGGATCGGCAGCGCGACGCAGGCCACGGTCAGGGCGGTGCGGGCGGTGTCGCCGCTGCTCCACCAGCGCGGAGCCGGGCGCGGCGACAGCGCACACCGCGAAGAACGCCGCGGCGCTCACCTCGATCACGAGCGCGTCCCAGGCGAGCGGTTACGACCTCCTGGGCACGTTCCGTACGACCCTCTCGAACGTCTGGCCCGCCAATCAGAGCCAGATCTACACAGAGCTGACCAAGCTCGACGCCACCGAGCTGATCCGGGTGGCGGAGGAGGGCGCGCGCGGCCGCAAGACGTACGAGATCACCGACGCGGGCCGCACCGAACTGCGCCACTGGCTCCTGGAGACGACCCCGAACGGCTACCGCCGCAACGACGTCCTGCTGCGTGTGTTCCTGCTCGGTGCCGTGGAGTGGCACGAGGCCCGCGCCTTCCTGCGGCAGCGCGGCGAGGTCATGACCGAACGCCTCGCCGGCCTGCGCGAACTGGACGCGGCGATGGACTGGGGCGACGACCCGCTCTCCGTCTACGGCCGACTGACCCTGGAGTGGGGCAAGCGGTTCGCGGCGACGCAGGCGGAGTGGAGCGCGTGGGCGGAGAAGGAGATCGCGGGGGCGCAGGCGGCGGCCGGCGAGGGGTGAGCGCGCCGCTCAGGACCGGGGGCCGGGCCGATGCTTCCTCGCCAAGTCCGGCCGAAGCCCTGCCCATCGCCCCGTGAACAGTGAGAAGTTGGGTGTTGCCGGGCGCTCGCGTGGATATGGTGCTCAGGCAGAAGGGCTGCAGCGTCCGGACGCTGCGGTGACCGCACGTGCACAGAGCGACCGGGGGGTTCACGCGTGCCGACCGCCATAGCCGTGACGGACCCCGGCCTGGTCCTGACCTCGCCGGACCGGCACACGCCGAGCGCCGCCGTGCTGCCCATGGGGGACGCGCAGGACGCGTATCCGCTCGACCGCGCGATCGTCGACGTTCACACGCTGATCGAACAGCACGGCTATGTGATCGCCCTCTGCCCGCAGTCCGTACCGGATGCGGTCGTGCACCGGCTGCATTCCGTACGGTCCATGCTCGAAAGCGACCGGATCGCGATCCTCCGGCCCGAGCTGCCGCCGCTCGGACTCGCCGTCCTCGCCCTCCAGTTGCGCCAGCTCTCGATCTGCGACTTCAGCCCCGGCGTCCTCGCGTCCGCCGCCCGGCTGCTCGCCCACTACATCTACGCGGGCGCCCTCGTCGGCTCCGTCGCCAAGCTCGACCGCGTCCCCGTCTCGCTGCGCGCGCACGCCAAGTCGTGGTCCCCGAACGCCCAGTTCGCCGTCCTCGCCTCGCCGCAGCCGCAGGTGCAGCGGGTCACCGGCGACGAGACGCCCGGCGGGCCCGCCTTCGGCACGCGGATGTACTACGCCGCCGGGCAGCAGTCCGCCGCGTGGGTCACCGAGACCCTCGCCCCCGCCTGGCGGGTACAGGGAGTCACCGAGGCGGCGCTGCCGGCCGAGTCGCCGCGGTGGTGGGCCACGGGCAAGGGGGCGAGCGCGGGCCGGATCGTCGAGTTCGCCGCCGCGATCCCCGACATCTCCGTGCTCTACCAGCTCGTCTCGTCCGTGCGGCGCGAGGAGTGCCACTGGTGCGGGCTCGAACTCCTCGGCGACCGCTGCGGGTTCTGCTCCGCGCCCCTGGCCGCCGAGGCCCCTCCCGACCGGCTGGGCGGCGGCCGCACCGCCCTGGCGCCGGCCGCCGGCGCGGGCCGGGCGGCGCTGCCCCGGGCCCCGCAGTGACCCCGCCCGCCGCACACCCCGACTCTCCCGTCCGCCTACCCACGAGGTTGTCCGGTCCATGAACTCACGTCAGCGCCGCGGCGTCATCCTCCTGGTCGTCTCGGCCCTGTGCGCCGTCGGCGCGTTCGCGGGCGTCCTGTCGGTCATCCGGGACGTGAACTCCAAGGTGGGCCCGGAGAAGACCGCGTACCGGCTGAAGACGGACGTCGCGCCCTACAAGGAGCTGTCGCGGGACCAGTTCGAGAAGGTGGAGATGCCCGAGCGCTGGATGTCGTCCACCGCCGTGCGGAGCCTGCGCGACATCCAGGGCAAGATCGCCGTCACCCAGCTCAAGAAGGGCTCCCTGCTCCAGAGCGACATGATCGTCGAGCGGCCCCGGCTCAAGGCGGGGCAGCAGGAGATCGCCATCATGATCGACGCCGAGACCGGCGTCGCCGGAAAGATCAATCCGGGCTCGAAGGTGAACATCTACGCCACCTTCAAGGCCGAGAACGACAAGCAGAAGGACCAGTCCAAGGTCATCGTGGAGAACGCCGAGGTCATCGACGTCGGCAAGCTCACCCCGATCGACCAGCAGGACAGCTCGGACCGCAACTCCGTGCGCCGCCAGGGCGAGGCCGTGCCGATCACGTTCGCCCTCGGCGCCTCGGACGCCCAACGGGTCGCGTACGCCGAGTCGTTCGCGTCCCACGTACGGCTCGCGCTGGTGGCTCCGGGCGACGACGCGGCGATCGCGCCGAGCGACCGCTCCTACACCCTGGACGAGGACAAGTGACAGGGCGCCGGGCCGCGGCGCAGGCCGAGCGAAAGGCAGGCGGACGATGACGACCCGCATCCTCCCGGCCATCGGGGAACCGGAGGGCGCCCGCGCCCTGGTCACCCTGCTCTCCCAGCTGCCCGACACCGAACCGGCGCCACCGGTCGCCGACTCCACCGTGCTCCTCGACACCCTGGCCCGGCTGGCCGCCGAGTCCCTCGACGAGCTGCCCGAGGTCGTCCTCGTCCATGAACGCATCGGCCCCGTACCGGCGTTGGACCTGATCCGCGACCTCGTCCTGCGCTTCCCCGCGGTCGGCGTCGTCCTCGTCACGGCCGACACCAGCCCGGCCCTGCTCACGGCCGCGATGGACAGCGGGGCCCGCGGTATCGTCGCGTTCCCGCTCGGCTACGACGCCCTCGCCGAGCGCGTGCACGCCGCCGCGTCCTGGTCCGCCGGAATGCGCCGCCACCTCGCGGGCACCGCCGGCGCGGAACTGATGCCGGCGGGCGGCGGCGGCCGCGTCGTCGCGGTCACCGGCGCGAAGGGCGGCGTCGGCACGACCCTGTGCGCGGTCCAGCTCGCCCTCGCCGCGCGGGCGTCGGGCAGGTCCGTGGCCCTGCTGGACCTCGACCTCCAGTCCGGGGACGTGGCCTCGTACCTCGACGTGCAGTTCCGCCGCTCCGTCGCCGACCTCTCCGCGATCCGCGACATCACCCCGCGCGTCCTCCAGGACGCCGTCTTCACCCACGAGACCGGCATCGACCTCCTCCTCGCGCCCGCCGACGGCGAGCGCGGCGAGGAGGTCACCGACCGCGTCGCCCGCCAGGTCGTCCAGTCGCTGCGCGCCCGCTACGAGGTCGTGGTCATCGACTGCGGTACGCAGATGGGCGCGGCGAACGCGGCGGCGATCGAACTCGCGGACCAGACGGCCCTGTTGGTCACCCCGGACGTCGTCGCGGTCCGCGCGGCGAAGCGCATGGTCCGCCTCTGGGACCGGCTCCAGATCCGCAAGGCCGAGGAGACCCTCACGGTCGTCAACCGGCACGCCCGCACGTCCGAGATCCAGCCCTCCCTGGTGGAGAAGGTCACCGGCACGAAGACGGCGGGCACCTCGATCCCGGCCGCGTACAAGGAACTCCAGGCCGCGGTCGACGCGGGCCGCATGCAGGATCTCGACAACCGCTCCACCGTCAAGCAGGCCCTGTGGACCCTGGCCGCCGAGCTCGGCCTGGTCGCCCCCGCCGCACCCGAGGCGGGCGGCCGCCGCGCCCGCCGCCGCGGCGACAAGGGAGCGGTCACGCTCGAGTTCGCGGCGATGTTCCCGCTGGTCCTCGTCGTCCTGGCACTGATGTGGCAGTGCGTCCTGTACGGCTACACGTACTCCTCGCGGGGAACGCGGCGGACGAGGCGGCGCGGGCCGCGACCTCGGCGGCCGCCGGGGGCGGGGATGCGGGCGGGGCCTGCGACACGGCGGGCATGTCGCACCTGCCGGCCGCCTGGCAGGGCGCGGAGATCTCCTGCGCGGACGACGGGGTCGTCGTGAAGGCCACGGTCACGGTCGACGTCCCCCTCTTCTTCCCGGGGGTGAACCCGGGCTGGAGCGTCACGGGCGAGGCCGGGGCGGCGACGGAGACGACACCGTGACCGCACGTCCAGGTGCCGGGGCGGAGCGACCCCGCCAGGCGCGCGGGGCCGTATCGACCAGCGGCTCCGCCGAAGGGCGCGACCGGCCACGACGGACCCCGCACGCGCCGGCACCGGAGCCACCCCCGACGGCGAGGAGGCGGCTGCGCGGCGACCACGGCGTCTCCATGCTGGAGTTCGCCGGCTTCCTCCCCTTCCTCCTGATCATCGGCATGGCCGCGATCCAGCTCGGCCTGGTCGGCTACGGCGCCAGCCAGGCGGGCAGCGCGGCCGCGCGGCGGCACGGGCGGAATCCCTGAACCCCGGCACGGGCCAGACGGCCGCGTCCGGCGCGGCGAGCGCCTGGCTGAACCCCGCGGCGGCGATCGGCGCGGGCGACACGATCACCGCCGACGTCACCGTCCACGTCCCCGCGATCATCCCCCTCTTCGACGGCTGGGACATCCACCGCACCGCCACCATGCCGAACGACCAGTCCGACGAGGGGAGTTGACGATGAGCCTGCGCAACCGCGTCGTGGCGACCCGCGAGACCACCGGAGGCGAACCGTCCCGCGACGACGGCCTCGTCGCCGTCTACCGGGCCAAGCTCCTGGAGGAGATCGACCTCGCGGAGATGTCCTCTCTCCAGGCCGCGGACCGCCGCGTCCGCCTGGAGCGCGTCCTCGGCCACATCATCAGCCGCGAGGGCCCGGTCCTCTCCTCGTCCGAGCGCGCGCAGCTGATCCGCCGCGTCGTCGACGAGGCCCTCGGCCTCGGCATCCTGGAGCCCCTCCTCGCGGACGCCTCCATCACCGAGATCATGGTCAACGGCCCCGACTCCATCTTCGTGGAGCGCTCGGGACGGGTCGAGCAGCTCCCCATCCGCTTCGCGTCGGCCGAGCAGCTCATGCAGACCATCGAGCGCATCGTCTCCACGGTGAACCGCCGCGTCGACGAGTCGAACCCCATGGTCGACGCCCGCCTCCCCACCGGCGAGCGCGTCAACGTGATCATCCCGCCGCTCGCCCTGACGGGCGCGACCCTCACCATCCGCCGCTTCCCGCGCGCGTACAGCCTCACCGAACTCCTCGAACTCGGCTCGCTCGACGAGCACATGCTGATGCTGCTCGCGGCCTGCGTACGGGCCCGCTTCAACATCATCGTCAGCGGCGGCACCGGCTCGGGCAAGACGACCCTCCTCAACGCCCTCTCCGCGCTGATCCCGTCCCACGAGCGCATCATCACCATCGAGGACTCGGCGGAGCTCCAGCTCCAGCAGGACCACGTCATCCGCCTCGAATCACGGCCGGCGAACGTCGAGGGCAAGGGCCAGGTCACCATCCGCGACCTGGTCCGCAACAGCCTGCGCATGCGCCCCGACCGCATCATCGTCGGCGAGGTCCGCGGCGGCGAGACCCTCGACATGCTCCAGGCCATGTCGACCGGCCACGACGGCTCCCTCGCCACGGTCCACGCGAACACCGCCGAGGACGCCCTGACCCGCCTCCAGACCCTCGGCTCCATGTCCGAGGTCGACGTCCCCTTCGAGGCGCTGCGCGACCAGATCAACTCGGCCGTCGACGTCCTCGTGCAGCTCACCCGGCACGCCGACGGCTCCCGCCGGGTCAGCGAGATCGCGCTGCTCGTCTCGCACGGGCGCGAACAGTTCACGATCGCCACCGTGACCCGCTTCGTCTCCCAGCCGTACCTCTCCGGGGCCTCCGACCTCGAACAGCGCCGGGTCCACGGCTACTACGAACACCTGCCGCTGCCGCGCCGCGTCGCCGACCGGCTGTACATCGCGGGGGAGGCGGTCCCGCCGGCGTTCGGCGTCGTCGAGTCCGTCGACGTACAGAACACGAGAGAGGCGACGGGATGACACCCCGCACACTCCTGTCCGTCATGGAAGGCGACGGGATGACACCCCGCACACTCCTGTCCGTCATGGAAGGCGACGGGATGACACCCCGCACACCCCTGTCCGCCACGGAAGGTGACGGGTCATGACGAATCCCGCCCTCATCGCCCTCGGCGCGACCGTTCTGACCTGCGTGGTCGCGGTCGCGGCCGTCCACGCCCTCGCGTCGGGCCGCGCCCAGCGCCAAGCTCTCGTCGACCGGCTCGACGGCTACCCGGCCGGCGGCTACGGCCCGGCGGGCGGCAGCCGCGCCCGCCGCTTCACCGGCGTCGACCGCCGGCTGCGCCGCACCCGCCTGGGCAAGGCCGTCCACCTCCGCCTCTCGGCGACCGGCCTCGACCTGACCGCGGGCGAGTTCTCGGTCTACGTGGCCGCGGTCGTCGCCGGTCTGTGGCTCCTCGCGGCGACGACGCTCGCCCCGTTCTTCGGCCCGATCGCGGGAGCGGTGGCGATCTGGGCGGCCGTCATCTTCCTCAACTGGCAACGCCAGAAGCGCATCGAGGCGTTCATCAACCAACTCCCGGACGTGGCGCGGCTCCTGGCCAACGCGACGGCGGCGGGCCTCGCCCTGCGCACGTCCCTCGCGATGGCCGCAGAGGAGCTCGAAGCCCCCGCGGGCGAGGAACTCTCCCGCGTCTCCGACCGGCTGGCGCTCGGCCACTCCGTCGACGACGCCCTCGACGAACTCGCCGCCCGCCTCCCGTCCCGCGAACTCATCGTCCTCGTCACCACCCTGGTCCTGGCCAACAAGGCGGGCGGCACGGTCGTCTCCTCGCTGCGCAACCTCACCCAGACCCTGGAGGACCGCAAGGAGACCCGCCGCGAGATCCGCACCATGCTCTCCGAGGTCAACGCGACGGCGTTCACGGTCCCGCTGCTCGGCCTGGGATCCCTGCTGCTGATCAACTCGTCGAACGAGGGCGCGCTGGCCAAGGTGACAGGCTCGGGCCTCGGCCAGACCCTCATCCTGGTCTCCCTCGGCCTCTACGCCATCGGCTTCTTCGTGATCCGCCGCCTCGGCAAGATCGAGGTGTGAGCATGTCGACCACGCTCATCGGCCTCCTGCTCGCCGCTCTCTCCGGTCTCGCGGTCCTCGGCATCCTCACCGGCGTCCGCATGTACCGCGCCGACGCCAAGGTCCCCGACGACCTCGCCCTCGCCCTGGAGGTCGGCGCCACCCGCGTCTCGGCGACCGGCTCGGCCGTCGACCGCCTGGGCATGCGCTTCGCCCCCCTGGTCCTGCGCCTGATGGGCCCGCGCCGCGTCGACGCCAAGCGCCGCAGGATCGACATGGCGGGCAACCCCGGCGGCCTCACCGTCGACCGTTACGCGGCCCGCCGCGCCGTCTACGGCGCCTTCGGCCTCGTCATGGGCCTGGTCTTCCTCACCAACGGCCAGCCGCTCTTCGCCCTGCTGACACTGGTCTTCGGAGCGGTCGCGGCGGACGCCCTCATCTGGCAGGCGGTCCGGGACCGCAAGGACGTCATCGACCGCACGCTCCCCGACTTCCTCGACGTCCTCGCGGTCGTCGTCTCGGCCGGCCTCGGCTTCCGCCAGGCCCTCGACCGCGTCTCGGAGAAGTACGAGGGCCCCTGGGCGGACGAACTGCGCATCACCCTGCGCCAGATGGACATGGGCGTCCCGCGCCGCCAGGCCTTCGACGAACTCCGTCGCCGCAACGCCTCCGAACAGGTCGCCCAGTTCGTCTCGGCCCTCCAGCAGGGCGAGGAGCTCGGCTCACCCATCGCCGACACCCTCATCCAGCTCGCCACGGACATGCGCCGCACCGACGCCCAGAACTCCCGCCGCCGCGCCGCGAAGACCATCCCCAAGGCCACCATGGTCACCCTGGTCTTCATGCTCCCGGCCACGATGATCCTGATCGCGACGGGCATGTTCCTCGGCTCGGGCTCGGACTTCGGCTCGATCCTGGGCCGCTGAACCCCCCGGCGGACGGCAACCTTTCCCGCACCGGCGACCACACAGAGGCGGCACGCCCCGTACGACTCCTGTGAGGAACCCCTGTGGCACGACGCCGACGCCCGCACCGCCGCGGCCCCCGCGCGGCCCTGACCCCGTACGCGCTCCTGGCGGCCGGCACTCTCGTCGTCCTCCTCGCCACACTCCTCGTGGCCCTCGACACGGGCGACGACGCCACGTCCGTAGCGACGTCCACCACGTCCCCCACACCCCGCTCGACCACCACGACACTCAAGCCGTGGACCACATCGCCCTCCCCGTCCGCGAGCAAGCCGAAGCGGCACGGCAGCGCGTCCCCCCAGCGCAAGCCGGCCCACTCCCGGGCGAAGTCCAGGTCCACATCACCGGCGACGGCCGGAACGACGGCCGCGCCCGCTGCCGGGTCGTCGCGCACGGCGCCACTGGCGGGCCGCATCCGCCCCGGCGCGACGTACAACGGCGTGGCGACCTTCTACGACGCGGGGGACGGCGACGGAGCCTGCACGTACGGCCCCGCGGGCACCACGATGACGGCCGCGATGAACACGGCCGACTACGAGACGTCGAAAGCATGCGGAGCGTACGTACGCGTCCGCGCGGCATCCGGGGCCACCATCACGGTCCGCATCACGAACGAGTGCCCGGCCCCCTGCGCCCCCGGCCAACTCGACCTCAGCGCGGAGGCGTTCGCGCGACTGGCCGCACCCGTCAAGGGCCAGATCCCCATCACCTGGTCCCTGGTCAGCCCGCCCCGGTCCCAGGCGATCGCGATCCGCTACAAGACGGGCTCCTCGCGCAACTGGTGCGGCATCCAGGCCCTGGACCACCGCAACCCCCTGGCCCGCCTGGAGCTCCGCACCTCCTCGGGCTGGCGCGGCCTCCCGCGCACCGAGTACAACTACTTCCTCGCCGAGGACGGCAACGGCTGCGGCGCCGCGATCCGTCTCACCGACATCTACGGCGAACAGGTCACCGTCACCGGAATCGCCCTCAGTCCCGATACGGTGCAGCGCACGGGAGCCCAGTTCGCGGCCCACTGACGCGCTGACCGTTGGCGGAAGCGAAGCGGGCAACGCGGGGAGTCAACTCCCGCTCCACATTGGCACGTTAAGACCCTCCTCTGCCGCCCCCCGGCTGGCTATAGTGGCCCAACGGCAACCGAACGTCAGTCACACCGAGTGCTTAGCGCGAGCGAATCAGGCGGCGACAGCGGGGGATACGGATGTCGTACGACGAGGCAACGGGCCGACAACTTCCGGTCAAGCATCGCCCCTTAATCGCCGAAACCGAGTGCGCACGGTCGCACCTCGCGTACGTTGCGTGTGTTGTTCTGGATGCCGTGGTGGAAGGGGGCTCCCGTGATCAAGGACCGACTGCTCGGGGTGTGGGTGAAGTGGACAACTTCGGTGGGGGAGAGGGCCCGGGGGGACGCGGGCGCGGGGTTCGTGGAGTATGCGGGGTTGATGATTTTGATCGCCGGGATCTTCGTGGCCATAGATCAGTTGGGCTTGGACGGAAAGATCTCGCAGGCGATCGGCAACGCGGTCAACAACGTCACGGGTGGCTGACCTCCCGTCTCCCCAGCGGGGATCGCGGATCAACGTTGCCCATCTACATCTGGCTGACGGGGGCCCTGCTCTTTGCCGCGCTCGCGTTCTTCGCCTTCGCGCAGGCGGCCTCAGCCCGCAATGGCGCTCAGTCCGCTGCGGACGCTGCCGCGCTGGCTGCTGCGCAGGCGTCACGCGACGAGCTGTTGGAAGGTCTCGGCAAGGCCGTCGGCAATGACGAGAACTGGCTGGACTGGCTCGACGGCAAGGGGTTCGACGGCGCTGACGCTGCGGCTGCGGCGGGTGACCTCGCCGCGCAGAACGACTCCGACGTCGTCGGTGGACCGGAGGACCGAGAGGTCAACGGCTTTCCTGGCTACTGGGTCGAGGTGCAGACCCGGTACACGGTGGGTGACACGGTGATCCCCGGTACGGAGACGAAGCGGGCAAAGGCGCACGCCACTGCCGTGATCGAACCACGTTGCGACTTCCCGCTGGACGCCGACCCTGAGAAGCCGGTCGAACTCGACTGCGATGGGACCGAGTTCGAGATCGATCCTAAGGATTTCGATCCCCTGGACCTGCCGGACGCGTCTGACCTGTTCTCCGTCCACCTGGCCGACTGACGATGCGCACGACGAGAAAGAGGGAAGCCCCAGCCATGAATCTTCGGCGTACGACGACGACCCGTCGAGCACTGGCCGCGGTGATGATCGCGACTGGGTTGCTTCTCTCCGTCGCGGGTTGCGGTAGTGGAGACGATGACAAGAGTGGTGAGGCCGCGAAGTCGTCGGCGCCGCCCGCGAAGGGCAGCGACGACAAGTCGGAGACGTCGCAGGCGCCAGCGACGGGTAAGACCCTGGCTGAGGTGAAGAGCAACGGGATCACGCTCACGGTCACTTCGGTCACCCGGGATGAGGGCGGCTACCTCAATGTCACGGGGACTGTGACGAACGGGACCTCCGGTATCTGGCTCGCTACGGAGTGGAAGAGCGACGAAAGCGAGATGCAGGTCAACGGCGGCTCTCTCGCCGGGGCCAGCGTTGTCGATCAGGCAGGCAAGAAGAAGTACCTGGTCCTGCGAGACACCCAGGGGCGGTGCCTCTGCACCAAGTTCGAGGGCGGAGTGAACCAGGGCAAGACCGTCGACTGGTTTGCCCAGTTCCCGGCGCCGCCTGAGGAGACCACCTCGGTCCAACTCCAGGTACCGACCATGCCCCCCGCCCCGATCGACATCACCGAGGGCGAATGACATGCCCCGACGCCCCCTGACGACCACAGCGCTCGCCGCAGCGACGACGGTCCTCCTCGCCACAGGAACCGTCGCCCACGCCGACGACGACCCCACCGGCGCCCCACCTGGCAGCACCACCACGTCCGCCCCTCCCAAGGTGGACGCCAACAGCCCGGGGCTGAAGCTCGCCGACGGCGCGACGTTGGCTCCGGCGAAGGTCCTGGACATCAAGTCGGTCGTGGAGGACCTGTCCGGTGAGGAGCGCCGAACCGACACCAACGAAGACGTCACCTTCGCGCTCCAGGCGGAGGTCCTGTTCCCCAAGGACAGTTCCAAGTTGAACCCGGACGCGAAGTCCCGTATCCAGGCGATCGCGGACGAGATCAACACCCAGAAGGCCAGCACCGTCCGCGTCTTCGGCTTCACGGACAACCTGGGTTCATACGCCCACGGCCTGACCCTGTCCAAGAAGCGTGCGGAGGCGGTCCACGACGCACTCACGGCGGCGCTCGGCGCGGACGGCGGCAACGTCACGTTCCAGGTGCGCGGCTACAGCGAGGACTACCCGATCGCGGACAACAGCTCAGAACAGGGCCGAAAGAAGAACCGCCGAGTAGAAGTCTCGTTCCCCAAGAGCGACTGACGGCACCCGCCGCCCGCCAGGGCGGGCGCCGCTACTCGTTCTCGGCGAAGAGCTCTGTGGCAGAGGCCACGCTGAAAGCGCGGTCCATCCAGCGGTCGACCGTGTCGAGGTCCGTGCACTCGGCGATCCGTCGACGGTCCTCGGCGGTGGTGTCGATCCCGCGGTGATCGAGGATGCGCAGGACCCCCTCCGCCTTGCCCTTCGCCTCGCCCTTCGCCTCTCCCTGTGCCTCGCCGGCGAGGTACTGCTCCTCGGCGAAGGTGCCATGACCGGGGAAGTGGATGGTTGCCATCAGATCCCTCCAGATGTCGTGAGCCCGGCCCTTGCCGAGGCTGAAGTCGAGCGATTCCCACCAATACCCGCTGTTCTCGACAGGAATCGCGGCCAGGGCCAGAGCCAGCGACTCCAGTATGGCCGGAGATTCCGGATCCTCGCTGCGCAGAACGGCGGCCAGTGCAGCCACGGCCAGATTCTCGGCGGCCGCATCCGGGCTGGTGATCGCGGGAATACTGTCCGGGCCCAGCACGAGCGGATGCACCGTGTGGGAGGTCCAACCGGCCGCACCGAAGTGAAAGGGCCCCGCCGCCCAGCGCGCGGTGGCGCGGTCCCGTGTCGTCACCAGGAGGAGAGCGGGGCGCTCGTACTTCGTCGCGTAATAGCCGAGGTAGTAGGCCCAGCTCGCCGGCTTGTCCGGCTTGACCCGCTGCTGCGACTCGACGATCACGGTGACGTCTTCGGAGCCCGCCCAGGTGACGTGCAGCACGCTGTCGGCGCGGCGCTCCAGCGGCTTGTGCTCCGTGGCATCCGGAGAGATCACCTTGATCTCGGGCGCCGGGGGAACCGGCACGCCAAGCGCGCACAGGACCGGCCCCAGGACTTCCGGGTGGTCCTGGAAGATCCGGTGAATGAACTCGTGGCTGCTGGTGACCATGGGCGAGACCGTAGGTCCGCTCGCGCGAGGGCATGCGGGATTCGCCGGGTGATCACCCTTGTGGGTGGCGGCGCGAACTAGCGGCTCGGGCAGGGGAGTTGAGTCATCCTCGTCAGCTGTCGCCGTCGCCACCCTCGTCCGCATTCTCCGGGTAGGCGATGTAGCTGCCCTTCCCGGGGAGGGTCACGACGAGACCGCGTTCACGGAGCTCTTTGGTGGCGCGGCGGATGGTCAGGTGGGCAACGCCGTACTCCTCGGCGAGATCGCGCTCGCCGGGGAGGCGAGCTCCCGGCTGAAGCGTGCCGTCGGCGATCTGCCCGGCGATGTAGTCCGCCAGCTGCATGTAGACGTACGCGATCTTGGTCGGGTCAATCGGCGAGCGATTGCGTCCAGAGTCCGATGCCATTCGAACACTGTACGACGCCTGTGACCTGCGCTTATTGCCAGGTCGCCCACATGCGCTATACAGAGCTCAGCTTCTACCTCTACGGTGGGCATGCGAGACCCCGGCGACGGAGGCAACCGTCCCGGGGCACGGCCAACGCTGCAAGGAGCGTCAACGTGCTCGACCTTACTCTCAGGGCCCTGGCCTGGGTCCTGCGGATCTGCATGCCCGCACCGTCCGGCCGCCACCGGGCCCCCTTCGCCCTGGCGGCGCCGACCCCGCCCCCGCCACCCCGCTACACGGAACGCCTCGACGGCGCCGCCTCCCACCTCGTACGCCCCTACGTCCTGTCGGCGGCGGAACACGAGCACCGGCGTCGACAGCAACGCGACCGCCGCCGAGCCCTCTACCTGGCGACGCTCGGCATCGACGTAGGACCGCGCCCGGAGCTGATCCACGGAGGCGCGCGATGACGATGCGCATGTGTGCCCGCTGCCAGCGCACGACCGAGGAGCCGGTCCTGGTCCACGAGGTCCACGCCCCGACGGGCCCCGGCTTCAACGTCTACGCGTGCCCGGACTGCGCCCGCCACTACCCGCCCCTCACCGACGCCCTGAAACTCCTCGACGAGACCCGACGGGGACGGCCGGAGCCTGAACTCCAGCGCCAGGCATCGCGGTTGACGCTCGCCGTCTACCGGGTGGACGCGCACGGGCGCAGGGTCGGGGAGTGCGGGCCGGTCCGGGAGGTGGTGGCGGCGCCGGGCGACCCGCAGCCGCGCACGCCGACCGCGCTGCCGTGCCGCTGCCCCCGGTGTGATGCCACGGGCGGGCCCGAGTAGTCGACGACCCTGCGGTCGCGGTCGAGGGGGTAACGCGCCCCCTCGACCACCGGCTCCTGGACCAGGCCGTGCAGGGCGGTGATGACCTCCCGGCCCACCGGGGTGGTGAAGTCGCGTACGAGGTCGGTCGCGAAGCCGGCGACGCCGATGACGCGGCCTCCGGCGAGTTCGATCTGACGGAAGGCGGCCTGCTCGGTGCGCGAGGAGAGGCCGCCGCAGGCGTCGAGGAGCACGGAGACCTCGTACCCGGCCGCGAGGGCGTCGAGTGCCGTGTGCAGCACGACGATCTCGCTGGTCACGCCGCAGAGGGCGAGGTGCTTGCGCGGCTGGGCGGTGAGGGCGCGACGGGTGGGGGTGTCGTCCCAGGCGCACGGTCCGTCACGGACGAAGACCGGCGCCTGGGGGACGGCCGCCTCCTCGACGACGGCGGGGCCGCCGGGGCGCGGCGCAGCCGAGAGGATGACCGGCAGTTCGAGAAGCTGGGCCATGCGGGCGAGGATCCCCACGGATCGCCTGATGGTGGCCGGCGGGGTCGTGTCACTGAGATCGACGATGCCGTCCTGGAGGTCGGCGAAGTGGAGTTGGACGCCGGCGGGACCGAGCATGACGAACCCCTTCGGGCAGCGCCTGAATCATTCTCGGCGTACTCGGCTCGATGGCGACCGATCTCTTCGCGGCCCGCATCAAGGCGCGTCAACTCAAGCCCAAACACGTGGGGTTGATGGTCGGACCGGTGCAGGCGGTGGGCAAGGTCCCGGGCCGGTCCGAGCGGGCCTCACTCGGCACGATCAAGACCGGCGTCGGAACGGCTGTCCGCTGTCAGAGGGTGGCGGCACGCAGCACAATCAGGGCGACGGAGGCCATAGCGAGGACCGCCGCCGGGGACGCGCCCTTGCGGTCGCCGACGCGCAGGTGGAAGGCGACCGCCCCGGCGAAGTAGAACGTCAGGCCGATCGCGGCGGCGATTCCGACGGGTCCCCACCAGAGTCCGGCGATCACACCGGCCGCGCCCGCGATCTGAGCGCCGATCAGGAAAGCCATCATGCGCTGCGGCACTCCGAGGGTGGACATCTGCTGCGTGATGTGCGGCGTCCGCAGAGACTTGGCCCCGGCCGATATCAGGAGAAGCGCCGACATGAGCACGGTGACGACGGCAAGCGAGACGAACATGGCTGAAACCTCAATCGTGCGAGATGCGAGTCAGGGAGCGTGCGCACCTCGACGACGATAGGCGGCCATCAGGTACCTCCAGGTAACCTTCGAGGCGTGAGCCTGCGTCCCGGAATCGTCTTCCTCGCCGACTGTCCCGCTCTCCTGGCCATGGAGATCATCGCCAGCAAATGGTCCATGGTCACGCTCTTCGCGCTGACCGACGGCCCGTTGCGCCACGGCGAGCTGGTCGAGCTGAGCGGTGGCATCTCGCGCAAGGTACTGACCCAGACGTTGCGCCGGCTCCAAGCGAACGGGCTCGTCGAGCGGCACGCGTACGCCGAGGCCCCGCCGCGCGTGGAGTACAGCCTGACCGATCTCGGGCGAACCCTGGAGGAGCCCATCAGGATGCTCACCGCATGGGCGCAGGAGAACGGCGAGGCGGTCGTCACCTTCCGGGAAACAGCCGAAGCCGCCAGGACCGTCGAGGCGGATCAGGCGACCCCGGTGAAGACCTCTTCTGTTGATCAGAACCCGAGCGGTTTCTGATCAACAGAAGAGGCTGGACCTGTAGACCCTGTGATCGGGCCCCTGCGAGAGGCCAACGCCGACCGTCACATCAGGAACTACAGGTGGAGTACTGGACGGAGAGGCCGACTCTCATCGGCAGCCGGGAGGCTTCCGCTCGGTCGGCACGAACCGCATGGTCGGCATTCCGGCGGCGTCGAAGTTGGCGGTGTCCGGCCCGATCAGGGTCATATGACCGGCGAGCCGCTGACTGTACTGCGAGGGCGGGTCACCCTTGACCTGTGGCGCCCCCGGAAACACGGAGTCGAGCACCCGCCAACGCCCGCCGAACTCCACCCACTTGATTCCGCAGTGCGTGTAGATGTCGTACGGGTACGGCTTGTGGTCCTTCGGATGCGCCGGCCCTTTCTCCCACTCGCCGTTCTCGCCCTTGGCCTCGGTACGTGCGGGCAGCGTAGGCCCGGTGTACGGGTCGTCGCCGGGGTCGTCGGACAAGGACGAACAGCCGACGAGCAACAGCCCGACGCTCAGAACCAGGACGGCGGCACGCCGCGACAGTGTCATACGCCCCAGACGTCGCGGGCCCGCGTTTCGTTCGGCCGACGAATGCGCGGCATGCGGGGTGAGTCGGAACGGCTCGGGGCCGTAGGGCATGCGCCTGCCTCGGCCTCCTACCGCTACGCCGGAACTCGCTCAGCAGAACAGCGGAGGAGTCGGTGAGCTGTCGCCTGCAACCGTCTCCCGATCCCGTACGGCATGTCACAGGGAGCCGCCCCCTCTCGTCGTAAGGCGTGTAGGCGATGTCCGGTGGAGGAGCGAGGGCTCATGAGTCTGAATGTCACGTTGTGGATCTGCACCGGCCTGCTGGCCCTGGTGGCTCTGGGCGGTGGTGTCAGCAAGGCGTTCGTGCCGACGGAGAAGCTCGCCGCCGCGCACGGTGGGGGATGGACCGGTGACGTGCCGGGGCTGTTCGTGAAGGGGCTCGGGGTGGTCGAGCTGTTCGCCGCCGTCGGGCTCGTGCTGCCCGCGCTCGTCGGGGTCGGGACCGTGATGGTGCCGGTGACCGCCGCCTGCTGGGTCGTGCTGATGGTCGGCGCCATGGCCACGCACGGGCGGCGGGGCGAGATCGGGCTCGTCGGGGTGAACCTGATCTATCTCGTGCTCGCGGCGCTTATCGTGTGGGGTCGCCTCGGCCCCGAGTCCTTCGGCGGGTGAGCGTGCGTGAACGGCGTTGTTCCAGAGGGTGTCGGGCTAGGCGGGGGAGCCGGGATGGGTGGCAGGACCGATGAGTTCGAGGAGTTGCGGCCGCTGCTGTTCTCCATCGCGTACCGGATCCTCGGCAGTGTGAGCGAGGCCGAGGACGCGGTGCAGGAGAGCTGGCTGCGGTTCGAGGCGTCGGCGACCGTGCCGCGGTCGGTGAAGGCGTTCCTGTCCGCCACCGTCACCCGGATCTCGATCGACGTGCTGCGCTCGGCGCGGGTACGCCGGGAGCGGTACGTGGGGGCCTGGTTCCCCGAGCCACTGCTCTCCGATCCGTACGAAGACCCGGCGCGATCCGCGGAGTTGGCGGACTCCGTGTCCATGGCCGCCCTGTTGCTGCTGGAGCGGCTGAGTCCGCTGGAGCGGGCCGTGTTCGTGCTGCGCGAGGTGTTCGACTTCGGGTATCCCGAGGTCGCGGAGGCGGTGGGGCGTTCCGAGTCCGCGTGCCGGCAGCTCGCCGTGCGGGCCCGTAAGCACATGTCCGAGGGGCGGCCCCGGTTCGAGGCGGACCGCGGCGAACGCGAGGAGCTGGCGGCGCAGTTCTTCGACGCGCTGCGCGAGGGCGACGTCCTCGGACTCCAGGAACTGCTCGCCGCCGAGGTGTCCATGGTCGGCGACGGCGGCGGGAAGGCCCCGCAGCTGGCCCGCGCGATCATCGGCGCCGACAAGGTGGCCCGGCTCCTCGCCTCCGTCTTCCCCGGGATGGCCAGGGTCGAGGTGTCGTTCGAGCAGCACGAGGTCAACGGCCAGCCGGGCGCGATCTTCCGCGACCGGGACGGCAAGGTCCTCAACGCCCTGGCCCTCGACATCGCGGACGGGCGGATCCAGGCGATCCGGTCCGTCATCAACCCCGACAAGCTGCGGCACGTCGGGCCGGTGGCGGACGCGTGGGCCGTCGACCAGGAGGTACGGCGCGCGATGCGGCGCGGCGACACCCTGGAGGACTGAGGCGGTCGGGGTCCGGGCGGAGGGTCCGGCCGCACCCCCGGCTCCCCCCCACCCCTCCGCAGAAATGTCGCACCGGGCCCGCCGCCGCGACATTTTCCGGCACACACCCCTAGGACGCCGGCCACACCGTCAGGTTGCCGGTCAGGAAGTTGCCCTTGCCCTCGGGCAGCGCGGTGGATTTCGTCTGGACCACGAACAGGCCGATGGTGCCGTCGGGCTGCTCGAAACAGATCTCGCTCTCCGTCGTGATCGCCGCCAGCGGCATGCGCTTGTCGGCACCCGTACCGGCGAGGTAGCCGCGGCAGTTGTCGAGGGCCGAGCCGTCTCGCTTCCAGGCCGGCGCGATCATGGTCTTGTCGCTCTCCAACGCGCAGCTGGTCTCCTTGGCGCAGGTGAAGCGGATGTCGCCCTTACGGTTGTTGAGTTCGGAGCCGTCCCTGAGGCGCAGGGAGTTGTCCTCCCGCAGCATCTGCATCGGGTGCGTGGCCGCCCGCGGCGACGCGGAGGACCCGCCCGACCCGGAGGACGCGGAGGACCCGGAGTTCCCTGAGCTACCGGCGGAGCCCGCCGCGTCCGTCGTGCCTGAAGTGGCGTTGGCTCCGGAGGAGTCGGACCCTGCCGACGAACCCGATGAGCCCGACGAACCCGATGTGCCCGTCAGGCCCGACGATCCCGACGACTGCGACGCCGCCCCGTTCGACCGCGCGGCCCGCGCCCGGTCGATCCCCTCGTACAGCCCCCAGCCCAGACCGCCCAGCAGCAGCAGACCCACCGCCGCGCCCGCGACCCCGATCAGCGCGTTCCGGCGTCTTCGGGACCGCCGCGTCTCCGGGTCGGCCCAGGTCGGACCGGTGGGTCCCGCGTCCGGTGCCCGCCACGGGGAGAGCGGCTCGGTGGCGTAGACGCGCGTGCCCAGGGGGGCCGGGGCGGGCGCCGGGACCGGGCGTGGCACCGTCACCTCGGGGCCCGTCACCTCACGCCACACCGAGAGACCGGTCCCCGCGTCGGCGTCCGGGCCCAGTTCCCTGCGGCACCACTCCACGATCTCCGTGAGCCCCGCCCGGTCCGCCGGATCGGCGGCCAGGCATCGGGAGATCAACGGCCGCAACTCCGCCGGGAGTCCGGACAGATCGGGTGCTTCGTGCACGATCCGGTACAGCACGCTGACCGCCGGACCGTCCCCGTACAGCGGCTCGCCGAGCGCCGCGAACGCCGCCGTCTGACCGAGCGCGAACACATCGGTCGCCGCCGTCACCTGGCCCGCGGCCGCCTGCTCCGGCGCCATGAACTGCGGCGTTCCGATAGAGGTGCCCGTCACGGTGTGCGAACTGATGCCGGAGGCCAGCGAGATGCCGAAGTCGATGACGCGCGGGCCGTCCGACGCGAGCAGGACGTTCGACGGCTTCAGATCGCGGTGCACGATCCCCGCGCCGTGGATGGCGTGCAGCGCCTCGGCCACCCCCGCCATCAGCCACAGCACCGCGGGCACCGGCATCGGTCCGCGCCGGGCGACGGCCTCGGCGAGCGAGGGCCCGGGGACGTACAGCGTGGCGAGCCAGGGCGGAGTGCCGTCCGCGTCGCCGTCGATCAGCTCGGCGGTGTACGCGCCGCGCACCCGGCGGGCCGCCTCCATCTCCCGGCGGAAGCGCCGCCGGAAGTCGGGATCGTCGGCGAGTTCGGGCCGTACGACCTTGAGGGCCACGGGGCGCCCGCCCTGCGTGTGCGACAGATAGACCCGGCCCATGCCGCCGGCACCGAGCCGGGCGGCGATCCGGTAACCCGCCACCACCGTCGGATCGTCCGCCAGAAGCGGCTTGAACACCCCACTCGCGTCGTTCACCGGCGCTCCCCCCACTCCCGAGTCGAACCGCGGCAGCCGTTCAACGGTCAACCGCGGACGGCAGCAGCCTAAGCGCCGGGCTGTCAGAGATCGCTGGCGGCCCGGCGCGTGGAAGGGAACCCCTCAGCCGACCCGCACCGGCAGTCGCTCGACCCCGTACACGATCGACAGCTTCCGGAACTCCAGCTCGGCAGGCTCCACCGCCAAGCTCAACTCCGGGAAACGGCCGACCAGTTGGGGGAACGCGGCGCGCAACTCCATCTTGCCGAGCTCGGCGCCGATGCAGCGATGGATGCCGTAGCCGAAGGCCAGGTGAGAGGCGGCCGGCGGGCGCGACGGGTCGAAGGCGTCCATGTCCGGGCCGAGCCGCGGGTCACGGTCGGCGGCGCTCAGCGAGACGATCACGATGTCGCCGGCCGCGATCGGCACGCCGCCGATCTCGATGTCCTCACGGGCGAACCGCGGGAACGCCGTCTGCACGACGGTGAGATGACGCAGGAGTTCGTCGACGAAGGGCGCCGCGACCGTCGCCGGGTCCTCCGCGTCGCGCAGCGCCTCGAAGTGCTCGCGGTCCTTGAGCATGATCAGGGTGCCGAGCGCGATCATGCTGGCCGTGGTCTCCAGACCGCCGGTCAGGACACCGTCCGCGAGCCCCGTCAGCTCCTCGTCGGTGATGTTGTCGCCGTGCTCCCGCACGAGCATGCCGAGCAGGCCCTCGCCGGGATTGCGGCGCTGCTCGGCGACCACGCCGCGCAGATAGTCGAGCGACTGCGACACCGCGCCGAACGACGCGCCCGCGCCGCCGAGCACGTCGAACCGGGCGACCGAGAACCGCTGGAACGCGTCGCGCTCCTCGTACGGGACACCGAGCAGCTCGCAGATGACGAGGGCCGGGACCGGCATCGCGAAGTGCTCGACGAAGTCGGCCGTGCCGTCGGGCGACTCGTGCGCCGCCTTCTCCAGGTGCGCGAGCTGCTCCTCGACGATCGCGTGGATGCGCGGCGTCAGACGCGACAGCCGGCGCATCGTGAACTCGGGGGTCAGCAGCCGGCGCAGCCGCGTGTGGTCCGGCGGGTCGCAGAAGCCGAGACCGCCCGGGTTCTGGTCCGCCCCCGCGCCGCCCACGCCGACCAGGTGCCGGAAGTCGTTGCTGAACGCCTTGGCGTTGCCCAGGACGTCCTTCGCCTGGTCGTACCCGGACACCAGCCAGACCGTCATGCCGGGGATCGGCAGTCTGCTGACGGGCTCGCTGTCGCGCAGCGCGCCGATCTCGGGAACCGGGTCGACGCCCTCACGTCGCAGGGGCAGCAGCGCCCCGTCGGGCAGCTTCGACAGGACGGACAGATCGAGGCTTCCCCCCTTCTTCCGCAGCCGGGAGAAGTAGAGACGGGTCAGCCAGGTCGCTATCGCGGAACGTACGGACATGTGCTCGCATTTCTGCGGTGAGGCGGGGGGACGGACGGGTCGTGCGGGGGGAAATGTGCGGGATGAGGGGAGAAGAGAGCGGAGCGGGGCGTGGGGTCCGCCAAGAGTACGTGCGGACCCTGGGGGCAACGGAAGAGGGGACTTCCCCCGAATCGCCCCGGGGGCCACCCCTACCGGAGGCCGCTCACTTCGCGGGCAGGGCCGGGAAGCCGCCCGTCGTCCCGTCGATCAGTTCCCGCAGGATGTCCATGTGGCCCGCGTGCCGCGCCGTCTCCTCGACCATGTGCACGAGCACCCAGCGCAGCGACACCTTCCGCCCGTCCCACGCCGTACCGACCGTGTCCAGCGGCAGCTCGGCGACGGCCCGGTCGGCGGCGGCGCGCGCCCGCGCGAAGAAGGCCAGGATGTCCGCCGTCGTCTCGTCGTCGGTGGCGGCCATGTCCTCGTTCTCGAACGGGTCGAACCACAGCGGTTCGCTCTCCCGCCCGAACGTCTCGCAGAACCAGCCGTACTCGACGGACGCCAGGTGCTTCACCAGCCCGAGCAGGCTCGTCCCCGAGGGAGTCAGGGGGCGCCGCGCCTGCTCCTCGTCGAGCCCGGCCAGCTTCCAGACGACCACGTCCCGGTGCCGGTCGAGCGCGATGTGCAGGCTCTCTTTCTCGTCGCCCTCGAACGGGACCTGCCTGATCCGCTCCGTGCCCATGCCGTGTCCCCCGTTGTTCCGCTGTCCCGCTCGATCTGGTCGCATGAAAGTAGCAGCGCCCACCGACAGCGCCACTGACAGCGCCATCGAGCGTGCCGACGGCCCGTGCTCAGGGCCGTGCCGCCGTCGCCGTCGGGAAAAGAAGATGAGCCGCTCCGGGTTCCCCTGCGACCATGGCGGCCATGACCAGCGCCGATCACCCTCGCCCCACGCACACCGGACGCCCCTACGAGGAGCTCGTCGCGGAAGCCGTCGCCGCGCCCACCGACGGCTGGGACTTCTCCTGGTTCGACGGCCGGGCCACCGAACAGCGCCCCACCTGGGGATACGCCCGTCTGCTGGGGGAGCGCCTCGGCCGCGTGCACTCCGCGCTCGACCTGGACACCGGCGGCGGCGAGGTCCTGAACCTCGCCCCGAAGCTGCCGCCCCTGATGGCCGCGACCGAGGGCTGGCCGCCGAACGTGGCGAAGGCCACCCGCCTCCTCGGCCCGCGTGGCGTGGTCGTCGTCGCGTCGGCCTCCGACGCCCCGCTGCCCTTCGCCGACGACGCCTTCGACCTGGTCACGGCCCGCCACCCGGTCAAGGCCCCGTTCCCCGAGATCGCCCGCGTGCTGCGGCCCGGCGGCACGTACTTCGCCCAGCACGTGGGCCCCAGCAGCGTGTTCGAGCTCGTCGAGCACTTCGTCGGACCGCAGCCGCAGGAGGTGCGCAACGGCCGCGACCCGCAGATCGAACGGGCCGAGGCCGAGGCGGCGGGCCTGGAGATCGTCGACCTGCGCGCCGAGCGCCTGCGCATCGAGTTCTACGACATCGGGGCCGTCGTCCACTTCCTGCGCAAGGTCGTCTGGATGGTCCCGGGCTTCACGGCCGAGGCGTACGAGCCCCAGCTCCGCGCGCTGCACGAGCGGATGGAGAAGGAGGGCCCGTTCGTGGCCCACAGCACCCGCCACCTCATCGAGGCCCGCAAGCCTCTGACGTGACGGGCGACGTGGTGGTCGTACAGGGCGTGGACGATCGAGATCGCGCAACAGCCGCAACTCGTGCGGGCACGCCGACTGTTCGAGACCGGCGGCCATGACCTTCATGATCGTGGCCTCGCCGTGGGCCGTCGTCCTCGCGACGATGCCGCCGTTGCTGTCGGCGATCGCGAACGCGGGCCGCCACGGTGTGCTGATCAAGTCGGCCGCGGTGACGGATCACGCCGGTCGTCCCTCAACTCCCTCACGAAGAAGACGAGTTGCCGAGCCTCTCCGCCTCGGCGGAACAGTGCAGCGAGCATCCGGTGGGCCGGGCGATCGTGGCGGCGGCACGGCCCCGTCCCCGACGACGCCCCGCGCACACCGGCGTGGCCATGGGTTGCGGCGGCTCCGACCTGGCAGGGCACCTCCCGCTGCCGCTGGGCGTCGCGGGGGCACGAGGGTTCCACCGTCCTGGTGGGCCTGGACGGGGTGACGCTCGAAGTAGCAGCCCGGGGCAACCGATTCCGCATCGTTATCGATCCTGGCTCGATCCTCACGTAAACCTCACGTAAGTTCAGACCAACGGCAATTCGCGTGAGCAAAGCTGCGCGGCGGTACCGCGCGGCGGAGGGGGCTGCGCGGTACCGCATGCCCCCTCGCCCGTTCGGGCGCGCATCGAATGCGCCATATCTGCGGCCTCGCCGCGCCCGTGAAGCGGTGCGTCAACCGCGCGGATGACACGGGAGAGGGACGCCGAACCTCTGGCGTCGCCGTCACGGGAACGAGGCCGAAGCCGCTCGTGGGCCTGCTGTGAGGCGGCCGGAAACCTACCTCCAGGAGTCGCCGGGCGACTCCGGAGAGTAGTTGTGGCATGCCGATGCGCGCAGCATCACTTACGAAGGGTTATGGTGGAAACCCCCCCTCGGGCCGGTCCGTCTCCCCCCCACGGACCGGCCCGTTTTTTTGTCCGGACAAGGCCCCGGTCGCGGGGCTGCGGCCCGATCGGGGGATCAGCTCCGGCCGGCCCAGATGTTCGTGCCGGGCGTCGAGACGGCGAACGAGTCGATTTCGGTCAGCTCGTCGGCGGTCAGCTTCGGAGCGGCGAGCGCCGCCACGTTCTCCTCCAACTGCTTCACGCTGGACGCGCCGATCAGGGCCGACGTCATCCGCTCGTCCCGCAGCACCCAGTTGAGCGCGAGCTGCGCCAGGGACTGACCGCGGCGCTTGGCGATGTCGTTCAGGCCGTTCAGCCGGCGCACGACCTCGTCGCTCAGCAGGTCCGGGTCGAGGGACTTGCCCTGCGTCGCCCGCGAACCCTCCGGGATGCCCTTGAGGTACTTGCCCGTGAGCAGACCCTGCGCGAGCGGCACGAAGGAGATGCAGCCCATGCCGGCCGCCTCCAGGGTGTCGAGCAGCCCGTCGTCCTCCGTCCAGCGGTTGATCATCGAGTACGACGGCTGGTGGATGAGCGCCGGGACGCCCATCTCCTTGAGCAGCCGCGCGGCCTCGGCGGTCTGCTCGCTGGTGTACGAGGACACACCCACGTAGAGCGCCTTGCCCTGCTGGACCGCCGATGCGAGCGCTCCCATCGTCTCCTCGAGCGGCGTCTCGGGGTCGAAGCGGTGCGAGTAGAAGATGTCGACGTAGTCCACACCCATCCGCTTCAGCGACGCGTCGAGCGACGACATCAGGTACTTGCGGCTGCCCCACTCGCCGTACGGGCCGGGGTGCATCAGGTACCCGGCCTTGGTCGAGATGACCAACTCGTCACGGTACGGGGCGAAGTCCTGGGCGAAGATCTTGCCGAAGTTCAACTCGGCCGAACCGGGCGGCGGTCCGTAGTTGTTCGCCAGGTCGAGGTGGGTGACGCCCAGGTCGAAGGCGCGGCGCAGGATCGCCCGCTGGGAGTCGAGGGTGCGGTCGTCCCCGAAGTTGTGCCACAGGCCGAGCGAGATCGCCGGCAGCTTCAGGCCACTGCGGCCGGTGCGCCGGTACTCCATGGAGTCGTACCGGTCCGCGGAGGCGACGTAAGGAGAGGTGTCGTTCATGGGTACGAAACTACGTCAGTGCACTGACACCCCATAGCTGGGACCCCGTCTCACGGCGGTAGGCTTTCGCCTTCGGGGACCGCCATCTGCACGGAGGGGCAAAAAGACCGTGAACCTGCGCGACAGGCTGCGCGGCCTGCTGGTCAGGCTGTACGCGCGCCGGGTGGAAGGCCACCTGGACCATGACCAGGTGCCCAAGCACATCGGGGTCATCATGGATGGCAACCGGCGCTGGGCGAAGGCCGCCGGGTCCACCACCGCCCAGGGCCACCAGGCCGGCGCGGACAAGATCGAGGAGTTCCTCGGCTGGTGCAGCGAGACGGACGTCGAGGTCGTCACGCTCTGGCTGCTCTCGACGGACAACTTCGACCGCCCCCAGGCCGAACTGGTCCCGCTCCTCGGCATCATCGAGGACACCGTGCGCTCGCTCGCCGCCGACGGCCGCTGGCGCGTGCACCACGTGGGCGCCACCGACATCCTCCCGTCGGGGCTCCAGACCGTCCTGAAGGAAGCCGACGAGGCCACGGCCCACGTCGACGGGATAGTGGTCAACGTCGCGATCGGCTACGGCGGCCGCCAGGAGATCGCCGACGCCGTCCGCTCGATGCTCCTGGACGCCGCCGAGAAGGGCGACTCCCTCGAAGCGGTCGCCGAGGCCGTCGACATCGACCTCATCGGCAAGCACCTCTACACCAGCGCGCAGCCGGACCCCGATCTCGTCATCCGCACCAGCGGTGAGCAGCGCCTCTCGGGCTTCATGCTGTGGCAGACGGCCCACTCCGAGTACTACTTCTGTGACGTCTTCTGGCCGGCGTTCCGGAAGGTCGACTTCCTGCGCGCGCTGCGCGACTACGCGGCGCGCGGCCGCCGCTTCGGCGGCTGACACCGAGTCACCGCGGGACGTAGGTCATCAGGAGTTAACGCACGCGTCGTCATATGCCCTGGCATGGCTGCGCGTGTTCGAGGGAATAAGCCTTCCAGGTCGGCGTCCGAACCACGGACGCCGGATCTCAGCGGGCGGCTCGGGGCCGTCCGCCCGGGAGGCCCTTTGCACCAGGACGACCGTATGCCGATGGGTACGGACGACGACTTGGAGGGCCGGTTCTCGGCCCGCGCACGGGGGCCGTTGACCGGTCCTGCACCCTCCGTCGCTCCCCGACCTCATCCGAGGGGGTACGTCCTTCCGTGGTGACCAGCAACAAGCGCCAGCCCGACCGGCGCACCTATGTTCTCGACACCAGCGTCCTGCTGGCCGATCCGAACGCCATGACCCGATTCGACGAACACGAAGTGGTCCTTCCTGTCGTCGTGGTCACGGAGTTGGAGGCCAAGAGGCACCATCCGGAGCTGGGGTACTTCGCCCGGCAGGCCCTGCGCCTGCTCGACGACTACCGCATCCGCTTCGGACGCCTCGACGCCCCGATCCCCACCGGGGAGCTGGGTGGCACGCTGCGCGTCGAGCTCAACCACTCCGACCCCAGCGTCCTGCCCTCGGGTTACCGCCTGGGCGACAACGATTCGCGCATCCTCGCGGTCGCGCGCAATCTGCAGGCCGAGGGATACGACGTCACCGTCGTGTCGAAGGACCTGCCGCTCAGGATCAAGGCCTCGTCGGTCGGTCTCCTCGCCGAGGAGTACCGCGCCGAACTGGCCATCACGGACTCCGGCTGGACCGGAATGTCCGAACTGACCCTCCCCGCCGAGCAGGTCGACCTGCTTTTCGACGAGGACAGCGTGTACGTACCGGAGGCCGCCGAGCTTCCCGTGCACACCGGGCTGACGATCCACTCCGAGCGCGGCAAGGCCCTCGGCCGTGTCACGCCGGAGGGCAACGTCCGCCTGGTGCGCGGCGACCGGGAGGCGTTCGGCCTCAAGGGACGCAGCGCCGAACAGCGGATCGCGCTCGATCTGCTCCTCGATCCGGACGTCGGCATCATCTCGATGGGCGGCCGGGCCGGCACCGGAAAGTCCGCGCTCGCGCTCTGCGCGGGCCTCGAAGCGGTGCTGGAGCGACGCCAGCACCAGAAGGTGATGGTCTTCCGTCCGCTGTACGCGGTGGGCGGGCAGGAGCTCGGCTATCTGCCGGGCAGCGAGGCCGAGAAGATGGGGCCGTGGGCGCAGGCCGTCTTCGACACCCTGTCGTCCGTCACGTCGCGCGAGGTGATCGAGGAGGTCACCGCGCGCGGGATGCTGGAGGTACTGCCCCTCACGCACATCCGCGGGCGTTCGCTGCACGACGCGTTCGTGATCGTGGACGAGGCCCAATCCCTGGAACGGAACGTTCTGTTGACCGTTCTGTCCCGAATCGGGGCGAACTCGCGTGTCGTCCTCACTCATGACGTCGCCCAGCGGGACAACCTCCGGGTCGGCCGCTACGACGGTGTCGTCGCGGTCGTCGAGAAGCTGAAGGGTCATCCGCTGTTCGCGCACGTCACGCTCACGCGGTCGGAGCGGTCGCAGATCGCGGCCCTGGTGACCGAAATGCTGGAGGACGGCCAAATCTAGGCCGTTTCACCCGAATTGGCGCCGTTCGGCAAAGCGAGAGAGCTTAGCCGGACGGCGTCTTTCTGCGTGCTCGTTTCCTCAAATCCCTTGGGGCAAACGGGGTGTGACGTATCCCACGCAACACAGAATTGCCTTGCGACGTCCGCATACGGCAGAGTCACGGTCCTGTCAGGCCCCGCATACGACACTTGTGTCCCCTCAGCGGACATGCACCACCGCAGCCCCGGCTGCATCTGAACTTCATAGAGGTCGTCGTATGCCGCCCGAGCACCACGCGGCGCTCTCCCAGCGGGAGTTGCCCACCGGGCCCGTGCCTCCCGTGACCCGTCAGTTGGGAGGCCAGTGCCAGGGGCACGATTGCGTCCGCGAGGGTCACACCACAGCGGGCGATGCTGGAAGGAAACCGTGTGAGCCGGATCTCGGTCCGGGGATTCGCAGTGGCTTCGGCCACCGCGGTCACCACCGTCGGAGCCGTCGTGGGTGTTGCCTCGGGCAGCACCGCTCAGCCCTCGAACGAGGCTGAGGCCACGGCAGGCGACGCGACCCTCCTCGCCGACATACCCGCCGGTCAGCAGGCGCAGGTTCAGACCGCGTCGCTGACCCAGCAGGCACAGACGCAGGCCATCGCGGCCGACAATGCGGCTCAGAAGTCCGCGGAGGAAGCGGCCCGTAAGAAGGCCGCCGAGGACGCGATCGCCAAGCAGAAGGACGCGCAGGCGGCCAAGGAGAAGGCCGAGAAGGAGGCCAAGGAGCGCGAAGAGGCGAAGAAGGAAGCCGCGAGCCGCTCCGCGACGCGCGACGCCTCCAGCTTCTCGACGCAGTCCTCGTACTCCGTCTCGCAGATCCAGGCGATGGCGCGCCAGATGGTGCCGTCCGGTCAGTTCCAGTGCTTCAGCAACATCGTGGACCACGAGTCCAGCTGGAACTACAAAGCGGTCAACGCCTCCTCCGGTGCGTACGGTCTCTTCCAGGCACTTCCCGCCTCCAAGTACTCCACGGCGGGCGCCGACTGGCAGACGAACCCGGCCACTCAGATCAAGTGGGGCCTCAACTACATGGACAGCCGCTACGGCAGCCCGTGCGAGGCCTGGTCCTTCTGGCAGGCCAACCACTGGTACTGAGCCGGGACCGGCTCAACCCCGCGAAGCCCCTCACCGTCCTACGGTGGGGGGCTTCCGCCGCTTCTCGATGTACGGTCTAGTCCACGGCTCCGGGGGGAGTGGTGAGTGCGCACGGGGGAACGAAGAGGACGGATCATGTCGCGAGTTCCAGGCTGGCTCGGCCGAGTCGGAGCCGGAATCAGCAAGGTCGGTGAGCGCCTTGAGGAGCGCCGCGCGGAGGACGAGAAGTCCGACGACGTGGCATCCGACCGAGGGGCCGGACCGGTGTCGCCGGACGACGCCTACGAGCAGGTGCCCGCGCCTCCCGCGTACGCGCCGAACGTGGCACCCCGGCCCGAACCGGTCGCCGCCGTGCCCTGGGGACTTCGGGTCGCCGCCGAGGCGGCCTGGCGCCTGCTCGTCCTCGCCGGCACGGTCTGGGTCCTGATGAAGGTCATCAGCTCGGTGCAGCTGGTGGTGTTCGCGTTCGTCGCGGCACTGCTCATCACCGCGCTGCTCCAGCCGACGGTGGCCCGGCTGCGCCGCCGCGGTGTGCCCCGGGGACTGGCGACGGCACTGACGGCCATCCTCGGCTTCGTCATCATGGGGCTCGTCGGCTGGTTCGTCGTCTGGCAGGTCCAGGAGAACATCGACAACCTCTCCGACCAGGTCCAGGACGGCATCGACGAGCTGCGGAAGTGGCTCCTCAACAGCCCGTTCCATGTGACCGAGGGTCAGATCAACGACATCGCGAAGTCGCTGCGCGACGCGATCGGCGCCAACACGGACGAGATCACGTCGGCGGGCCTCGAAGGCGTGACGGTCATCGTCGAGGCGATGACGGGCATCCTCCTCACGATGTTCTCGACGCTCTTCCTGCTCTACGACGGCCGGCGCATCTGGGAGTGGACGCTCAAGCTCGTCCCGGCGCAGGCCAGGCCCGGGATCGCGGGGGCCGGCCCGAGGGCGTGGCGGACGCTGACGGCGTACGTGCGCGGGACGGTGATAGTCGCGTTGATCGACGCCATCTTCATCGGGCTCGGGATCTTCTTCCTCGGCGTTCCGATGGCCGTGCCCCTGGCCGTCTTCATCTTCCTGTTCGCGTTCATCCCGCTGGTCGGCGCGGTGGTCTCCGGCGCGCTCGCCGTCGTCGTCGCGCTGGTGACCCAGGGCGTCTTCGCGGCGGTGATGGTGCTCGCCGTCGTGCTCGCCGTGCAGCAGATCGAGGGGCACATCCTCCAGCCCTTCATCCTCGGCCGCGCGGTGCGGGTGCATCCGCTGGCCGTCGTGCTGTCCGTCGCCGCGGGCGGGATGGTGTCGGGGATCGGCGGGGCCGTGGTGGCGGTGCCGCTCGTCGCCGTGACCAACACGGTGGTGGTCTATCTGCGGGCCTGGTCGCGGGAGGCGTCGCTGCGGCAGGCGCCCGCGCCGCGCGGTGCGACCGCCGTGGACCTCGCGCCCGTCGAACCGCCGACCGACCGGGCCGACCCGACCGACCGCCTGTAGGGCCGCGCGCGCCCGCAGAACGCAGAAGTCCGGCCCCGTCGCACGAGCGACGGGGCCGGACTTCTGCTCACGTGCTTACGCCAGGGCATCCTCGGCGTCGACCGTGACGGCGACGGCCTGGATGACGGACGCGATCTTGAACGCCTCCTGGACGACGTCGCGGTCGACGCCGGCCTTGCGGAGCACCTGCTCGTGCGAGTCGAGGCACATTCCGCAGCCGTTGATCGCGGAGACCGCGAACGACCAGAGCTCGAAGTCGACCTTGTCGACGCCCGGGTTGCCGATGACGTTCATCCGCAGGCCCGCGCGCATCGTCCCGTACTCCTCGTCGGAGAGCAGGTGACGCGTGCGGTAGAAGACGTTGTTCATCGACATGATCGCGGCGGCCGACTTGGCGGCCTTGAAGGCCTCCGGCGACAGGTTCGCCTCGGCCTCCGGCGCCAGCTCGCGCAGGACGCGCGGCGAGCGGGAGGCGATGGCGGTCGCGAGGACGGTGCCCCACAGCTGCTGCGCCGGCAGGTCGGAGTTGCCGATGACCGAGCCCAGGTTGAGCTTCAGGTCCTTGGCGTAGTCCGGTATGGCGGACTTCAGTTCGTCGAGTGCCATGTCAGAGGGCTCCGTTCACTCGCCGGAGAGCAGCGCGACCGGGTCCAGGGTCTCGTCGCCCTTGCTCCAGTTGCACGGGCAGAGCTCGTCCGTCTGGAGCGCGTCGAGGACCCGGAGGACCTCCTTGGGGTTACGGCCGACGGAACCGGCGGTCACCATCGTGAACTGGATCTCGTTGTTCTGGTCGACGATGAAGACGGCGCGCTGCGCGAAGCCGTCCTCGCCCTCGATGCCGAGGTCACGCATGAGCTCGTGCTTCGAGTCGGCCAGCATCGGGAAGGGCAGGTCCGTCAGGTCCGGGTGGTCCTTGCGCCAGGCGTGGTGCACGAACTCGGAGTCACCGGAGAAGCCGAGGACCTGGGCGTCACGGTCGGCGAACTCGTCGTTCAGCTTGCCGAAGGCGGCGATCTCGGTGGGGCACACGAAGGTGAAGTCCTTGGGCCACGCGAAGACGATCTTCCACTTGCCCTCGTAGGTCTTGTGGTTGATCTGCTCGAACTCCTTGCCCTTCTCCAGCGAGACACAGGCAGTCAGGTCGAACTCGGGGAACTTGTCACCGACAGTGAGCACACGCACTCCTTGCAGCTTGGAAACGTCCCCTTTTGGGGGGCCTTTCCGTGGGTTGGACTGCTGTTGATCGTGGCACAGGGTGCATTGATTACGGAAATAGCTAGACTCGGTCGTGTTGATCGGAGGTGGCTATCAGTGGCCGTACAGAGTGGAAAGCCCGCGGGTGGGCGGCGCAGGCAGCCGAGCCTGGCGCAGCTGCGGGCGTTCGCCGCGGTCGCGGAGCATCTGCATTTCAGGGACGCGGCGGCCGCGATCGGCATGAGCCAGCCCGCCCTGTCCGGGGCCGTGTCGGCCCTGGAGGAGACGCTCGGGGTGACCCTTGTCGAGCGTACGACGCGCAAAGTACTGCTCTCGCCCGCCGGAGCCCGGATCGCGGTGCGGGCCAAGGCCGTGCTCGGCGAGGTCGGCGCGCTCATGGAGGAGGCCGAGGCGGTGCGCGCGCCGTTCACGGGCGCGCTGCGGCTCGGGGTGATCCCGACCGTCGCGCCGTACCTGCTGCCGACCGTGCTGCGGCTGGTCCACGACACGTACCCCGATCTGGATCTCCAGGTGCACGAGGAGCAGACCTCGTCGCTGATCGACGGGCTCGCTGCCGGGCGGCTCGATCTGCTGCTGCTCGCGGTGCCGCTCGGGGTCCCGGGCGTCGTCGAACTCCCGCTGTTCGACGAGGACTTCGTGCTCGTCACGCCGCTCGACCACTGGCTCGGCGGCCGGGAGGGGATCCCGCGCGAGGCGCTGCGCGAGCTGGATCTGCTGCTCCTCGACGAGGGGCACTGCCTGCGCGACCAGGCGCTCGACATCTGCCGCGAGGCGGGGCGCGACGGCGTCGACGTGACGACGACCGCTGCCGGGCTCTCGACGCTGGTGCAGCTCGTCGCGGGCGGCCTCGGGTGCACGCTGCTGCCCCGTACGGCCCTGCGCGTCGAGACGGCCCGCAGCTCCCAGCTGCTCACCGGCGCCTTCGCCGAGCCCGCGCCCTCGCGCCGGGTCGCCCTCGCCATGCGGGCCGGTGCCGCGCGGGCCACGGAGTACGAGGAACTGGCCGAGGCGCTGCGCGAGGCGCTGCGGCCGCTGCCCGTGCGAGTGCTTCCGGCTGGGGTGCCAGCCACCTGACAAGCGGTCAAATATGCCCGGGACACTGCCAGTTGTGCCGCGCGATGGAACAACTCGCGTCAGGTAGGGGCAGGTAGGAAATGAGCCACGAAGCCGTGCGTCACGGCTGATACAACATCCCCCTTGAGTGCGACGCATCAGGCGTCAGTACGAAAAGCCGGGGGGTGCGATGGCGGGAATGCGATGGGACGGTTGGGGGCCTCTCGGGCAGGCCGGCTGTGATCTGCTGGCCCAGACCCTGATCGCCTGTGGGCACGAGGAGTTCACCGGCCGGGTGCGGGTGGCGGGCAGCCCCGGCGGCACCCTGCACCTGCGGAGCGGCCTGGTCGTCGCCGTGGAGAGCCCCGGCGCCCCCGGGCCCGAGACGCTGCTCCTGCGCTCCGGCCGGGTGAGCGACGAGCAGTGGACCGCACTGGTGCGGGAGGCCGACGGATCGCCCTGGCCGGCCGCCGGACTGGTCGCGCACGGGTACGTCGGGGCCGCGCAACTGCGGGTGATCTGCCTGCTGGCGATGCGGGACGCGGCGTTCGGGATCATCGCGGGGAGGTGGCGGACTGCGAGCGCGCCGACGCGGCCGCGCCCGCCGCCGTGACGCCGGTCGGTGAGGTGCCCGGACGGCTGCTCCAGGACGCGGCACGCCGCGTCCTCGCGATCGGCGAACTCCCGTACCCCGTGAGCCCCGACCGCGAGCGCCCCGCACCCGCGCCCGGCGCCGACCGGGCCGCCGGGCTCACCGCCCCGCGGCGCGAACTGCTCACGCACGCCGACGGCCGCCGCACCGCCCGCGATCTGGCCTTCCGCACCGGACGCGGCGTCTACGCCGTCACGGTCGAGGTCGCCCGGATGCTCGCCGAAGGACTCCTGGAGTGCGCACCGGCGTCCGCACCGGTCCGGCTGCCCGGCGTGCGGCCCGGGATGGTGCGGCGGCGGCTGCGGGCCCTGCCCGCGCCCCTGGAGGAACCGGACGACCTGCCGCGCCGCAGCCCCGGCGCCAGTGGCATCAACGAGATCCTCAACGCCCATCCCAGCCAGGCGAGTTGAATCCGGCGTCGACCGCCGCTCCCCGCCCATTCCTGTCCGTTCCGATCACGACAGTCCATCAAACAGTGACGATCAGATGCGCTGCGCATCTGGGGGGTTGAACTCATGGACCACAACGCTCTCGCGCAGGAGATGCGCGACCTGCGCGAGCAGGTGACCGGCATCACCGACACGGCGGTCGCGGCGGCGGACGGGCTGCTCATCGCGGCCGACACCGCCGACGCCATCGACCAGGAGGGCCTCGCCGCCGTCGCCGCGGCCGGACTCGGCCTCGCCCGGCGCACCGCCGAACTCACGGCCCGCGGCTCGCTGCGCCGGACCGTGACGTACGGCAGCCGGGGCTGCGCCGCCTTCTACGCGGTCGGCGACACCGCCCTGATGGTCGTCCTCGGCGACGAGGGCCTGGACGTGGAACGCCTGCACGCGGCGACCCGCCCCGCCCTCGACCGGATCGAGTCGATCCTCGCCGCCAAGACCCCGGAAGGGGTGTGACCGCATGGCCGCGAAGCGATTGAACGCCAGCTTCTCCGACCAGGTCGTGAGCATGGTCAAGAGCCTGCGCACGGAAGCCCCCGAGTGCGTCGCCGCCGGTGTCGTCGACATGTCCACCGGCATGCTCCTGGCCTACGAGACCGTCGACAACCACCCCGCCGAAGTCCTCGACCTGCTGGCCGGTGCGACCCTGGACCTGTTCCAGGGCCGCACCGTCCTGATGATCGAGGACGTCTGGAAGGAGCGGCGCGGCCAGGAGCACGAGAACCACTTCTTCCAGGAGATCCTCGTCAACAGCGACAACATCACCCATCTGTTCGTGCGCCTGACCGAGCAGCAGGACATCGTCGCCGTGACGGTGTGCCGCAAGTCGGTGAACGTGGGCATGCTGGTCGCCCAAGTACGCCGAGTCGTCCGGGAGTACAGCCTCTGACCCGCGATCCGTGAGCCGGCCGGGGGTGCCCGCGCTACTCCGTGCGCAGGCCCTCCGGCCGCATCAGGCGGTACAGCGGCGGCAGGCTCAGCAGGGTGACCACCACGATCGCCGCCGCGCCCACGCCCACCAGCGGCAGGAACAGGAACCAGTCGGTGACCGGCTTGTGGATCATGCGGAGCATCAGCGCCCCGAGACCCAGGCCGCCCGTGACGGCCAGCGCCATGCCGAGGACGACCGGGATCGCCGTCTGCCACAGCACCGACCAGGCCAGCGTCGAGCGGCGGGTCCCGTAGGCGACGAGGACCGACAACAGGCGCCTGCGCTCCCGCAGTTGCTCGATCTGCGAGACCAGCATCGAGGCCGCGATCAGCGTCATCGTCAGCGCCGCCGCGGTGAACAGGCCCGAGCGGACGCTCTCGTACTGCCGGTTCCGCTCGACCGACCGGTACGTCCACACCCGCATCCCCGGGTCGATCCTGTAGGCGGCGGTGCGCGCGTGTTCGACGGCGTCCGGCACGCTCTCGTCGATCTGGATCTGCGCGGACGTCGACGCGTTGTGCAGGGACTCCGCGTCGAAGGCGCCCGGCGTGGCCAGGATGCCGCCGAAGCGGGCGCCCCCCGGGTCGCGCCGGGAGTCGACGGTGCGGGTGTCCGCCGGGATCGTCCAGCGGACCGCCTTCGGGGCGCCGGGGTCGTAGTCGCTCGCGTCGTCGATGGCGAGCCGGGAGCCCGGTCGGCCGTACTTCTCCAACTGGCCGTCGCTGTACGCGTCGTGGGATCCCGTCACCCGGAACACGTCGCCGTCCGCGCAGGAGGGCAGCTTCGCCAGCTCGCGCAGCGCGGTGCAGGTGCCGACGGAGAACGAGAGGGTCGGGACGGCGCCGTCGGCGTCCGGTTTCACGCCCGCCGGGTTCGCCCAGCTGTCGACGGTGCCGATGACCTTCTTGACGCCCTTGGCCGCACTGAACTCGTCGACCATCCGCTGCGCCAGCCTGCCACTCGGGAAGTCGGCCATGGCACCCATCTGGGCCCGCTTGGGGTCCTCGCCGGTCGTCTTCTCGAAGTCGTCGTTGATGCCGACGGTGAACATCTGGAGGGCGATGCCGCCCGCGACCGCGATGGTGATCCCGGCGACCGCGCGGCTCGCGCCGCTGCTGCTCAACTGGAGCCTGCGCGCGGCCAGATGCCACGGCACCGGGCCGCCCCGCAGCCGTCGTACGACCGCCTCGACCAGCCACGGCAGCACCAGGACCAGGCCGATCAGGGTGAGCGTGATGCCCGCCGCGATGTGCACGACGCCGAGTGTGTCCACCGTGGAGACGGGGCCCGCCGTGAGCAGCAGCAGTGTTCCGGCGACCGGCACCGGCAGCCGCCACCACAGGCGGCGGGCCCGGGTGCGGGCGCTGCGCACGACGCCCAGCGGCTCGATCGCCACCGAGCGCAGCGCGAGCAGGGTGACGACGATCGCCGCGAGCGGCACCGCGACGAGGATCAGCGCGGCGAGGGCGGGCACCGGCGAGAAGTCGGCCGGGAACGCCGCGAGCCGCCAGATCTCCACGAAGCCGAACATCTGCCGTCCGGCCAGGAAGAAGACGATGCCGAGCGCCAGGCCGATCAGCGTGCCGAACAGGGCCTCGCCCGCCGCCATACGGCGCGTCATCCGGATGTCCGCGCCGACCAGGCGCAGCGCGGCGAGCCGCTTGTCGCGCCGCTCACCGCCGAACCGTACGGCCGTCGCGATGAAGATGGCGACCGGGACGAGGAGGACGACGCAGGCCAGCACGACCATCAGGACGAGGACCGGGTCGAGCGGCTCCGACGGGTCGTGGTGCCCGAAGCGGTCGATGCGGTAGGCGCCGTGCTCGGTGTCGAGGGTGTCGCTGCCCGCGTACAGGTAGAGGTCGAAGGGGTCGCCCAGGCCCGCGTCGCCGATCGTGCCCACGACGCGGTAGTCGTAGCGCTCCTTGAGGAGTTGGCCCTCGGGGGAGTCGAGCAGGTCCTTCAGGGCGGGGGAGACCACCATCTCGCCGGGCCCGGGGAGATGGTCGACGCCGGGCGGCAGCGGCGGGTGCGCGCCGTCGGGGCGCAGCAGAAAGCCGCCGACCCTGCCGTCCCGGTACTCGGACGAGGCGTCCAGGTACAGCAGGGTCCGGTCGCCGGGCTCCAGGTGGGTGGTGGCGTCGCTCATGCCGACCTGGCGGGCGTTCAGGCGGACGTCACGCTCGTTCAGGAACGTCGGGACGGAGGCCGCGCCGAGCAGCAGGGCCACACCGAGCCCGACGCCGATCGCGGTGAGCAGCGTACGGACCCAGCCCTCGCGGCCGCCCGACGCGGCGAAGCGCAGGCCGAGGCCGAGGTCGCGCAGGCGGCCCCCGAGACCGGGTGGGGCGCCGGCGTCGGCGGCCCGTGCGGGCCGCTCGTCGAGCAGGGTCATCGGGCGAACTCCATGTCGCGGGAGCGGCCGTCGCGCACGACGACCTCGCGGTCGGAGTAGGCGGCGACCCGGGCCTCGTGGGTGACCAGGACGACGGCGGCGTTCGCGCCGCGCGCGGCCTCGGTGAGCAGTTCCATGACGCGCTCGCCGTTGAGCGAGTCGAGGGCGCCGGTCGGCTCGTCGGCGAAGAGCACGCGCGGGTTCGTGACCAGCGAGCGGGCGACGGCGACGCGCTGTCCCTGGCCGCCGGATATCTCACCGGGCCGCTTGGCCGCCAGGTCGTCGACCTCCAGGCGCTCCAGCTGTGCCGCGGCCCGGCGCTCGGCCTCCTTGCGCTTGACGCCGTTCAGCCGGAGCGGCAGCGCGACGTTCTCCAGGCAGGTCAGCTCCGGTACGAGCTGGCCGAACTGGAAGACGAAGCCGAACTCGCCGCGGCGCAGCGCGCTGCGCTCCGCGTCGGAGAGCGCGGCCAGGTCGCGGCCGCCGTACACGACCGTGCCGGAGTCGGGCGTGACGATCCCCGCGAGGCAGTGCAGCAGGGTCGACTTGCCCGAGCCCGAGGGGCCCATCACGGCGACGACCTCACCCGGGTGCACGGAGAAGGAGGCGCCGTCGAGCGCGGGTGTGGGCCCGTACGCCTTGTGGAGATCGGTCGCGGTGAGCAGGGAGCCGGGGGGTGGCGTTGCGGTGCTCATGAGGGGCGGACCTCCGCGGCGAGCTTGTCGAGGCGCGCGGTGGTCAGTTCCAGCCAGCGCAGGTCGGCTTCGAGGTGGAAGAGGGCGTGGTCGCAGATCAGCTGGTCGGCGAGGTCGCCCTTGCGCTTGCGGTCGGTGAGCGTGCGCATCAGCCGCAGGTGCTCGGAGCGCTGCGCGTCGAGCAGCTCGGCGGCGTCGCGCTCGGTCAGCAGGGCGAGGACGACCTTCGTGTAGAGCGTCGACTGGAGGTACGGCTCCGGCTTCTCCGGCGTCGCGAGCCACTGCCGTACGTCGGTGACGCCGGCTTCGGTGATCGCGTACCGCTTGCGCTCGGGGCCGCCGCCGGCCTCGATCCCGTCGACCTCGACGAGGCCGTTCTTCAGGAGGCGGGACATGGTCGAGTAGACCTGTCCGTAGTGCAGCGGCTTGTCGTGCCCGAACGTCTCGTCGAAGGTGCGCTTGAGGTCGTATCCGTGCCGGGGTCCGGATTCCAGGAGCCCGAGGAGGGTGTGGCCGATGGACATGACGGTGACTGTACACCGTGTGTATACCCGGGGTGTATACGCCGCGTTCCCCGCCCCCGTCAGGGGTGCGGGGAACGCTGACGACCAGCCCCGCTCACCCGTCGGACGCCGGTCCCGCCGGTCCCGCCGGGCCCTCCGGACTCTTGGGCGGCCGCCCTCGTCGGGGGATGGGCCCCGCCGAGCCGGGCAGCCGTCCGGACTCCGCGAGGGCACGCCTGAGCAGGAACTCGATCTGCGCGTTCGCGGAGCGCAGCTCGTCCCCGGCCCAGCGGGCCAGCGCCTCGTACACCGCGGGGTCGAGCCGCAGCAGCACCTGTTTGCGCGCCGGAGGCGGTGGTGGCGTCACTGGTAGAGCGTCCCGGTGTTGAGGACCGGCTGCGCGGCACGGTCACCGCAGAGCACGACCAGCAGGTTGGAGACCATCGCCGCCTTGCGCTCCTCGTCCAGCGCCACGAAGTCCTGCTCCGTGATGCGGGCGAGCGCGTCCTCGACCATGCCGACCGCGCCGTCCACGATCAGCCGGCGGGCGGCGACCACGGCCCCGGCCTGCTGGCGCTGGAGCATCGCCGAGGCGATCTCGGGCGCGTACGCGAGGTGCGTGAAGCGGGACTCGATGATCTGGACGCCGGCCGCCTCGACGCGCGCGTGCAGTTCGACGGCGAGCTTCTCGGTGATCTCCTCGGCGTTGCCGCGCAGCGACAGGCCGCCCTCGTCGTGCGCGTCGTAGGGGTACTCGATGGCGATGTGGCGTACGGCCGCCTCGGTCTGGGTCGAGACGAACTCCAGGAAGTCGTCGACCTCGAAGCTGGCCTGCGCGGTGTCCTCGACCTTCCACACCACGACCGCGGCGAGCTCGATCGGGTTGCCGTAGGCGTCGTTCACCTTCAGCACGGCCGTCTCGTGGTTGCGCACGCGCGTCGAGATCTTCGTACGGGACGTGAGCGGGTTGACCCAGCGCAGGCCGTCCGTGCGGATCGTGCCCCGGTAGCGCCCGAAGAGCTGGACGACGCGGGCCTCGCCCGGCGCCACCATGTTCAGGCCGCACATGGCGAAGAACGCCGCGATCGCGATCACGACGCCGACGATGATCAGCGCCGCCTTGGCCCCCGCCGACGTGCTCGCCGCGCCGATCGCGATCAGGCCGGCCCCCACGAGCAGGCCGACGAGCCCGAGCAGCAGGGCGAGTCCACCGCCGATGCTGTGCGCCGCGACCTCGCGCACCCGGGCTTTGGGCATCTGCGGTACGTCGGGAGTGGCGGATGTGGCGTCCGTCTCGGACATGGCGGTCCCCGTCTCTCTGAGCTGTGGGTTCGCGAAACGTGTGACGCGAACCGATCTATCAAAGTGATAGCACATTATGCCCGACGGCAACCATCCGCACGTCCCGATCGTCGGTTCCCATGGGGTAGGTGCTGATTGTCACGTCCTGAAATGACCGGATCAGCAGGGTTTTGACATAAGTGACGGTGTTAGCTTCATGAGCTGATTCAGCACGGAAGACGCAGAAGACGACCACGTACCCACGCGTACACAAACCGGTACCCGAACGAGATGCGGAGCAACTGAGGTCATGGGCCGAGCCGATGCGAGGAAAGCGCAGAAGCGCGCGTCGCGGCCTTCGGGCATACGCCGCTTCTTCTCCTGGAAGAAGCTCCTGGGTGCGTTCTTCGGGCTCGTGCTGCTGTGCATGGGCGCGTTCGTGGTGCTGTACCTGGTGATCGACATACCCGAGGGCAACCCGGACGCCGAGAAGCAGAGCAACATCTTCCAGTACAGCGACGGCTCGACCATGGCCCGCACGGGCACGGTCAACCGGGAGCTGGTGGACCTGGCCGAGGTGCCCAAGGACGTCCAGCGGACGTTCGTCGCCGCCGAGAACAAGTCGTTCTACAGCGACCAGGGCATCGACCTGAAGGGCACCGCCCGCGGCATGCTCAACACGGTCACCGGCAAGGGCAAGCAGGGTGGCTCGACGATCACCCAGCAGTACGTGAAGAACTACTACCTCACGCAGGACCAGACCGTCTCGCGCAAGCTGAAGGAACTGGTCATCTCGCTGAAGGTGGACCAGAAGAAGTCCAAGGACGACATCCTCGCCGGGTACATCAACACCAGCTACTACGGCCGCGGCGCCTGGGGCATCCAGGCCGCCGCCCACGCGTACTACGACAAGGACGCCTCGAAGCTGACGGTGGAGGAGGGCGCCTACCTCGCCGCGCTGCTCCAGGCCCCCAGCCAGTACGACTGGGCCAACGCCTCGGACACCGGCAAGAGGCTCGTCACGGCGCGCTGGAACTACGTCCTGGACAACATGGTCGACAAGCACTGGCTCAGCGCGAGCGCCCGCCAGGCCATGACGAAGTTCCCCAAGCCGATGCAGCCGAAGGCCGCCGCGGGCCTCGAAGGCCAGGAGGGGTACCTCTACACGGCCGCCAAGGCCGAGGTGATGAAGGACCTGAACCTCACGGACGACCAGTTCGAGGCCGGCGGCTACACCATCACCCTGAACGTCGACCGCAAGAAGCAGAAGCAGCTGGAGAAGTCGGTCAAGGAGCAGCTGACCGACCACCTCGACCCCAAGAGCAAGAAGGCCGACGCGCGCGTGCAGGCCGGCGCCGTCTCCGTCGACCCGAAGACCGGCAGGGTGCTCGCGATGTACGGCGGCGCGGGGCTCAGCGAGCACTACGTCAACAACGCCACCCGCGACGACTACCAGCCCGCCTCCACCTTCAAGCCGCTGATCCTCGCGGCGGCCCTGGAGAACAACGCCAAGACGCAGAACGGCTCGTCGATCAAGGCGAGCACGATCTACGACGGCACCAACAAGCGGCCGGTCGTCAACGACGGCCAGAAGGTCGGCTTCGCCCCGCCGAA
Organism: Streptomyces sp. Q6; assembly: GCF_036967205.1. Lineage (NCBI taxonomy): Bacteria > Bacillati > Actinomycetota > Actinomycetes > Kitasatosporales > Streptomycetaceae > Streptomyces > Streptomyces citrinus. The sequence continues at coordinate 5,433,883 of NZ_CP146022.1, forward strand.
CGAGGACGACCGCAGCTACGGCCCGGTCACCGTGCAGACCGCCATGAACAAGTCCATCAACTCCGTCTTCGCGCAGATGGGCGCCGACGTCGGCATGCAGCAGGTGATGGACACGGCCGAGAAGCTCGGCATGGACAAGGACGACCTCAAGCCGTACGCGGCCCAGACTCTCGGCACCATGGGCGCCAGCCCGATGGAGATGGCCGGCGTCTACGCCACCCTCGACAACCACGGCAAGGAAGTCACCCCGCAGATCGTGAAGTCGGTGACCGTCAAGGGCGAGAAGGTCGCGCTGCCGGACGCCGTCGGCGACCAGGTCATCAGCCGCGGCGCCGCCGACTCGGTCACCTCGGTCCTGACCGGTGTGGTCGACGACGGTACGGCGAAGGCGTCGGTGCGCGACAACCCGGCGCGCGACGGCCAGCAGGTCGCGGGCAAGACCGGTACCTCCGACGACAACAAGTCGGCCTGGTTCACCGGGTACACACCGGACCTGGTCACCTCGGTCGGCCTGTTCGGCGAGGGTGCGCTGAAGACGTCGGAGGCGGGCGCGCATGTCTCCATGAAGGGCGCCGGCGGCCTGCCGCGCGTCGACGGCGGCAGCTTCCCGGCCCGGATCTGGGCGCAGTACACCTTCAACTCGTCGAGCTCCAACAGCACGTTCGACCTCGACACCGACATGGGTGCGGGCGTCGAGCCGACCACGACGGCGCCGGTCACGCCGACGCAGGAGCCGTCCACCCCGTCGTCGCCGACGCAGGAGCCGTCCACGGAGCCGCCGTCGACCACGACGTCGCCGACCGAGGAGCCGACCACCGAGCCGCCGACGGACGAGCCGACCGAGCCGACCACGGACCCGACCGACACCGGGGATCCGACCGGCGGGATCACGCTGGACCCGGTCGATCCACAGGACAACAACGGCAACGGCAACGGCAGGAACTGAGCAGGCACGCCGAAGGGGCGCCGGGAACCGCGGGGTTCTCGGCGCCCCTTCGGCGTGCTCAGCCGAGCCAGGAGCGCGCCGCCCCCAGCATCGCCCGTACCCCCAGCTCGATCGTCGGGTCCTGGAGCGGCGCGTACTGCGGGGAGTGGTTCACGGCGACCTCCGGCGGCAGTCCGCGCGTCGCGAGCGTCCCGGGTTCGAGGCCCTCGAACGCCGCCCGGTCCGCCCCGCCGAAGTGCCAGAACACCGACGGCACCCCGAGCACGTCACCGAACAGACCGAAGTCCTCGCTGCCGTTGATCGGCTGCGGCAGCACGAGCACGGCCTGCTCGCCCAGGACCCGGCGCAGCCCCTCGATCGTCGTCGCGGTGGCCTCCGCCGAGTTCACCGTCACGGGGAACGAACCGAGCGAGGTGAACTCCGGTTCCCTGGGCGCGCCCGACGCCACGCACTCCGCCCGGACGATCCGGTGCACCGCGGCGAGCACCCGCTCGCGCACGACGGGGTCCACGGACCGGATGTTGAGCTTCAGCTCGGCCTCGTCCGGGATGATGTTCTCCTTCGTGCCGGCGTGGATCGAGCCCACCGTCACGACCGCGGCCTGCGAGGCGCCGACCTCCCGCGCGACCACCGTCTGGAGCCGGAGCACCACGGCCGCCGCCATCACCACCGGGTCGACGGTCGACTCGGGCGTCGACCCGTGCCCGCCGCGCCCGAAGAGCCGTACGCGGTAGCTGTCGGAGGCCGCCATGACCGGGCCGGGCCGGGTCACCGCGACCCCCGCGGGGAACGGGCCCACATGCTGGCCCAGGCACACGTCGGGGGTCGGGAACCGCTCCGCGAACCCGTCCGCGAGCATGTCCCGCGCGCCCTCGCCGATCTCCTCGGCGGGCTGGAACACGGCGACGACGGTGCCGCGCCAGCCGTCACGGTGCGCGACGAGCTGCGCCGCCGCGCCGAGCAGACACGTGACGTGCATGTCGTGGCCGCAGGCGTGCATCACCGGTACGTCGTTGCCGTCGCGGTCCGTGCCGCGCGCCACGGACGCGTACGGCAGGCCGGTCGCCTCCAGGACGGGCAGCCCGTCCATGTCGGCGCGCAGCAGGACGACGGGCCCTCGCCGTTGCGCAGCACCCCGACGACCCCGGTGCCGCCGACGCCCTCCGTCACCTCCCAGCCGCCCTGCGCGCGCAGCCGCCGCGCGACGATCCCCGCGGTGCGGGTCTCCTGGAGGGACAGCTCGGGGTGGGCGTGCAGGTCCTGGTACAGCTCGCGCAGGCCGGGCAGCCGGGCGTCGAGTCCGTCGGCGAGGTCCTGTCCGGTGGTCGTGTGCGTGGTCATGCCTGCTCGCTCTCTACGCGCTCTACGGTGACGGGTCGGTCCGAGGGGGCCGGATCGGGCAGCCGCAGCGCCCGCCGGAAGGAGACGGTGTCCTGCGGCGTGACGCACGCGAGGACGGCGGCGACGACGGCGCCGACGACGAGGAACCCGAACGCGGCGCCGAACCCCGCCGCGTCCGCGAGCAGCCCCATCGCGGTCGGCGCGACGACACCGCCCAGCTGCCCGCCGAACGTGATCAGCCCGGCCGCGGCGCCCGTCAGTTCGGGCGGCAGGCTGCGCAGCGGCACGGCGAAGATCGGCATGTACGAGAGGGACGCGGCCGAGATCGCCACGGTCATCCAGGCGACGAACGCCACCGTGCTCGACGCCGTCGCCATCAGCAGCAGCGCCAGCGAGGAGACGGCCATCGCGGGGACGACGACCTTGCGCGGATGCCCCTCGAAGCGGTCCGCGAGCCGCCCGCCCGCGATCACCGCGACCGTGGCCGCGCCCGCAGGCAGGATCGCGAGCGCCCCCGACGAGGTCAGCGAGAGGCCGCGCTCGTCGTTGAGGTAGGACGGCACCCAGGTGTTCAGGCCCCACACGATGATGTCGTAGCCGAAGAACATCCCGGCGAACGCCCACAGCGTTCCCGAGCGCACCACGGTCCTGGTGCCGCTCGCCGGGGCGGGGGCGACGGCCGCGCGCGGCTCCGGCAGCCACAGCCGCACGGCCGCGTACACGAACACACCGACGGCGGCGACGCTGAAGAACGCCGAGCGCCAGCCGAAGTGCGCGATGAGCGGCGCGGCGACCAGCGGCGCGACGACCGCCGCGACCGCGTTCGAGGACTGCACCAGGCCGTTGGCGCCCATCCGCTGCCCCGGCGTGGTCCGCTCGCTGACCGCCTTCATCGAGGCGCCGGGGAAGATGCCCTCGGCCACCCCGAACAGGAAGCGCACCACGAGCAGGATCGCGAACGACCCGGCGAGTCCGGTCAGCGCCGTGAACACCGACCAGATCAGCAGCGCCCAGCAGGTGACCCGCTTGGCGCCGAAGCGGTCGGCCAGCATGCCGCCGGGTATCTGGCAGGCGGCGTACGCCACGAAGAACACGGACACCGCGATGCCCTGCTCGGTGCGGCTGAGGTCGAACTCGTCACCGATCGAGGGCAGGGCGAGATTGATGACGAGCCGGTCGACGTAGTCGATCAGCCAGGCGGCGAAGAGCAGCCCGACCGTGATCTTCGCGCTCCGGTCGAGGCGTTCCCTGGTGCGGGCGCGCTCAGGTATGGCCACGGGCACTCCTTCTAGAGTGGGCGGGCTGGTGCGGGGATGCGGCTCGGAAGTGGGGACAGAATCCGGCCGCCGTACGGGAGGGTGTCTCAGATGCAGGTAAACGGCGGTATCGGACCGCTCATGCCGGAATCCGCCGCGGCCTTCGAGGAGGCGGACCTCGCCCTCATCGACGCCCTCCAGACCGATCCGCGCGCCCCCTGGACCCGGATCGGCCCGGCCGTCGGCATCGACGCGACGACCGCGGCCCGGCGCTGGGCACGTCTGGAGCGCGAGGGCCTCGCCTGGATCACGGCGTACGCGGGCCCGGCCACGGCCACCGTCGCCTACGTCGAACTCACCTGCACACCGGGGGAGTTGGAGGAACTCACGGCCCGGCTCGTGACCCTGCCCTGGGTGTTCAGCGCGGAACACGTGGTCGGCGACTACGACCTCTTCCTGTCCGTCGCCGCCTCCGACCTGCCCGCGCTCGGGCGCCGCGTCAGCGAGTCCATCGGCCGGCTGCCCGGGGTGCGCGCCACCCGGACCCGGCTGAGCATGCGGCTCTACCAGGAGGGCAGCGGCTGGAAGGTGCGCGCCATGGAACCCGCGGGCCGCGCCCGGCTCGCCCCGGCCGGGGGCACGTTCCGGCGCGGCGCGCGTTCCGCCCCGTGACGACGTCGACCGGGCGCTGCTGCTCGCCCTCGGCGCGAACGGCCGCGCCGGATACGCGGAGCTGGCCGAGCGGGTCGGCATCGGCGAGTCGACCGTACGGCGCAGACTCGCCCGCGAACTGCGGGACCGCGAGATCATGCTCCGCTGCGACCTGGCCCAGCAACTGGCCGGATGGCCCGCGCTCGCCACCTACCGGGCGACCGTCCCGCACGGGGAACTGGACGCCACCGGCGCCGCGCTGGCCCGGCTCCCGCAGACGCGCCTGTGCACCTCGGTCACCGGGTCCTGCAATCTGCTCTTCTCCGTCTGGCTGCGCGACCTCGACGGCATGGCCGCGCTGGAGTCCCACCTCGACGACCGGTTCCCGGGGCTCCGGGTCGAGGACCGCACCGTGACCTTGCGGACCGTGAAGCGGATGGGGCGGCTGCTCGACGACACCGGGCGAGCCACCGGGTACGTCCCGGTCGGCCTGTGAGCGGGGCCGCCCCGGCTGCTCAGGCCGGGTGCGCCGCGCGCCACGCCGCCATCGACGCGTCCCAGTCGTCACCGGACAGCGCGGTCAGCGACGCGGGGAAGAGGCCGTCCTCCTCCTTGGCGATGTGCCGGTGCAGCTCGTCGGCCGCCGCCACGAACCGCCGTACGTCGCCGGGATCCGTGAGGTCCAACGCGGGCAGCAGCGCCGCGAGTTCGCGGTGTTCGGCGACCAGGGCGTCGATGTACGGCCCGTACTCGGGGTTCGCCGGATCGTCGCGCATCACCGCGAACAGCCCGTCCTCCTCGCCCTTCCAGTGCGCGGCCAGCTCGGCGGCCATCGTGTCGACGAGCACGCGCGCGGCCCCCGCGTCACCGCGCTCCAGGGCCCGCACCGCGTCCCCCGCGGCGTCGGTGACGCGCTCGTGCTCGGCGATGAACTCCTTGATCAGCGGGATCTCACGGCAACCGCAGTAGTGGCACATGCCCCCCATTGCAGACGCCCCCGCCCGCCCGCGCACGCCGCGCACGCCGAAGCGGGTGGGCACGGCCCCGCACCCACCCGCCCGGCCGATTCGCCGCCTACGGCACCGGCAGCTCGAACCACACGACCTTCCCCGTCGACAGGCGCGTCGCGCCCCACCGCCGGGCCAGCCGGTTCACGAGATAGAGGCCGCGGCCGCCCTCGTCGGTCGCCCTGGCCTGCCGCAGGCGCGGCAACTGCGGTACGTCGTCGCCGACTTCGCAGCGCAGCACGTCGGTCCGCAACAGGCGCAGGGTCACGGGCCGGGAGGCGTACCGCACCGCGTTCGTCACGACCTCGCTCACCAGCAGCTCCAGCGAGTCGGACAGCTCCTCCAGGCCCCAGCGGGCCAGGGCGCTCCTGGCGAGCCGGCGGGCCCGGCCCGGCGCCGCGTCCTCCGGGTCCAGGAACCAGTACGCCACGTCGCTCGGCGCGATCCCGTCGAACCGGGCGGCGAGCAGCGCGATGTCGTCGTCCCGGTCGCCGGGGCCGAGCATGTCGAGGACCTCGTCGCAGAGCGCTTCGAGCGGCGGCGGGTGGTCCGGTCCGGTCAACTGGGCGGTCGCGGCGAGCCGTTCCCGCAACTGCTCTATCCCGGTCCACACGTCCCGCAGCCGGGACTCGACGAGCCCGTCCGTGTAGAGGAGCAGGGTCGCCCCCGCGGGCGCGTCCAGCTCCACGGCCTCGAAGTCGACGCCGCCGACACCGATCGGCGCCCCCGGCGGGACCCGGAGCACCTCGGCGCGCCCGCCCAGGTGCAGCAGCACCGGCGGCGGATGCCCGGCGTTGGCGATGGTGATGCGGTGCGCGACCGGGTCGTACACCGCGTACAGGCACGTGGCCATCCGGTCGGTGCCGAGCCGCTGCGCCTGCTCGTCGAGATGGTGCAGGACCTCCTGCGGCGGCAGATCGAGCCCCGCGAGGGTCTGCGCGGTCGTGCGCAGCTGGCCCATGATGGCCGCCGAGGTCATGGAGTGCCCCATGACATCGCCCACCACCAGCGCGACCCGGCTGCCCGGCAGCGGGATCGCGTCGTACCAGTCGCCGCCGACCCGCGCCGTCTCCGCCGCCGGAAGGTAGCGCGAGGCGAGCCGCACACCCGTCGGGCGGGGCAGCGTCTCCGGCAGCATCGTGCGCTGCAACTCGTCGGCGATGTACGCCTCGCGCCCGTACAGGACCGCCTTGTCGATGCCCAGCGCGCTGTGCGTGGCGAGCTGCCCCGCCACCAGCAGGTCGTCGGCGTCGAACGCGGCCCGGTCCGGGCGGCGCAGGAACACCGCCGCGCCGATCACCCGGCGCCGCCCCCGCAGCGGCGCGAGGATCGCGCGGTGCCCGGTCGGCAACGGCGGCTCCCCGCCGAGGAGTTCGGGCAGCGCGGCGAGCGCCGCGGGCGAGTCGGCGAACACCGGGCGCACGCCCCGCAGTACCTCGGCGAGCGCCCCGCCCGCCTGGACCTCGCACAACTCGGCGCAGCCCGCCGCCAGTTCGCCCTGCGGCGAGACCGCGGCGGCCGGTGCGCCGTTCTCCGTCTCCGTGTCGTCGGCGTCGGGGATGCGGTCGGTGCGGCGCAGGCGCAGCACCATGGGTCCGGTCGGACGCTCGTCGCCGACGGGCAGCGGCTCGCGCAGATAGACCAGGATCGCGTCCGAGAACGTCGGCACCGTCGCCCGGCACAGCCCCATGACGATCTCGTCGAGGTCGATACCGCGCGCGATCCGCCGGGTCGCGGCGCCCACGAACCGCAGCCGGTCCCCGTCGCGCCGCATCGCGGTCGGCTGCCCCGCCGGGCGTGGCTGCCCGGAGCGCCGCTCGGTCCCGTCCGGGGGTCCCGAGGGCGCACCGGCTCGGGCGAGGGGGACGCGGGCTGCGAGTGCTCGGCGTCCGCCGGGGGCGGCGGCGGGGGCGGCGGTGCGGCGGCGCGGCGCGGCTGTTCCGGTAAGCCGCCCGTCGCCGGGTTTCCGGACGCGTCAGGGGTACGCCGCAGGGCCCCGCGGGGATCGGCGGGGCGGGCCGCCGTGCCGTGGTGGCGGCTTTCGTGGGAGCCTTGGTAAGAGGCTGAGTGCTCCGTCACGCGTGTCGAATCCGTCCGTCCGGGGCTGCGCGCCGTGTCACTGGCCGGTGCGCCGGCAGTTGAGAAACAGCTGGTGCTCGGGTGGGGCGTCGGGGCTCGCCGGAGCGTACGCGTACGTCTCCGCCCCGGTGATCTCGAAGCCCGTGTCGCGTACGACCTGATGAAGCTCGGCCCGCAGGAATCCCGATACCCGGATTGTGTTCCCCAGGAACGGAATCTCCGCGTCGTCCAGATCGGCCTCGACCATCGACAACGCCAACCGGCCACCGGGCCGCAGCAACGAGTGCAGCAGTCGCAGCGCGCCCGGGATCTCCGCGCGCGGCAGCATCAGCAGGGTGAAGAAACAGGTGACGGCGTCGAACTCGCCGACACCGTCGGGGCCTTGGGCGGTCAGGTCGGTCAGGTCGCCGTGGTGGAACTCCGCCTCCGGCACGTTCTTCCTGGCCAGCTCCAGCATGCCCGCCGACAGGTCGACGCCGACCACCCGCGCGCCCGCGTCGACGAGCTGGCGGGACGTCGGAACGCCCGTGCCGCAGCCCACGTCGAGCACCCGGGGTGCGGGCCCGAGGCCGTCCAGCATCCGCTCCACGGCGGCCAGTTGGCCTTCCTTGTGCGGAAAGGCCTCGTCGTAGCGCCCGCCGATCGCGTCGAACGCCGCGGCCTGTCCCGACCGGTCCGTCCTGCCCGTTCCACCCACGTTCACGGTCCCGCCGCCCCTCGATGGCCTCATTGACATCGTGTCAGACCTGCGGCGCACGCAAAGAGTTGTCGGCTGTGACGAATCCCGCGCGACTCTGTGCGCCTTCCTGTGCACTTGCGGAGGACGATCCTACGTTTCCCCCATGGGGGCGCATCAAGGGTCTCATGAGGACACGTGCGCGGGCGTACGGTCCCAGTCGGCGGGAAGCGCCGGGACCGGCCATCCCGGATCGGGCCGCCAGTGCTGCCAGCCGTCCGAGAACGGCCTGTCCCACCGCTCGATCGCCTCGACCGCCGCCCGCCCCGCCTCCCGTACGGACTCGGCCTGTCCCGCGCTCATCAGCCCCACGGCCTGGGCCTGCGCGAACTCGTCCTCGTCGTGCCAGCGCCAGCTGCGGTCCGCGTACACCGACAGATCGAGGAAGTGGTCCTCGGAGTCCACGCCGCCCGACCAGCGCACGCGCGGCTGCTCCAGATTCACGTACCAGTTCCGGAACGTCCAGTCCTGGTCCCAGAACAGCCAGACCGACCACGGGTCGTGGGGGCGCGCCAGTTTCAGGACGCCCGCGCCGAACCAGTGGTCGCGCTGGAGCGCACGCGGTTTCGTGTAGCGGGTGGCGAGCGGCTCGCGGTGCACCGGCGTGCCGTCGGCGAGCACCGGCTTCACGCACTCCGTGCCGGGTGCCATCCATACGGCGAGCAGATCGCGGGAGTCCTCGACGACGGTGACCGGACGGCAGATGTGGAAGCCGTCGCCGCCGTTGGCGCGGTAGCGCCACAGGATCGGCTCCCCGGGCGCCCAGCGCCCCTCGCCGCTGCGGTAGTCGTCTGTCATGCGCAGATATTAGGTGCCAAGGGCATACGACGCAGCGGTCCGCGTCACGAATGCGTCAGGACGCCACCCGCTGTTACGGGCGGGTCATCCGCAGGACATCCAGCGCCTCGTCGAGCTGCTCGACGGTGAGGTCGCCGCGCTCCACGTATCCGCCGTCGAGGACCACCTCGCGGATCGTCCTGCGCTCCGCGAGGGACTTCTTGGCGACCTTGGCGGCCTCCTCGTAGCCGATGTACTTGTTGAGCGGCGTGACCACGGAGGGGGAGGACTCGGCGTACTCGCGGGCCCGTTCGCGGTTGGCGGTGATGCCGTCGACCGTGCGGTCGGCGAGGAGCCGGGAGACGTTCGCGAGCAGCCGGATCGACTCCAGCACGTTCTTGGCGATGACCGGCAGCATGACGTTCAGCTCGAAGTTGCCCGCGGCGCCCGCCGTGGCCACCGTCGCGTCGTTACCGATCACCTGCGCGGCGACCATCAGGGTCGCCTCGGGAATGACCGGATTCACCTTCCCCGGCATGATCGACGAACCGGGCTGGAGGTCGGGCAGGTTGATCTCGGCCAGCCCCGTGCGCGGGCCGGACGCGGCCCACCGCAGGTCGTTGGCGATCTTCGTGAGGCCGACGGCGATGGTGCGCAGCTGCCCGCTGGTCTCCACGATCCCGTCGCGCGCGCCCTGCGCCTCGAAGTGGTCGCGGGCCTCGGTCAGCGGCAGGCCCGTGGCCCGCGCGACCTCCGCGATGACGGCGGCCGAGAACCCGGGGGGCGTGTTGATGCCGGTGCCGACCGCCGTGCCGCCCAGGGGGAGTTCGGCGAGCCGGGGCAGCGAGGCGGTGAGCCGCTCGACACCGTAGCGGACCTGCGCCGCGTACCCGCCGAACTCCTGGCCGAGGGTGACCGGCGTCGCGTCCATCAGATGGGTGCGGCCCGACTTCACGACATCGGCGAACTCGGCCGCCTTGCGCTCCAGGGACGCCGCGAGGTGTTCGAGCGCCGGGATCAGGTCATGGGTGACGGCGGCCGTCGCCGCGATGTGGATCGAGGAGGGGAACACGTCGTTCGACGACTGCGAGGCGTTGACGTGGTCGTTGGGGTGCACGTCGCGGCCGAGGCGCTCGGTGGCCAGCGTGGCGAGCACCTCGTTGGTGTTCATGTTGGAGGACGTGCCCGAGCCGGTCTGGAACACGTCGACGGGGAACTCGTCGTCCCAGCGGCCCTCGGCGACCTCGGCCGCCGCGTCCGCGACGGCGTCGGCGATGTCCTTGTCGAGGACGCCGAGGTCCGCGTTGACCTTCGCGGCGGCGCCCTTGATGCGGGCGAGGGCCTCGATGTGGGCGCGCTCCAGACGCTGCCCGGAGACGGGGAAGTTCTCCACCGCGCGCTGCGTCTGCGCACGCCACTTGGCGTCGGCGGGGACCCGCACCTCGCCCATGGAGTCGTGCTCGATCCGGAATCCGGCGTCGTTCGGCATGGCCGTGGTCCTCCTCGTGTCGTCGTGCCCCCGTCCCTGCCAGCGTCGCTCACCCGGCCGGTATTCCGTCCGTATGGCGTGCCGGTGTCGTGGGCACCCGTGGGCCATGACGACAACTCTGGGTGGATATGTTCTGGGAACTCCCGACCCGTCGGCCCTGGCCGACTTCTACCGCGCGCTGCTCGGCTGGGAGGAGATCGAGCGCGATCCCGCGTGGGTGCGACTCGGCGAGCCGGGCCGTGAGCGTCCCGGTCTGGGTTTCCAGCTGGAGGCCGATCACACCGCGCCGGTCTGGCCGCAGCGCCCCGGCACCCAGCAGATGCAGGCGCACCTCGACCTCCAGGTGGACGACCTGGAGGCCGAGACGGAGCGGGCCTGCGCGCTCGGGGCGACGCTGGAGGCGTACCAGCCGCAGAAGGACGTGCGGGTGCTGCGCGATCCGCACGGCCACCCGTTCTGCCTGTTCCTGCCGGGCGCCTGAGCGGCCCCTACGACAGCTGCGAGCCCTGGCGCACCGGGATGTGCGTGAACGTCGGCTCCGGGGCCGGGTTCTGGAAGAAGTCGTTGCCCTTGTCGTCGACGACGACGAACGCCGGGAAGTCCTCGACCTCGATCTTCCAGACCGCCTCCATGCCGAGCTCCTCGTACTCGACGACCTCGACCTTCTTGATGCAGTCCTGCGCGAGGCGCGCGGCCGGGCCGCCGATGGAGCCGAGGTAGAAGCCGCCGTGCGCGTCGCACGCGTCGGTGACCTGCTGCGAGCGGTTGCCCTTGGCGAGCATCACCTTCGAGCCGCCGGCGGCCTGGAACTGCGCGACGTAACTGTCCATGCGGCCGGCCGTCGTCGGGCCGAAGGAGCCGGACGCGTAGCCCTCGGGGGTCTTGGCCGGACCGGCGTAGTACACCGGGTGGTCCTTCAGGTACTGCGGCATCTCCTCGCCCGCGTCGAGCCGCTCCTTGATCTTGGCGTGCGCGATGTCGCGGGCCACGACCAGCGGGCCGGTCAGCGAGAGGCGGGTCTTCACCGGGTACTTGGTGAGCTCGGCGAGGATCGCGTCCATCGGCTGGTTCAGGTCGATGCGCACGACGTCGCCCTCGGTCTCGAGGTGCTCGTCGGTGGTCTCCGGCAGGAAGCGCGCCGGGTCCGTCTCCAGCTGCTCCAGGAAGACGCCCTCGGCGGTGATCTTCGCGACGGCCTGGCGGTCGGCCGAGCAGGACACGGCGATGGCGACCGGGCAGGACGCGCCGTGCCGCGGCAGGCGCACCACGCGCACGTCGTGGCAGAAGTACTTGCCGCCGAACTGCGCGCCGATCCCGATCTTCTGCGTCAGCTCGAAGACCTTCTCCTCCAGCTCCTTGTCACGGAAACCGTGGCCCAGCTCGGAACCCTCGCTCGGGATCTCGTCCAGGTAGTGCGCGGAGGCGTACTTGGCGGTCTTCAGCGCGTACTCGGCACTCGTGCCGCCCACCACGATGGCGAGGTGGTACGGCGGGCACGCGGCGGTGCCGAGCGAGCGGATCTTCTCCTCCAGGAACTTCATCATGGAGGCCTCGTTCAGGACGGCCTTCGTCTCCTGGTAGAGGAACGACTTGTTGGCCGAGCCGCCGCCCTTCGCCATGAAGAGGAACTTGTAGGCGCCGCCGTCGGTCGCGTACAGCTCGATCTGCGCCGGGAGGTTGGAGCCGGTGTTCTTCTCGTCCCACATGGTCAGCGGGGCCATCTGCGAGTAGCGCAGGTTCAGGTTCTTGTAGGCGTCGTAGATGCCCCGGGAGAGCGCCTTCTCGTCCTGGCCCTCGGTCAGCACGTTCTGGCCCCGCTTGCCCATGACGATCGCGGTGCCGGTGTCCTGGCACATCGGCAGCACGCCGGCCGCCGCGATGTTCGCGTTCTTCAGCAGGTCGAGCGCCACGAACTTGTCGTTGTTCGACGCCTCGGGGTCGTCGACGATGCGGCGCAGCTGCGCGAGGTGGGCCGGGCGCAGGTAGTGCTGGATGTCGTGGATCGCCTCCTCGGCGAGCTTGCGCAGCGCCTCGGGCTCGACCTTCAGGAACGTACGGCCGTCCGGCCCCTCGGCGGTGGAGACGCCCTCCGAGGTCACCAGGCGGTACGGGGTGGTGTCCTCGCCCTGGGGGAGCAGATCGGTGTACGCGAACTCAGGCATCTCGCCCATTCCTCTTTCGGCCGGGTAGCAGCTGGCATCCGTTGGCAGCGCCAACCAGCGTAGAACCTGGCGGACGCGCCGGACCTGTGAGGTAAGGCTCAGTTCGCCCTTCCGCGGGACTGTCGCGATCTATCGCGTTTCGGTACGCTGCTGCCGTGGACCTTCACAAGCGACCCCAGCCGACCGCCCCCGCCCCGCAACCCGCGGAGCCTGTCGAGCCCGCCGCCCTCCGCGCGTCCGACGCCGACCGGGACCGGGTCGCGGACATCCTGCGCGAGGCGCTCGCCGAGGGCCGGATCGACGCGGAGGAGCACGCGGAGCGGGTCGAGGGCGTCTACCGCGCCAAGACCGTGGGCGAACTGGAGCCGCTGGTCAGGGACTTGCCCGGCGCCCACACCCCGCGCCCGTCCGTCCCGCACGGGCCGCCGCCGAACCAGCCGGCGCCCGGCGCGATCCCGCAGCTGCCCGGCGAGAACCTGGTGGCGGTGTTCAGCAGCACCACCCGCCGGGGCCGCTGGCGCGTGGGCCGCCGCACGCACGCGTACGCCGTGTTCGGCAACGTGGAGATCGACCTCAGCGAGGCGATCTTCGAGTACCCGCAGATCTACATCAAAGCGGTCTCCGTCTTCGGGAACGTGGAGATCACCGTCCCCGAGAACATCTCGCTGCGCGGCAGCGGCGGCGGCGTCCTCGGCAACTTCGAGGTGGACACGCTCGACGCGACCGAGGCCGAGGCCCCCGTCGTCTACGTGGACGGCGTCGCGGTCCTGGGCAACATCGAGGCGAAGCCCAAGCGCGGCAAGCTGGTCAAGGACCTCCACAAGTACGTCGGCCGGTACGTCGACAAGCAGCTGCGCAAGCACCTCGACTGACCGGTCGCGCTCCGGCGGCGAACTCCCGTATGCACGGGGGAACTTCCGTGCTTCGGAACTCAGTGCATAGGCGTCGACACAGCGGGTAGAGCTTGCTGCATCGTCTCTCGCTCGCGAAAGCCGTCGTAAGCCGTCGTCAGGAGTAGACCGTGCTGCATCCGCCGCATCAGTCCCTGCAGGTCGCCACCGTTCCGCAGCAGCGGGTGCCGCTGAAGGACAGGGATCAGGACGCACCGTGGCACACGGAGGCCGTGTGCAGGCGCGACGAGGCGGGCCTCTTCTTCGCCCCATCCAAGGAACCCACCGCCGCGCGCCTGGCGCGCGAAGAGGCGGCCAAGCGGGTCTGCGCGCGCTGCCCCGTGATGGTCGAATGCCGTGAGCACGCCCTGGTCCAGCCGGAGCCGTACGGGGTGTGGGGCGGCCTCACCGCCGCCGAGCGCCGCGTCGTCCTCGCCCGGCGCCGCCGCCGGGACGTGGAGCTGAAGAAGGCGGCCCACACGATCGCGGCGGCCGGGTAGCGGCGTACCGGCCCGAACGCGTCGAGGGCGCCCGCGGACCGCGGGCGCCCTCCCTCACGTACGGACGACCGTCACGCGGTGCGGCTCACCGCGCGTGGCTCACTTGGCGCGCTCGAAGTCGATCGAGCTGTAGGCGCGCAGCTTGCTCAGCCGGTGCGTGGAGTCGATCCGGCGGATGGTGCCCGACTTGGACCGCATCACGAGGGACGAGGTGTGGGCGCGCTCCGAGCCGTAGCGCACGCCCGGGAGCAGCTCGCCGTCGGTGATGCCGGTGGCGACGAAGAAGACGTTCTCGCCGGAGACCAGGTCGTCCGTGGACAGCACCCGGTCCAGGTCGTGCCCGGCGTCGAGCGCGCGCCGGCGCTCCTCGTCGTCCTTGGGCCACAGCTTGCCCTGGATCACGCCGCCGAGGCACTTGATCGCGCACGCCGAGATGATGCCCTCGGGGGTGCCGCCGATGCCGAGCAGCAGGTCCACGCCGCTCTCCTCCTGGACGGCGAGGATCGAGCCCGCGACGTCGCCGTCGGAGATCAGCTTGATCCGGGCGCCGGCCTCGCGGACCTCCTTGATGATGCCCTCGTGGCGCGGCCGGTCGAGGATGACGACGGTGACGTCCTCGGGGGAGGCCTTCTTCGCCTTGGCGACGCGGCGGATGTTGACGGCCACCGGGGCGTTGATGTCGACGTAGTCCGCGGCCTCGGGGCCGGCCGCCAGCTTGTCCATGTAGAACACGGCGGACGGGTCGAACATCGTGCCGCGGTCGGCGGCGGCGAGCACGGCCACCGCGTTCGGCATGCCCTTCGCGGTCAGGGTCGTGCCGTCGATCGGGTCGACGGCGATGTCGCACTCGGCGCCGGTGCCGTCACCGACGCGCTCCCCGTTGAAGAGCATCGGGGCCTCGTCCTTCTCCCCCTCGCCGATGACGACGACACCGTCCATCGACACGGTGGAGACGAGCGTGCGCATGGCGCGGACGGCCGCGCCGTCCGCGCCGTTCTTGTCACCGCGGCCGACCCAGCGGCCCGCGGCCATCGCCGCCGCTTCGGTGACCCGGACGAGTTCCAGGGCGAGGTTGCGGTCGGGGGCCTCAGAGGGGACCTCGAGTTCGGACGGAAGCTGGTGATGCTCGGTCATCGAGACGCACCTTTCTGTTCCGGATTTCACCGGGTTGCGACAAAAAAGGAGGAGCGCCCGAAGGGCGGTGGTCGGCGACGGGCGGGCGGACGAGGGTGTGTGGGGGTGACTCTATCGCCAGTCCGACAATGTGAGCAGGGTGCCCCACGGATGAGCGGGCGAGTGCATGTCAGACCGGACGTTTCCGGACCTCCCGGCGGAGATCATCGGGGGACCTGCGACGATGGGGCGCGTGGCAGCTAGAAACGGCAAGAAAACGGTCGGGAGTCTCGTCCTCTCCCTCGGCGCCTGCGTCGTCGCGGCCGGCGTGATCTACATCTTCGTCCCGCACGACGAGTCGCAGAAGACGCCGATCAAGCGCGTGGACTACAGGATCGAGCTGCTGACGGCCCGCCGTGCGGCGTCGTACCCGGTGGCCGCTCCCGAGGGCCTGCCGAAGGCGTGGAAGCCGACGTCCGTGCGCTACCAGGGCGAGTCGAACGAGTCCTGGCACCTGGGCTTCCTCGACCCCGACGGGCAGTACGTCGCCGTCGAGCAGTCGACGGACCGGCCGTCCCGGTTCATCGACGAGGCGAGTCAGGGCGCCGAGAAGACCAGCCGCACGCAGCGCATCGCCGGTGAGACGTGGCAGCGCTACAAGGGCGAGAAGTACGACGCCCTGGTGCTGGAGAAGAACGGCGCCACGACCGTGGTCACCGGCACCGCGGGATTCGACGGCCTGGCGCGGATGGCCGACGCCCTGAAGATGAAGAGGGCGACGGCCGCGTAGCCGTCCCGGACGCACGCGAAGAGGGGCTCCCGGCGCGATGCCGGGAGCCCCTCTTCCTGTGCGTCTACGGACGCCGGTGGCTCAGACGGTGGTGATGACCTGGTCGAGCTCCAGGCGCGGGGAGCGCGGGAACCAGGCGTTCTCGCCGGGCTTGCCGATGTTGATGACCATCAGGGGGGTGTGGTCGTCGTCCAGGAACTCCTTCTGGACACCGGCGAAGTCGAGCCCGGTCATCGGACCGGCGGCGAGACCCGCGGCGCGCACACCGATGATGAAGTACGCGGCCTGGAGCGTCGCGTTCAGGGCGGCGGCGCCCTCACGGACCGGGCGCTCGGAGAAGAACGCGTCCTTGGCGGCCGGGAAGTGCGGGAAGAGCTGCGGCAGCTCCTCGTGGAACTCGTTGTCCGCGGAGAGGATCGCGACCAGCGGGGCGGCGGCGGTCTTCGGCTGGTTGCCCTCGGCCATGTGCCGCACGAGGCGCTCGCGGGCCTCGGGGGAGCGGACCAGGGTGATGCGCAGCGGCGACTGGTTGAAGGCGGTCGGGCCGTACTTGACCAGGTCGTAGATCGCCTGGATCTGCTCGTCGGTCACCGGCTCGTCGGTGAAGGTGTTCGCGGTGCGGGCCTCGCGGAAGAGCAGGTCCTGAGCGGCGGGGTCAAGAACGAGAGACATCGATCAACCTTCTCGGTGCGACTTCGAAACGAACTTCGATACGAATGCCGGCGCGATCGTCTGACCTGCCGACGGTCACGACAGTACGCCGATGAGGTTCAACTTTCAACAAAACCTCTCGTGACCCTGTTCACAAGCACCCCGCCGGGCCCTCAGACCTCCTCGTCGGCGCCGTCCTCGCCACCCTCGCCACCCCCGCCGCCCTCGCCGTCCTCTCCCTCGGCGTCGTGCGCCAGCGCCGCGTCGAGCCGGGCCCGCGCCCCGTCCAGCCAGCGCCGGCACACCTTCGCCAGCTCCTCGCCCCGCTCCCACAGCGCGAGCGACTCCTCCAGGGACGTGCCGCCGGCCTCCAACCGCCGTACGACATCGATCAGTTCGTCCCGCGCCTGCTCGTAGCCGAGCGCCTCGTCGGCCGTCTGTGCCGTCTTCGTGGCCATGCTGCTGTCCGTCCTCACGCTTCGTTCGCTGCTGGTTCTGTGACGCGTACGGTGAATTCGCCCTCGGCGACCCGGGCCCGTAGCTCGTCGCCGGGCGCCGCCTCGTCCGGCGCGCGCACCACATGCCCGTCCGCCTTCTGCAACACCGCGTACCCGCGCTTGAGCGTGGCCGCCGGGGAGAGGGCGACCACGCGCGCGTGCGTGTGGGTCAGCTCGGACTCGGCGCGGTCCAGGAGGTGGCCGAGGGTGCGGCGGCCGCGCTCGGCCAGCGCCGCGATCTGCTGCTCACGCTCGTCGATCATCCGGTGCGGATCCTCCATCGACGGACGGGCGAGCGCCGACGCGAGCCCGCGCTCCTCCCGGTCGATGAGACCCTCCACGCTGCGCCGCGCCCGGTCCCGCAGGAACCGCACCCGCTCGTACTCCTCGCCGACGTCCGGCACGACCTTCTTCGCCGCGTCGGTCGGGGTGGAGGCGCGCAGGTCGGCCACGTAGTCGAGCAAGGGATTGTCCGGCTCGTGGCCGATCGCGGAGACGACGGGCGTCCGGCAGGAGGCCACGGCCCGTACGAGCTGCTCGTCGGAGAACGGCAGCAGGTCCTCCACGCTGCCGCCGCCGCGCGCCACGACGATCACGTCCACGTCGTCCCGCGCGTCCAGATCCTTGACCGCCTGGACGACCTGGGTCACCGCGTGCACGCCCTGCACCGGGACATTGCGCACCTCGAAGCGGACGGCGGGCCAGCGGTGCCGCGCGTTCTCCAGGACATCCCGCTCGGCCGCCGAAGCGCGACCGCAGACCAGGCCGATGAGCTGCGGCAGGAACGGCAGCGGCTTCTTGCGGTCCGCCGCGAACAGCCCCTCCGCCGCCAGCGACTTCTTCAACTGCTCCAGCCGGGCGAGCAGCTCCCCGACTCCGACCGGCTTGATCTCGGCGGCGCGCAGCGACAGCTGGCCGCGCGGCGCGTACCACTCGGGCTTCGCGTGCACGACGACCCGCGAGCCCTCGCGCACCACGTCCGCCACCGCGTCGAACACCTGCCGGTAGCAGGTGACCGAGACCGAGATGTCGTACGACGGATCGCGCAGCGTCAGGAACACGACGCCGGCGCCCGGCCTGCGGGACAACTGCGTGATCTGCCCCTCGACCCACACCGCGCCGAGCCGGTCGATCCAGCCGCCGATGAGACGGGAGACCTCGCCCACGGGGAGGGGGGCGTCCGGAGACGTGTTGGCAGCCATGGGGCGAGCGTAGTCGCCGGTACCGACATCGCCGGGAATACGACGATCCGGTTGTCTTCCCGGGGCGCGCCGCCCACATACGCGGGCGGGCGCGGGCCCGCCCCTAGCGTCGCGGGATGACACGTGCGACGAAGACGCTCGCCCTGACGGCGGGCGCGGCCTGCACCCTGTGCCTCGCCCTCTCCCTGCCGGGCACGGCCGGCGCCGGGACCCCCCTGGCCGTCAAGGACACCCTCACCATCGGCAACCCCGTGGCGGGCAACAACGGCTTCGGGGTCGTGACCGAACAGAACGCGACCCTGGGCAGCACCGAGTCCGAGGGGCCGGTCGCGATCGGCGGCGACCTCCGCTTCGGCGACGGCTACAACGTGGCTCTCAACCACACCGGCGGCTACACCGCCCCCGGCGACTCCGAGCCCACCGCCCTCCTCGTCGGCGGAAGCGTCGACTACGCGGGCAGCAGCCCCACCGGAGTCCTGAAGGTCCTGCGCGACGCGTACGTGAAGATCGGCGACATGACCGGCAGCCAGGCTCTGAACCGGGACCAGAACGGCGCCATCGTGCACACCCACATCGACGCCACCGGCCGCTCCTACGACGCGACCCCGCGCATCGAGCTGACCACCACGCAACCGGCGTCGTCCGTCGGCCCCGCGGACCTGATGGACTTCCCCGCGCTGTTCACCACCTACCGGGAACGCGCCCAGGAGATGGCCCGCTGCACGGACAACGTCGTGCTCCGCGACGGCAACGGCACCCCGCTGGCCGACCAGGACACCGTGCCCGCGAACGCCAACCTCAAGGTCACCCTCACCGAGGGCATCACGAACGTCCTGCACATCACGGGCGCGAACCTGAACAACATCGGCGACCTGACGTTCACGAACCCGCCCACCGCGGACACCCCGTTCCTCGTCGTCGTCGACACCACCGACGAGGGCGGCGACTTCACCTGGCACACCCCGACCCTCGCCGGGGCGGGCGGCGCCGCCGCGCCCTCCATGCTCTGGAACTTCCCCGACGCCACCTCCATCACCGTCGCCGACGGCGACACCATCGAGGGCACGGTCTTCGCCCCGAGCGCCGACCTCACCGACCTCGACGCCTCCAACATGGAGGGCGACATCATCGTGAAGTCCCTGGTCGCCGGGCCGCTCGCGGCGGACGGGCGTACGGACGTGAACGCGGGGGAGATCCACTACTTCCCGTTCGCGGCGGACCTGTCGTGCGAGGGGATGGGCGCGAACGGATCCCCGACGCCGACGCCGACCCCCACTCCCTCGCCGACCGAGCCGACCTCGGCCCCCTCGCCCGGGACGCCGACCCCGACCCCCACTCCCTCGCCCACCGAGCCGACCTCGGCCCCCTCGCCCGGGACGCCGACGCCGTCGACGCCGTCGACGCCCTCGACACCCGCACCCTCGACGCCGACCCCGACGGCCCCGGCCGTCGTCGTGCCGTCCACCCCGGCCCCGAGCCCCACGGGCCCCACCCTCGCGAACACCGGCGCCGGGCGCCATCTGCGCCTGCTCGGCGTGATCGCATCCGGCGCGGTCGGCGCGGGTGCCGGAGTCATGCTCTGGGCGGGCCGCAGGCGCCGGGCGCACTGAGGCGGGGCGGTTCGGTGGGGCGGGTGAGGTGGGGGCGGGGCCGGTGCGGCGGCGGGGTGAGCCGGTCCGGCCCCGCCGCCGATGGCCTCACGGCCTTCACGGAGCCGGCGGCGTCGGCCCCACCGAGCTCGTCGGGTCCGTCGGGTCCGTCGGCTGCACCGGGTCCTGCGGGTCGGCCACCCGCCCCCGTTGAACGAACAGCACCACAAGCCCCACCACCAGCCAGATCGCGCCCACCACCTGTGCCGCGCCGGACGCCTCCACGATCACCGCGACCGTGATCGCCGCGCCCAGGACCGGCAGCAGGACGTGCCGCCACCAGATCACGGGCCCGCCCCGGCGCCGTACCGCGAAGTACCCGACCACGCTGGCGTGCAGCAGCGTGAAGGCGGTCAGGGCGCCGATGTCGACGACCGAGACGAGATGGTCCATGCCGTCGTCGCGGCTGGCCGCCCACACCGCCGCGACCAGCGTGATCAGCGCGGCGACGAGCAGCGCGGGGCGCGGCACGCCCGAGTTCGTCCGGGACAGCGCCTTCGGCAGGCGGCGGTCGCGGGCCATCGCGAACAGCAGCCGGCCCGCCGCGGCCTGCCCGGCCAGAGCCGCGAACGCCGCGCCGATCGCCTTGCTCACCGCCACCAGATCGTGCAGCCAGCCCCCGACGGACGAATCGACCGCGTCGTAGAACGCCGAACCCTGCAACCCCGGGTCGTTCGCGAGCTGCGCCGACGTCGTCGGTTCCAGGAGCGCCACCAGGTACGTCTGCGCCACGAACAGGACACCGGTCAGCGCCAGGCAGAACAGCACCGCCCGCGCCACCTTCGCCGAGCCGCCCGTGACCTCCTCCGCGAACGTGGCGATCGCGTCGAAGCCCAGATAGGAGAGGACGGCGATGGAGACCGCGCCGATCACCGCGGACAGCGCGAACGCGCCCTGCGTCCCGTCGCCCGACAGCGGCGACAGCCAGCCGCGCTGGGCCCCGTCGCGCGCGAGGACCACGATCGCCGACACCACGAACACCAGCAGCACCACGATCTCCAGCGCCAGGACCGCGAAGCCGACCCGGGCCGCCGCCCGCACGCCCCACAGGTTGAGCAGCGTGGTGATCACCACCGCGAGCGCCGTCCACACCCACCGGGAGACCGAGGGGACCAGCGAGTTCATCGCGATCCCGGAGAAGAGGTACGCCACCGCGGGGATGAGCAGGTAGTCGAGCATCGCCATCCAGCCCGCGATGAACCCCGGCCCCTTGCCGAGCCCGACGCGCGCGTAGGCGTACACCGAGCCCGCGCGCGGGGCGACCCGCACCATCTGCGCGTAGCTGAAAGCGGTGAACGCCATCGCGACCGTCGCCACGATGTAGACGAGCGCGACCGCGCCGTGCGATTTCGCGTCCAGGGTGCCGAAGACGCCGACGGGCGCCATGGGAGCGATGAAGAGAAGCCCGTAGACGACGAGGTCACGGAAGCCCAGGTCCCGGCGGAGCGAGCCGTCCGGGACCTCGCCGGTGGCGTCGGGAGCGGCGTGTGTGGACATCGGTCCTCCGTTGACGGCGTGATCGCACAGGCTCCCAGTCTCCCCAGACGGGGGATCTTTGGCCTCCCGGGGTCGGCCTTACGATGGGGAGCATGACTGCTACCACCGGCTCCCGCCGCGTCCTGCTCGCCGCCCCCCGTGGCTACTGCGCCGGTGTGGACCGTGCCGTGATCGCCGTCGAGAAAGCCCTGGAGCAGTACGGCTCCCCGATCTATGTCCGCCACGAGATCGTGCACAACAAGTACGTCGTGCAGACCCTGGAGCGGAAGGGCGCCGTCTTCGTCGAGCAGACGGAGGAGGTCCCCGAGGGATCGATCGTGATGTTCTCCGCGCACGGTGTCGCGCCGACCGTCCACCAGGAGGCCGAGCGCGGCAAGCTCGCCACCATCGACGCGACCTGCCCGCTGGTCACGAAGGTCCACAAGGAAGCGATCCGCTACGCCAACGACGACTTCGACATCCTCCTGATCGGCCACGAGGGCCACGAGGAGGTCATCGGCACCTCCGGCGAGGCCCCCGACCACATCACCCTCGTCGACGGTCCGCACGACGTCGACAAGGTCGAGGTCCGCGACCCGGAGAAGGTCGTCTGGCTCTCCCAGACCACGCTCTCCGTCGACGAGACGATGGAGACCGTCGACGCCCTGAAGGTGAAGTTCCCCGGCCTGATCTCGCCGCCCAGCGACGACATCTGCTACGCCACGCAGAACCGTCAGCTCGCGGTCAAGCAGATGGGCGCCGAGGCCGATCTCGTCATCGTCGTCGGCTCGCGCAACTCGTCGAACTCCGTGCGCCTCGTCGAGGTCGCGAAGCTGGCGGGCGCCAAGGAGGCGTACCTCGTCGACTTCGCGAGCGAGATCGACGAGTCCTGGCTGGAGGGCGTCACGACGGTCGGTGTCACCTCCGGTGCCTCCGTGCCGGACGTCCTCGTCGAGGAGGTCCTCGAATACCTGTCGCAGCGCGGCTACGCGGACGTGGAGATCGTGAAGGCCGCCGAGGAGTCCATCACCTTCTCGCTGCCCAAGGAACTGCGCCGCGACCTGCGCGCCGAGGCCGCCGCCCTCATCGAGGAGCGCACCTCCGAGAAGTGACCGCGCGCGTCCCGTCGTAGCGTGGACCCATGCAGATCTTCGGCGTGGACATCGGCGGATCCGGGATCAAGGGCGCTCCGGTCGACCTGGAGCGCGGGGATCTCGCGCAGGAGCGGTACAAGGTACTGACCCCGCACCCGGCCACACCCGACGCGGTGGCCGACGGGGTCAGAGAGGTCGTCGACCACTTCGGGGGCGGCTGCGACCGGGTCGGCATCACCTTCCCGGGCGTCGTCACCGGCGGCTCGACGATCCGTACCGCCGCCAATGTCGACAAGAGCTGGATCGACGTCGACGCCCGCGCCCTGCTCGGCGAGAAGCTCGGCGGCCTGCCGGTCACGATCCTCAACGACGCGGACGCGGCGGGCGTCGCCGAGATGCAGTTCGGCGCCGGCCGCGGCCGCAAGGGCACGGTCCTGCTGCTCACCTTCGGTACGGGCATCGGCTCGGCCCTGTTCAGCGACGGCGTCCTCGTCGCCAACTCCGAGCTCGGCCACCTCGAACTCGACGGCCACGACGCCGAGCACCGCGCCTCCACCAAGGCCAAGGAGGACCACGACCTGAGCTGGGAGCACTGGGCCAAGCGGGTCACCAAGTACCTGGCCCATGTGGAGATGCTGTTCTCGCCGGAGCTGTTCATCATCGGCGGCGGCGTCAGCCGCAAGGCACACAAGTTCCTGCCGCTGATCGAGGAGACCGGGGAGATCAAGGCGGAGATCGTCCCGGCCCAGTTGCAGAACAACGCGGGGATCGTGGGAGCGGCGATGACGGCGTCGCGCGCGTAGCACGACAGGAACCGCGGATCAGTGGGCCACAGCCGTCCCTCGGGTCACGCGGTACGGCGGCGGGGCTGCGGGGCCTTCTTGGCGGGCACCTGACCGGCCCGCCGCTGCGCCGCCCGCCGGGCCATCAGCCGCACCTTGCGCACGATCACCACGACACCGGCGATGAGCGTGCCGCCGTAGAGCCAGCCCGCGTTCATCGCGAGGGCCGTCACCACGCCCATCGCCTGGGCGCCGAACCCGCCCGCCCCGTCGGCGATCGGTACCGTACCGACGGCGAACGCGATCGGTACGACGATCGGTGCCGTCACCAGGTCGGCCTTCCGCACCCAACCCGCGGTGAGCCCGCTGACCAGCAGGAACAACACCCCGTACACGGCGGCGGAGCCTGCGAACAGCAGCCCGTCGAGCAGTCCGAGGGCCAGCATCGTCCCCGCGCAGAACAGCCCGCTGCCCAGCCCCGTGAGCCGGGGGTTCGGGAAGCGGCGCAGCGCCTGCACGACGGGCGGCACGGGCCGGCGGGCCTTGCCCGCGGCCCGGTAGACGGTGGCGGACTCCGCCGGGGCGGCGGCACGCTCACCGGGGGCCTCGCCCTGCGCCTGCGGCGGCAGGGGGGCCGTGCGACGGGGTCGGGATTGCGCGGGACGCGTCCTGGGTTGCTCCACAGGCCCAACATAGGTGGGCTTATGTGTGGAATAGGCCGCGGGACACGCGCTTTGGACGAGCTTGACTGAGGTTGGGGCGGGTGTTCGATACGTCGCCGGTGCGGGAGCGGCGAGGCCGTAGACTGGTGGATCGCCCACACCTCACCTCTTGTACGGGAAGTCGCAACGTGTCGCTCACGATCGGAATCGTCGGTCTGCCGAATGTCGGCAAGTCGACCCTGTTCAACGCCCTGACCAAGAACGACGTGCTCGCGGCCAACTACCCGTTCGCCACGATCGAGCCCAACGTCGGCGTCGTGGGCGTCCCGGACACCCGGCTGACCAAGTTGGCCGAGATCTTCTCCTCCCAGAAGGTCCTCCCGGCCACGGTCGACTTCGTCGACATCGCGGGCATCGTGCGCGGCGCGAGCGAGGGCGAGGGCCTGGGCAACAAGTTCCTGGCGAACATCCGCGAGTCGGACGCGATCTGCCAGGTCATCCGCGCCTTCAAGGACGAGAACGTCGTGCACGTCGACGGCAAGGTCTCGCCCAAGGACGACATCGAGACGATCAACACCGAGCTGATCCTCGCCGACCTCCAGACCATCGAGAAGGTCCTGCCGCGCCTCCAAAAGGAGTCGCGCATCAAGAAGGACATCGTTCCGAAGGTGGCGGCGGTCGAGGCGGCCAAGGAGATCCTGGAGAAGGGCGACACGCTCTTCTCGGCGGGCATCGTCCAGGGCAGCGGCAACGAGGAACTCCTCCACGACCTGCACCTCCTCACCACCAAGCCCTTCCTCTACGTCTTCAACGTGGACGAGGACGAGCTGACCGACGACACCTTCAAGGACGAGCAGCGCGCCCTGGTCGCCCCGGCCGAGGCGATCTTCCTGAACGCCAAGCTGGAGCAGGACCTCGCCGAGCTCGACGAGGAGGACGCCATGGAGCTCCTGGAGTCGGTCGGCGCCGAGGAGCCGGGCCTCGCGACCCTGGCCCGCGTCGGCTTCGACACCCTGGGCCTCCAGACCTACCTGACGGCCGGCCCCAAGGAATCCCGCGCCTGGACGATCAAGAAGGGCGCGACGGCCCCCGAGGCGGCCGGTGTCATCCACACCGACTTCCAGAAGGGCTTCATCAAGGCCGAGGTCATCTCCTTCGCGGACCTGGTCGAGACGGGCTCGGTCGCCGAGGCCCGCGCGGCGGGCAAGGCGCGCATGGAGGGCAAGGAGTACGTCATGCAGGACGGCGACGTGGTGGAGTTCCGCTTCAATGTGTAGCCGCTGACTTACCACCACGTCGCTGATCTGGCAAACATGCAGGTCAGTGAGGGTCCGACTCTTCGGGGTCGGGCCCTTAGTTTTTCCCGTGCTGGGATGGTGCTGGGATAGCTGACCCCTCGTCACCTGTCGTCATCCCTGGTCATCCGTACCGTGCTGGGATCGTGCTGGGAGGGGATGAGAAGCCCGTGCTGGGTTTTGGGGAGTGATCTGCTCGGTGCGCGGGGTGGGCGGGAGAGGTTTTATCCGCACGTCTTCTTCACGACCCTGGGATGCCACGAGGATTCGGGCGTAGCACTTTTCCTACTCGTTTGACACACTCGGGGTATGGGTGAGACGACGTACAGCATCGGGGAAGGTCCGGCGACGCGGGTGAGCCTGTCGCTGCCCGAAGGGACCGCGGAGGCGATCCGGGCGCGGGTGGGGAAGCGGGAGTTCTCCGCGTTCATCACCGAGGCGGTCGAGCGCGAGCTGCGCGGGCAGGTCCTGGACGAGTACCTGGCGGACTACGAGAGCCGCAAGGGGCCCGTCTCCGAACCGGCTCGGCAGAGGGCGCGGCAGGTCTTCGACGAGGTGTTCGCCGAGGAGGCGGAGTGGCCCGCCGCAGGCTGAGTCACGAGGGGACGTTGGTCCTCGACAGCGAGGGACTCTCGAAGCTGCTCGCCGACGACGAGCAGGTGGTGGCTCTGATCGCCGAGGCACGCTCGCGCGGCATGGAGGTCGTGATCAGTGCGCTCACCATCATCGAAGCGGTCCATGCCCGTACGAACAAGTCCCGCCTGAATTGGGTGCTTTCCGGGCTGCGGGTCGTCCCGGTGGGTGACGAGGAGGCGAGGGCGGCCTCGAAGTTGCTGATGAATGCCGGGTTGCACGGGCACAAGTACGCGATCGATGCGGCGGTCGCCGAGGCGGCGCTGCGGCAGCACCGTCCCGTGGTCATGCTGACTTCCGATATCGACGACATGGCCAAGCTGTGCGGTGAGCGGGTCCGGCTCGTGGCGGTGTGAGCTCCCCTGGTCGGCTTTCTGCCTTTCGACGGTTGGTCAGTGAGTGGCGGTGGAGCTCGAAGTATTCGGTGGATCTCCGGTTTCGGTAACCGGCGATCCGCCGCTATGGTGCCGCTCTTCCGCCTCGTGGTGAATTCCGTAGGTCGCGGGCGGAGCCAAGCCTCAGTAGGAGCGGGGCCCGTAGGGGCTCCAGTGGCCGAGGAAGGGCTTGAGGTCGTCGCCGCTGGGCTTCGGCGGTGTGGGCAGCTTTGGTGCTGAGGCGGATTCGGTGAGGTGTTGGAGGTGCGCGTCCGCGAATGCGAGCCACGCCTCGATCTCGGTCCGTTCCTGTCCGGGCGGCAGTGATGTGGCGCGGTCGCGTACTGCTGTGACGTATTCGGTCAGGTGGTTGGCCTTGTGCCAGGCGTCTGCCTGTTCTCCGAGGTGTTTGACGCGATAGGCGTGGGCGTAGGCGGCGCGGGCTTCCTGCATGACGGCTTCCCACCGCTTTTGCTGCACCTCTCTGGCTTGCTGGTCTGCAAGACGTTTACGTTCCGCGGCTTCGCCGCGCAGGCCGACCTCTTGCACGATCTCGGCGAGTTGGTCTTCCAGCGGCCGGTCGGGGAGGTCGGCCCATTCGCTGGCGCGGTGCGGGCTGCCCCCGCGGAGCATGAAACGCAGGCGGCTGGAGGGGGTGTAGTCGAAGCGGGCAATGCGCATCCATGAGTATTTCTTGGCGTCGGCGAGTTCCTTGTCCGTGGGGACGTGTTCGCTGCGGTCTTGTTCTTGAAGGACGAGGAATCCGACACTTTCGCCTTGGGCGGTGATGGTGAAATGCGGTGGCGCCTTACGGCGGCGATGGGGCGGGGGCGCGCCCTGTGTGGTTCCGAGCGCTGCCTTATGGCCCTGTGCTTCGGTGGCGGCGATGAGGGTCTGGATGATGCGCAGGGCTCGGCCCTGGAGGGGTTTGGTCAGGCCCATGGGCTGCGGCTGCTTTTGAAGGGCGGCCACGACGGCATGGGGTTTGGTGAGTCTGGCCGGCACGGGGAGCGGGGTGAGTTCAGCGAGGCGCCAGGCAGGGATGTCGACCAGCTTGATTTCGTAGCCGCGGTGGGTGCGGTATCCGTAGAGTTCCTGCGTGTGGGGGATCTTGCCGGACTTGCGGGCGGCGTTGACCCGTGACGTCCAATTCACTGCGTGCGGGCCGGATTCGATGGGCTTGATGAGACAGCCATCGTTCGCGGCCAGTTCTTCGAGTAGTTGGTCCGCGTAGTTCGTACGGGCGTTCGGTGCGGCTCTGGGGCGCGGCGGTGCCGGTTTTCGGGCGGGACGTTCCGGTGGTCGGGTGCTCTGCTCCACGGGGAGGATGCCGCGTTCGGTGAGATGCTGCCGCCCCTTCTCGGTGAGGTGGGCGCTCCAATGCCCGCGGCGCTTGGTGACTTTGATGAGCCCTCGGTTCTGCAGGGCCTGTCCGCTGGTCTTGTACGTGCTGTCCGGCCAGACTCCTTCGGGACACCCCTGGCCCACCCAGTCGAGCACGACCCGCTGCCGCTCGTTGAGGGCCTGGTCCATGTAGCCTCCCGCCGTTCCCTCGGTGCGCTGTCCCCGGCGACAATGCCCGCTGCCCCTGCGGGAATTCGCGGCCGCTGAGAGGACCCCTCGTTCGGATGAGAGGTACCGGAAGGCGCGCTAACGGCGAGAACAGTTCTTCTGGGACTGATGCGACCGCCTCCCGCGCTGGGAAGACTTGATGGAGGACTCCGGGATCAGCTATCGGCCGACCGGTCTGTCGTCGTCGACAGTCGGCCAGCCTCGCAAGGCCCACATGCGGCCCGATCGAACCTCTCCCATGGGGCTCTGACCGTGTTTTTCCCATGGCCATGGCCGTGCGGCATCATCACCTGTCATGGATCCCGCCGTCACAGCCACGCTCATCACCACCCCCACCGCCATTTTGGCCGCTGCAGCGGCCTACGCCGCGGGGAGCGCCCAGGGGCGCGGGAGCGTGGACGCCGTCCGCCGTCAGCAACAGCGCGAGGTCTATGCCGCATTTCTCACAGCGGCCCGGCGGCACAAGGCGGACATTGCGGAGGCTCTCGCTCACGCCACGGAGATACAACTGGCGCGCGCTGCCGGCGAGCCGCTTAGCCCTGCAGAGGAGGAGCAGCGGCGCGAGGCGATCGCGGCCACCGCCCGAGCTAATCCTTTGGATGAACCAGCCGCCTTGGTGTTCCTTGAAGGACCTGACGAGCTCGCCTACGCAGCCCTCCTCATCGATCAACACGCCAAATCGACGCGCATGCTCCTGACAGCGACGCCGGAACATGCAGGCACCATGTCTCGAATCCATGGGCGGCCGATGACAGTTCACGACGAATGTCGTCGGCTTGAGGGCGCCATCCACAGATTCACGCTCGAAGCCCAAGCGCACCTGAATGGCACCGCATTACGGCATCGTCGACACCAGAGGCGGTTGATGCGCCGCCTCTGGCCTGTCGAACCTTGACCACGGCGATCACCGCGGTAGGAAGCCGGGTTTCTCCTGTCCGTCTATCGGTTTCTGTATGTGCACCTGCGTTGCGGTTCCTCTGGTTTAGTTTCGGTGGGTCACTCGTGTTTTCAGGTGGAATCCGCCGAGGTCGATTCGATTGCCGCAGTAGCTGGCCAGTACGTTGCTGGCGGCTTGCCAGGCGTGGGTTCGGCTGGTGGAAGTCGCCGCGCCGCGGGTGAACGACAAACGCGTCGATGCCACCACCGGCGAGCGTAAGCGGATCTCCTCGAAGGTTCTGCCGCTGAGTTGCCGCAAGTGGCCGAAGATCCCCGGCGTGCTGCCGCTGCCTTATCTGCACGGCCTGTATTCCGGAGACTTCATGCCCGCGTTGGAGCAGTGCCTCGGTTGTCGTCGGGCGATGACCACGCTGCCTTCCAGACCCGCGACCTGTCGCCGGCCGACTACGTCTCCGTATGGGCCGATCCTGTGTGTCTCAAGGTCCGCCTGGGCCAGGCGGACCTTGCGTGCTGGTGCTGATGCGCCTGGACGGCTCCAAGGAGCTGATCGCGCTGGCCGAGGGCCTGCGCGAGTCGAGCGAGTCGTGGGCGGATGTGCTGCGGGACGTGCCCGCCCCGCGCAACCCCCGGCGGCAAGCGGCAGACCGACAGCGCCGTCAGCGGCCTCGGATCTGTTTGGCCACCCCAGTGGTGTTGTACCGGTACCGGGCCATCTCCTCGGTCACGCCGTAGTGCTCGGCGATCTGCGCCGGCCCCCACTGGCGGCGGACTGCGCCGAGCAGCAGGGGGCGGGGAAGCATGAGTGTTCCGCCGAAGGCGGTGGCTTGTTCTTCCTCGTCGGGGCGGCAGGTCCTGAAGGGCATGCCGTTGACTTCGCGGATCTCGGTGAGGTCGTGCTTCAGGAAGAGGTGGGAGAGCTCGTGGGCCACGTCGCTGGCCCTGCGGCCCGGGGTTCGGAGCGGGTTGGTGACGACGATGTTCCTGCCGGAGACCTGGAAGGTCGCGGCGGAGAAGGCGTACGCCTGGACCCGTTCGAGTTCTTCGAGGCGGGTGCGGCTGACGAGCTTCTCGGCGCTGACGATCTTGACCTTGAGGTGGTCGGCGAGGTCGTCGACGTTCAGGACATCGGTGTCGCTGAGGCCGAGTTCGCGGCGCACTCGGAGGGCTTCTCGTTCGGCGTTGGCCTTGAAGCCTCGGGGGAGGGTCACAGTTCGCCTGCTTCGACGAGTCGTTCGAGTTCGGTGTTCATGTCGGTGAGCAGGTCGGCGAGCCGCTGGGGGGCGCCAGGACGCAGCACCGAGGCAGCCCGGAGGTGGCAGGCAAGGGCGGGTACGGCGGGGACCGCCTCCTTCGCGAGGGCGTCGTAGAGGTCGCGCAGAACGGAGCTGATCTTGTTCGCCGCGTCGTCGGTGAGCCGGGGGTCTGCGTGGAGGTGGGTGATGGCCTGGTCGAGGGGCGAGATCTCGCGGGTGGCGGTCGGGGTGAAGAAGCGGCTCGGGGCGACGCCGAGCCAGGCGCAGAGGCGGGTGAAGGTGGCGAGGTCGGGCTGAGCGCCGGCTTCGACCCTGGTCAGGGTGCTGAAGCTGACGCCCGCCTCGGCGGCGGCCTGCCGGAGGGAGAGGGGGCCGCGGTGTTCCTTCAGGAGGCGTCCGAGTTCGGCGACGTCGAATTGCTCGACAGCGTCCGGTCCGGTCTCTTCGGGGTCCGGGAGAGGGAGCTGGCTCCGGTCGGGGCTCATACGGGCAGCGTAGCGCGCAGCAATACGGCGATGAAGCTTGACTGCATCGACCCCAGGTGATCACACTGGAGACGCAGTGACGCTTTGCTGAATCAGCAGGGCTCTCCCGTAGCAGCCTCGAAGGACTTAGGAGATCGGTATGCCCCAGCCCCAGGAGATCAAGACCACGGTGACGTCCGCCCTCGCCGGGCACCCGTACCAGCACGACTACGCCCCGCAGGTGACCGCCACGAGCGTCCTGTCCGACGCGCTCATCGCCTTCGGCTTCGGCAGCGACGGCACCACCCGCTACTACCTGTTCTTCGACGGGCACGAGGTCCCGCCCGAGGCGACGGTGGGCGAACTGGCCGGGCACGCCAGGGCCCTGCACCTGAAGCTGCGAACCGAGACCACCAACGGCTAGAGCTCGGGAGTCAGTCGTGGATCTCGAAAGCCGTCTGCGGCTGGCGGGCGACGTCCCGGCGGTCGAGGAGTTCCTCTCCTCGACCGCTGGCCGTCTCCACCGCCGCGACCAGGACCCCGACGGCCTGTTCTGGGCCGAGGTACAGCCGCTCAACGGTGAGCGCGCAGCGTTTATCGCCCGGATCGAGTGGACGGTCTATCCG
This sequence comes from Streptomyces sp. Q6, assembly GCF_036967205.1. Classification (NCBI taxonomy): domain Bacteria; kingdom Bacillati; phylum Actinomycetota; class Actinomycetes; order Kitasatosporales; family Streptomycetaceae; genus Streptomyces; species Streptomyces citrinus. Next base: position 5,464,747 of record NZ_CP146022.1, read on the forward strand.
GACCGGCCGCCCTCCCTCGTCTTCGTCGAGTCGATTGGCGCCTCCGGAGTCGGAGCCCGCAGTGCGTGGCCGGGAGTGGATGGCTATCGCTACGACTCCAACGACGTGTGCAAGCCGTTCACCGCCGAAGGTCAGAGGCTCCACTCCGAGTGGAGCAGGGGGCCGCATTCCTGGCGGAGCACCGGCAATCCCTTCCTGTACGTGGTGGAGAACGTGCAGGACGACATCGATCGCGTTGACGGGAGGCGTGCCGGATGACCACCGACACGAGGCAGCTGGCGCTGCCGACCGGTGCGGTCGGCCCGGTGCTGAAGGAGATTCGGCGCCACGGGCTGGCCGACCAGGAGACCGGTGCGCTGCTGCTGACCGGGCAGTCGGACATGTGCGTGCGGGTCGTGGCGGTGGCCGGGACGGCGGGGATCGTGCGGGAGCCGGATCTGTTCACGGTGAGCGCGGTCGCGTACGACCGGCTGTTCACCTTCGCCGAGGAACGGTCCTACCAGGTGCGGGCGATGATCCACTCACACCCCGAGGAGGCTTTCCTGTCGCGGACCGACCGCGCGTACTCGCTGCGCGTACCGGGGTTCGTCAGCGCTGTCGTCCCGACCTATACAGCGCCGCCCGCCGACCCGGTGTCGTGGGGGTGGTGGCGTTTCGAGCAGGACTGGGTGCCCTGCACCGCTCCGGTTGCCGACCCGGCGCTGCCCCCGGTGCGCACGGTGGTGTTCGACGAGGAGGGTGTCCGTGAGTACTGACTACAGCCGCAGCGTACGCCTAGGCGGCCTGGCCGCCGGCGTAGGAGAGACCACCCTGCGGGAGCGGATGGAGGGCACCCTGATCCACCTGACCGCAGACAGGCACCTGCCCGCGGCCGCCGAGACTCTAGAAGTACTGGTGGCGGACCTGCGCCGGTGGCCGGTCCGGCTGAGTCTGGATCCCGGCCGCGGACCGGGACGGCTCGACGACCAACTCATCCGCAGGCTGGCGGACACGGCGACCGGGATCGATCCGGACCGGCCGCTTCGCATCGGCGAGGCCCAGGCCAAGGCGCCCCTGCATCTGCACGTGGGAACCGCACCACCGCTGGGTACTGCGGTGGCCGGTGCGCCGGACGGACACGGGGTCCGTCTGCGGCACACCGATCATCCTTTCCCCCGGCTCAACGCGCCCGGCACCGGCCTGGGCGCGGTCCTCACTGCAGCGATGCTGGCCGGCGAGGCGTTCAAGGTCGTTGCCAGGCTGCGGGAGGGGACGTTCCAGGTGACCCCGGTGGTGGACTTCTGCCCCGTCCTCCCCGGTGAGCAACCCGGGATCGTCGTCGCCCCGCTGCCCGCGCTGGAGCAGGTGCTGCTGGGCGGGGGCGGTGCAATCGGCACCGGCATCGCCCTGGTCCTGGACCTGCTGCAGATCTCCGGCGAGTTGACGGTGGTGGACAGGGAGGTCTTCGAGAAACCGAACGTCACCTCGTACAGCATCGGCACCCTGGCCGACGCGGCTGCGGGCCTGCCGAAGGTGCGGTTGATCGATGCGCGCCTACGGCGGATCGACGTGACCCCGTTCCACGGGACGATCCAGGACTCCATCGAGGCCATCGATGCGGGCACCCTTCCGTGGCCCCGAATCGTCTTCGGCGGGCTGGACAGCGTCGAGGCCCGGCACGACCTGCAGCGGCTGCAGGCCGATCTCACCCTGGACGGCAGCACCGGCGGCCCGGTCGGCACCACTGTCGCCCTGCACGAGGCACTGCCCACCGGCCCCTGCCTGCGCTGCTACTTCAAGGCCAACCACACCGGGAAGAGCGCGGAGCAGCGACTGCATGAACTGACTGGGCTCCCGCTATCTCGAATCGCCCGCGGGCAGGAGCCCCTGACCGAACGGGACCTGGAAGGCCTGGACAATCAACAGCGGGAACTCGTCAGGCAGTTCCTCGGACGGCCGGTGTGCGGGCTGATCAACTCGGCCGAGCTGACCGGTAGAGCGGACGATGGGTTCCGTCCTTCGGCCGCGTTCGTGGCCCAGCAGGCCGCTTGCCTGGTCGTCGGCGCCTGGATCGCACGTAGCACGGGCCTGGTCAGCGGACCTCCACGACGCATCGAGTACGACACCCGCTTCGGACCCCGGCCCGACCAGATGATCGACCACCGGCTTCCCACCCCTGGGTGCGTGTGCCAGAAGGACGCTGCTCTCATCAAGTTCATCCGAGAAGCCCGACGCATCCGCCCTTGACACCTCGTCGCTGCCGGTCGAAAGGCGTGGTGTAAGGACATGCGGTTTCCTTGTCCGGAGTTGACTGTGACCGGAAGCTATCGCGCAGCGAGCGCCACGCCTTCGCGCGGCTACTCTGTAATCTTGGCACCCCTGGATCTTCTTGTACTTTGTCGCGGATCCCGTGCTGGGATGGTGCTGGGATGCGCCTGCATTTCCGCAGTTCAGAGCCTTGTCGTGGAGTTCCGCTTCAACGTGTAGCGGAACGCGTCACCACGTCGCTGCCCCCGCACCACACATCCAGGTCAGCAAGGGTCCGGCTCTTCGGGGTCGGGCCCTTGGCGTGGGTCTTCCGGTGCCCCGCGATCGCATGCGCCCAATGGCGCGGGGCGGCCGTCTTTCGGGCGATGACGGGAGTGTGGCGACAGGCCCTAGGGTCGCCCTGTGACCACTGAACCGACGCGCCCGACCGCCCCCCTCACCCCGCTCGACCCGCTGGACCGGCGTATCGTCGCCGCCCTCCAGATCGACGGCCGTGCCTCCTGGCGGCGGATCGCCGCCGCGCTCGGGGAACCCGAGCGGAAGGTGGCGCGGCGGGGGCTGCGGCTGCTGGAGAGCGGGGACGTGGCGGTGCGCGGGCTCGTGGTGCGCGGGGAGACGGTGATCCTGCGGATGAACTGCCGGCCCGGGGCGGTGCGGGAGACCGCCGTGGCCACGGCCCGCCGGGACGACACCATCTTCTCGTACGTGCTCGCGGGCGCCGCCGACTGTGTGGCCGAACTCCAGTGCAGGCCGGGTGAGTTGGGGCGGCTCATGCTGGACGAGGTGCCCGCGCTGCCGGGGCTCGTCGCGCAGCAGGCCGCGCCGGTGCTGCGGTACTTCCGCACGGTGCACGAGTGGGAGCCGGGCATCCTCGACGAGGGGGAGGCCGCGGCGCTCGGCGGCGCGGCGGCGCGGCCGGTGGACGGGGTCGAGGTGCCGGACGTCGAGCTCGCGCCCGACGAGCACGCCATTCTGCGCTCCCTCGCCGAGGACGGCCGGCGCACGCACGACGAACTCGCCGCCGTGGCCGGGGTGTCGGTCGCCACCGCGCGGCGCCGCGTGGAGTCGCTGACCCGGCAGGGCCTCGTCAGCATCCGGGCCGCCGTGGAGCCCGCGCTGCTCGGGCTCCCGGTCGAGGCGATGCTGTGGATCAGGACCCGGCCCGACGAGGTCGAGGAGGTGGGGCGCCTGCTCGTCGAGTCGCCGCTCGTGCGGTACGCGGCCGTGGTGATGGGTGAGCACCAGCTCCTGGTCGATGTGACCCAGCCGTCGAAGCCGGCCCTGCACGCGTTCCTCACCGAGGCGCCGTGGGTGCGGCGGGTGGAGGCGGTCCAGTCCCACCTGGTGGTGGAGGCGTGGAAGCGCAGCGGGGTGCCGACCCGGGAAGTTTCTTCGCGGGTTGTTGCGGGCGCGTGACCAGAAGTTTCACTTGAGTGAATCTCGCGTCTGAAAAGTTTATATGGTCCTGCTCATTGACTGAAAGCGTCAGTGGGCCGCAGTGTGGTGGCGCACACAGTCGCCTCCCGCACGAGGACCGCCATGCCCGTACGCCCTGCTGACGCCGACGCACTTTGCTCCCTCGACGCCGTCGAGCTCACCGCTCGGATCCGCCGCCGCGACCTGTCCGCCCGCGAGGTCGTCGCCGCCCACCTCGACCGCATCGAGCGGGTGAACCCGCAGCTCAACGCGATCGTCACGCTCGACGCCGAGGGCGCCATGAAGGCGGCCGGAGCGGCCGACGAACTGGCCGCGTCCGGAGCCGAGTTGGGCCCCCTGCACGGGCTGCCCATCGCCTTCAAGGACACCCATCTGACCCGCGGCATGCGCACCACGCACGGCTCGCCGCTCTTCGCCGACCACGTCCCCGACGAGGACGAACTCCTCGTCCAGCGCATCCAGGCGGCCGGCGCCATCCGCGTCGGCAAGACCAACGTGCCCGAGTTCGCGGCCGGTTCGCACACCTTCAACACCGTCTTCGGCGCGACCCGCAACCCGTACGACACCACCCGCTCGGCCGGCGGCAGCAGCGGCGGCGCCGCGGCCGCGCTCGCCGCCCGGCTCACCCCGATCGCCGACGGCAGCGACATGGGCGGCTCGCTGCGCAACCCGGCGTCCTTCTGCAACGTCGTCGGACTGCGCCCCACACCGGGCCGGGTGCCGTCGCTGCCCTCCGGCGACGTCTGGGAGACCCTCGCCGTCGCCGGGCCGATGGGCCGCACCGTCGCCGACACCGCGCTGCTCCTGTCGGTCATGGCGGGGCCCGACCCGCGCAGCCCGCTCTCCCTGGAGGTCCCGGACCCGGCCGCGTACCGCGCCCCACTGGAACGTGACCTGGCGGGCCTGCGGGTCGCGTACGCGCCCGATCTCGGCGGGCGGGTCCCCGTCGACCCCGAGGTGCGGGCCGTCGTGGAGCAACAGGTCGCCGTGTTCGAGGAGTTGGGCTGCTCCGTCGCTCTCGACTGCCCCGATCTCGACGGCGCCGAGCACGCCTTCCGCACGCTGCGCGCCCACGCTTTCCACCAGGGTTTCGGCCCGCTGCTCGACGCCTCGCGCGACGCGCTCAAGCCCAGCCTCGTCCGGAACATCGAGGAGGGCCTCAAGCTCACCGGCGCCGACCTGGCCCGCGCCCGCGCCGAGCTCACCCGGCTGCACCTCGCCGCCGTCGCCTTCTTCGAGCGCTACGACGTACTGATCGCGCCGGTGAGCCAAGTGGTGCCGTTCGACGTGGAGCTGGAGTACCCGGTCCTCGTCGAGGGGCAGTCGCAGCACACCTACCTCGACTGGATGCGCTCCGCGTACCTCCTCTCCACCCTGGGCGCACCCGCCCTCTCGGTCCCTGCCGGGTTCACCCCCGGCGGACTCCCCGCCGGCCTGCAGATCGTGGGCCCGCCGCGCGCCGAACGCACCGTCCTGGAAGTCGGTGCCGCCCACGAGGCCGCCACCGGGCACGGCCGACGCGCCCCCGTCCTTCCGTAGGTGCTCACCTCCCGTCCTCTGGAGCCCTGATGAGATCACCGCATGCGTTGTGGGCCGCCGTGCCCGTCCTGGCCTTCCTCGCCACTCCGTTCCTGCCGTTCGTCAACGGCCCCCACCTGTGGTTCGGCATTCCGTCCGTCCTGTGCTGGTGCCTGATCTGGACGGCCGGGACGACGGTGTCGCTCGCCCTCGTCGACCGGCTCGCTCGCCCGGAGGGCGACGGAGAGGACGGAGAGCCCGCATGAACAGCACCATGGTCATCACGGTCGTCGGCATCGTCGCCATCGCGGCCGTCGGCGTCAGCGGGCGCCGGGCGCCCAGCAAGGAGCTGGGGGAGTGGACCGTCGGCAAGCGCCGCTTCTCCACCTTCACCACCTGGTTCCTCCAGGCCGGTGAGTCGTTCACGACCTTCAGCTTCCTGGGACTCGCGGGCATCGCGTTCGGCGCCGGCGTCGCCGCGTCCTTCGCCCTGTGCTACCTCGCCATCAACTTCGTCCTCCAGTACTTCACGGCCCCGCGCATGCGCCAACTCGGTTTGCGGGGCGGCTATCTGACCCAGGCCGACTTCTTCGTCGACCGCTACCGCAGCCCGCTGCTCGGCAAGGTCGTCGCCGTGGTCGGCGCGGTCTTCCTGCTCCCGTACCTCCAGCTCCAGATCACCGGCCTCGGCATGATCGTCCAGCTCGCCACCGGCAGCCGCGCCGGCGGTAACTGGAGCATGGTCCTCGCCACCGTCCTGACCGTCGGCTTCGTCCTGTGGTCCGGCATCCGCGGCATCGCCCGCGTCGCCTACCTCAAGGACGCGCTGATGATCGTCGGGCTCGTGGTGCTGCTCATCGGAGTCGCGGTCTCCGTGAAGGGCGGCATCGGCGGTGTCTTCGAGACGGTGCGCGACGCCCACCCACAGCTGTTGACGCTGCATCAGCCGGGTTATGACGCCACGTTCTTCGTCACCGCGGTCATCATCTCCGGGCTCGGCGGCGGCCTCGGCACCATGGCCCACCTGTGGCCGCCGGTGCTCGCCGCGGGCAGTGGCCGCGCCCTGCGATCCAACGCGATCTGGCTGCCGCTCTACCAGATCGCCCTCGGCATCCCGATCGTGGTCGGCTTCGCCGGCGTCCTGCTGGTGGACAAGGACGCGGCCCCCAACTCCGTGGCCCTCACCCTCGCCGGGCAGACGCTGCCCGGCTGGCTGGTCGGGGTCGTCGCGGTCGCGGCGGCCTCGGCCGCGATGGTGCCGTCCGCCGCCATCGTCGTCGGCATCTCCAGTCTGCTGTCCCGCAACCTCTTCAGCGTCCGCGACGAACGCAGGCAGCTGCGCACCAACCACCTGTGCGTGGTGGCCGCGGCGGGCCTCGCCCTCGTGTTCGGCCTGACCCGCCCCGGTCTCCTGTCCGACCTGCTGCTGCTCACCTACGGCGGACTCACCCAGCTCGCCCCGGCGATCGTGATGGGCCTGGCCAAGCGGGTGCGGCTCGGCGCGACGCCCGCGCTGCTCGGGATCGTCGCCGGGGTCGCGGTACTCACCTGGCTGACGTTCGGCGGGGTGGACGTCGGCACCGTCGACACCGGCCTGATCGCGCTCGGCGTGAACGTCGTGGTCGCGGCGGTGGCGCAGTTCGCCGTGCGCGAGCAGCCCGGCGCCGCCCGCGGAACGGCCCTGCCCGACACGGGCGCCGAGCCGGTGGCCGAACCTGTCCCCGTGGGCCCGAGCGGAGTGCCGCGGGCCCACGGCGACCCGTCCGTCAGCTGACGGTCACCTCCCCGACGGGGGCGGGCTGCTCGCCGGTCTGCGTCACCCGGACGAAGCGCCCCGTCCCGCCGGGGTGAACGGCGCCCAGCGCCGCCCGTCCGCCGACGTCTGCGCCCGATAGGCCCGCACTCCCGGCACCGCCACCCGGGACAGCCGCCGTACGGCCCCCAGATCAACGGTCAGGGACGCCCCGCGCCGGGTGGGGAGCCAGGTCGTGGACGGGTTGCCGTCGACCGCCGCGCCCGCGTACTGGCCGGGGTCCTCGGACGTCGCCGTCGCCGGGCGGCAGCGCGCCAGGTCGGAGGTGGCGGCGAGGTCGGGGCGGCGGGTGGGGAGGGTCAGGCCCTGCGGCGTGACCGTGCGGCGGGTGCCGTCGCGCGTGACCACCGTGAAGGGTGCGCCGGAGGTGAGGCGTACCGTCGTGCGGCGCGGGCCGATCTCGATGTCGTACGTGCGCTCGCGCCACCGAAGGCCGCGCAGGGTCACCCCGGTGGAGAGTTGGGGTGGCAGCGTCGGGTCCAGGGTGACCGCCGCGTCGTCGCGCAGTCGCAGGCCCGTCAGGCCGTGCGTGAAGACCTGGAGGAAGCCGCCCTTCCCGGTGAGGAAGTCCTGCGCGGGTGAACCCGCGAGCGCGTCGCCCGCGCCCGCCTTCGTGCCGCGCGACTCCGAGAACGTGCCGAACGGGCCGCGGAAGAAGGGGCGCGAGGCCCGTTCCAGGAAGGTGTACGTGGAGCAGCCCGGCTCGTTCGTCGCCGCCGCGGCGACCGCGTGCACGGAGTCGGTCATCGCGGGGCCGTCGCGGTCGGTGTGCGCCGCGTAGTGGTCGAGCGTCGCGGCCGCCGCGCCCTTCGGCATCGGGCGCCAGTCCAGCGGGTACAGGAGGAGCACCGCGTCCGCCTGCTTGATGTCGGCGGCGCGCGCGATGTCGTAACCGGCGTACTGGAGAAAGACCTTGCGCCGTTCGTCGTACGGGATGCGCAGGCGGGCGGCGATCCGGTCCCAGGTGGCCGGCGGGCGTTCGCCGACGAGGCGGGCCGCCTTGGTGGCCGCGCGCAGGGACGTCGCGGCGACCGCGTTCGTGTAGACGCCGTCGTCGACGCCGTTGCTGTACTCGTCGGGTCCCGCGATGTCCTTGATGGAGTACGAGCCGTCGGCCTTGTTCGGCGTGACGCGCGAAGTCCAGTAAGCGGCAAGCCCTTTGAGGAGCGGCCAGCCCTGTGCGCGCAGCCAGGTGCGGTCGCCGGTGGCCTGGTAGTACTGCCACGCGGCGAGGGCGATGTCGCCCTGGAGGTGGTTCTGGATGACGCAGTGGGGCGGATACCAGCTCTGGCACTCGGTCCACAGGTGGCCCGAACTCGCGCTCGTCCACGGGTACATGAGTCCCTGGACGGACGTCTTGCGCGCGTTGTCGGCGGCCGCCGCACGGGTGCGGTAGCGGTACGCGAGGACCGGCTCGGCCAGCTTCGGGCGGGTGGCGAGGAGTGCGGGGAACATCCAGGTCTCGGCGTCCCAGAACACCATGCCCGCGTAGTTGTCGCTGCTCAGGCCGGTCGGCGCGATGCTGTCGCGGGCGCCGTCGCGGAGCGAGGCGAGGAGCCCGTACTGGGCGGCACGCACCTGCGCCTGGAGACCGGGGCGGCCCGGGACCTCGATGTCCGACGCCCACAACGTCCGCCAGGCGGAGCCGTGTCGGGCCACGAGCGTGTTCCAGCCGGCCGCCGCCGCGCGCTGCGAGGCGCTTACGGCGTCGTCGTGCGGGGCGCGTGAGGTCAGGGCGGTGTCGACGCCGACGTATTTGACGACGTCGTACCGGGAGCCCGCTGTCGCCCGGAAGTCGGCGGACTGCCGGCTGGAGAGGGTGTCCGTGGTGCGGCGGGACGGGTGGGTGCGGCCGGGGGAGCGGAGGGTGGACGCGACGGTGCCGGCGGTGCGGGAGCCGGCCGTGGTGAAGCCCACCGCCGTGGTGCGCTTGCCCGCCGGGCCCGCGCCGGTGGCGGCGAGGCGGCGGGCGGCGCGGCCGTCGATGCGGTCGGTGACGGTGACGGTGCCTGACCAGTGCGGGGTGACGCGCAGGCGTACGGCACCGACGTGCGGGCGGGCGCGGTCGGCGAGCACCTCGTAGTCCAGGTCGGTGCGGCGGCCGTCCCGGTGGACCCAGGTGAGGGTGGTGCGGACGATGCCGCAGCGCAGGTCGAGGCTCTGGCGGTAGCCGGTGGTGCGACTGCCGGGGCCGTATGTCTCCCCGGCCACGGTCACCTCCAGGCCCGTCCAGTTCGGGAGCGCGGCGATCGCCTCGCGGTGGGCCGTCCCGGCGGGCCCGCGGCCGTACAGGCCGGAGACGAAGGCGCCGTCGTACGGCGGTGTGTAGAGCGGCCAGCCGGTCTTCGCCTTCGCGTCGGCACCGGAGGGCGGGCTGTACCCGGCGCCGACGGGCGGGACGCGGACACCGAGGTAGCCGTTGCCCGCGTACGGGTGCTGCTCCACGGGGGTTCTGGCGCGGGCCGACAGGGTCCACCCGGGTCCCTGACCGGCGCAGACGGGCGGGGCGGCGTCCGCGCGCGGGGTGCCGGGGTGCGGGAGCAGCGTCGCGGTGAGGGCCAGGGCGGACGCGGCGAGGACGACACGGGGACGGCTCAGGGCACGCGGGGCGCCGACCGCTCGCGGGGTGTTCGTGGCCTGTGGGGTGTTCGTGGCCTGTGGGGTGTTCGAGGATCTCGGGGTGCTCACGGATCGAGCGTGCGGGGTGGTACGGCGGTCGCGCGGCATACGCGCCGGGAACCGGGCCGCCCGGGGCACCGATGGGGGCATCGCGGCGGAGCGGGCCTCGCAGCGACGGCCTTGCGTCGGACTCCTCGCGTCGACCGTCCCGGCCGCCGTTACCGGGCCCCCGCGCCGACGCCGGCCGCCTCAGGGCCCCTCCGCCAGCCCCGTCTTCGCCCCCGCCCCGCACAGCGGCACCACGGCACTGCGGGTGTTCAGGGTCGCGGCGAGCGGCGTGCCCTCGCGGGTCGCGGCCCAGCAGGCGACGCCGGTCGACTCCACGTACAGGCCGCGTGAGGCCAGGTCCCGCTGGGCGTGGCGGATCTGGTCCTCCGTCACCGTGTGGAAGGCGCCGCCCGATTCCCGTACCGCTCGAAGGATCTGCCGGGCGCGGGCCGGGCGGGGATCGCGATGCCCTCGGCGAGGGTCGGGGCCGTCGGGGTCGTGCCGACGAGGTCGTCCGCTCCGGCCTGCCAGGCCGCCGCCAGCGGGGCGACCGCCGCGGACTGGACGGCGTGCAGCGCCGGGCGGCGGTCGATGAAGCCCGCCGTGTGCAGCTCCGCGACGGCGAGGGCCGCGCCGAGGAGCAGCGTGCCGTTGCCCACGGGCAGGACCAGGGCGTCGGGGAGGCGGCCGCCGAGGTCCTCCCAGAGTTCATGGACGTACGTCTTCGTGCCGTGCAGGAAGTACGGGTTGTGGACGTGGCTGGCGTAGAAGACATCGGGGGCGTCGGCCGCGGCGCGCGCCTCCCGCGCGGTCGTCTCGCGGTCGCCGGGGACCACGACGAGACGGGCGCCGTGGGCGCGGATCTGTTCCAGCTTCTTGGGGGAGGTGCCCTCGGGGACGAAGACCGTGCACGGGAGCTGGGCGCGGGCGCAGTACGCGGCGACGGCCGTGCCCGCGTTGCCGCTGCTGTCGGCGATGACGTGGCCGGGATCGAGGCGGCAGGCGAGCGCGGCCAGCATCACGGCGCCGCGGTCCTTGAACGACAGCGTCGGCATGAGGAAGTCCAGCTTCGCCGAGACCGTGCCGGTGAGCGGCACGAGCGGCGTGCGGCCCTCGCCGAGCGTGCAGTCGGGGACCGGCAGCGGCAGGCACTCGGCGTACCGCCACAGCGAACCCACCCGGCCGGAAAGCGACTTGAGGGTCGCCGGGGTCGGAGAGTAGTCGAGGTCGAGCGGCCCCCGGCAGACCGGGCAGCACCAGTCGAGGGAGCCGGCGGGGACGCGGGTGCCGTCGGTGGGGCAGTAGCAGTCGGGGAGGGCGCTCATGGGGAGAGCGTAGGCACGGCGGGGCCGCATCCCGACGTCACGCCGCGTACAGGGCGCGACGCCGGGGAGTCCGCCCGTACGTGCGATCGATTCGGGAGTCGATGTGTGAATGAAGCACTACCTGGAGAAAGTCCCTGCGTAAAGACCTCGGCGCCCGCATGTCATCACATCGAGTGATTCTCTGGCCTTTGCTTGCATGCCTCAACCCACGGTTGCCACGCTGTTGCTGTCTGTCAATCAGATGGGGCACGTGGCGAGGCATTCACGGGGAACGAGGGGAACAATCAGTGACATTCGGTGAGCAGCCGGCGTACCTGCGCGTCGCGGGTGATCTCCGTAAGAAGATCGTCAGTGGCTCGCTGCCGCCGCACACCCGCCTCCCCTCCCAGGCCAAGATCCGTGAGGAGTACGGGGTTTCGGACACCGTCGCCCTGGAGGCGCGCAAGGTCCTGATGGCCGAGGGTCTCGTCGAGGGCCGTTCCGGGTCGGGCACGTACGTCCGTGAGCGTCCCGTGCCGCGCCGCGTCGCCCGCTCCGGATACCGCGTCACCAGCGGCTCCACCCCGTTCCGCCAGGAGCAGTCCGACCCGGCGGCGCGCGGCACCTGGGAGTCGCGCAGCGATCAGGCCGAGGCCGACGCGGAGGTCGCCGACCGGCTCGACATCCGCGTCGGCGACCGCGTGATGCGCACCAAGTACGTGTACCGGGACGCGGGCGAGGCGATGATGCTCGCCACCTCCTGGGAGCCCCTCGCGGTCACCGGCCGCACGCCCGTGATGCTCCCCGAGGAGGGCCCGCTCGGCGGCTGCGGCGTCGTCGAGCGCATGGCGGCGATCGACGTGATCGTGGACAACGTGACGGAGGAGGTGGCCGCCCGCCCCGGTCTCGCCGAGGAGTTGAGCGCGCTCGGCGGTGTGCCGGGGCATGTCGTCCTCGTCATCCACCGGACGTTCTTCGCGTCGGGCCGACCGGTCGAGACGGCCGACGTCGTCGTCCCCGCCGACCGCTACCGCATCGCGTATCACCTGCCGGTGAAGTGACGAGCGCGCTTGCGGCCTGCCGGTGGAGTGCCGGTCGCTCGACGACTGCCGGTGGAGTGGCCGCTGCCCGCTAGCTGCCGGTGAAGTGGGAGCGACCTGCTAGTTGCCGGTGGAGTGGTCGCCGCCTGCTACCTGCCGGTGGAGTGGGAGCGACCTGCTAGCTGCCGGTGTAGTGGCCGCCGCCCGCTACCTGCCGGTGAAGTGGCAGCCACCTGCCACCTGCCGATGAAGTGGGAGCGACCTGCCACCTGCCGATGGAGTGGGAGCGACCTGCCACCTGCCGGTGAAGTGGCAGCCACCTGCTACCTGCCGGTGAAGTGGCCGCCACCTGCCACCTGCCGGTGGAGTGGGAGCGACCTGCCATCTGCCGGTGAAGTGGCCGCCCCCTGCTGATGCCGCCTGACCGCCCTTCGCCGCCTGCCAGCGAAGTGAGCGCCGCCCGCAACCCGCGGATCCCTCGCCGCCGCCCGACAAGTGACGCTCACTCGCCGCCTCCCGGCCCCATGACCCCCGTAGACGCTCAAGTGGCGTTCGCTGGTGCCCTGCCGGCCCCATGGCGCCCGGGGGCGCCCCTATCCGAACCCCGACGTACGCGGACGCGCACGCGGACCCGATCGCATACCACCCGCCGATCAAGCGACCCCCGAGGACCGATACCCGGACCCCGCCGTCCGGATCGCGTGATCCCGAGTTAACGCGGGATCAACTCCCGTAACCGGCAGGCAATCCCCGGCTGCAACGACTTGTCATGCACGGCTCCTACCTTCCTTCTGCGTACCGGCCGTACCGGTATACCGCTGACTGATGGACGAACGGGAAGCCGCCGATGACCGAGACCGCTCTGCCCACCGCCGACCCGGCAGCGCCCGAGCCGCCCCGCGGCCGGGAACCGAAGCGCAGTTACGCCAAGCTCGCCGCCGACGAGTCCCGCGAGGACTTCTCGCTGCGGTACGCCCCGCACTCCTACCGCCGCTGGTCGCCGACCATGGTCGCCTCGACCGCGCTCGGCGGCATCGCCTACCTCGCGGACTTCGCGATCGGCGCCTCGATCGTCTTCACGTACGGATTCACCAGCGGCTTCGCGTCGATCCTCTGCGCGGCGACGATCATCTTCGTGACCGGTATCCCGATCGCCCGCGCCTGCGCCAAGTACGGCCTGGACATGGACCTCATCACGCGCGGCGCGGGCTTCGGCTACTTCGGCTCGACGCTCACCTCGCTGATCTACGCCTCGTTCACCTTCATCTTCTTCGCGCTCGAAGGCTCGATCATGGCGCAGGCCATGCACGAGGTCGTCGGACTGCCGCTGCCCGTCGGGTATCTGCTGACCACGCTCATCGTCATCCCGATCGTGTTCCGCGGAATGGGCGCGCTCGCCAAGGTGCAGGCGTGGACCCAGCCCGTCTGGCTGATCGGGCTCGTGCTGCCGTTCGTGATCCTCGCCTTCGACTCGCCCGGTTCCTTCGGTGACTTCACGCACTTCGGCGGCACGGAAGGCGCGGGCAGCGGCTTCGACTGGATCGGCTTCGGGCTCGGTACGGGCGTCGCGCTGTCGCTCATCGCGCAGATCGGTGAGCAGGCCGACTACCTGCGCTTCATGCCCGCCAAGACCGAGAGCAACCGCAAGCGATGGAATCTGGCCGTTCTCGCCGCGGGCCCCGGCTGGGTGATCATCGGCGCGGCCAAGCAGATCGGCGGCGCGCTGCTCGCCTTCGTCGCCCTCGAAGCGGTCGGCAAGACGCACGCGCTCGAACCCATCGCGCCGCAGGTCGAAGCCCTCAAGCCGTGGCTCGGCTCGGTCGCGCTGCCCGCCGCCGCGCTCTTCGTCGTCGTGTCCCAGATCAAGATCAACGTCACGAACGCCTACAGCGGCTCGCTGTCGTGGTCGAACTTCTTCTCCCGCGTGACCCACAAGCACCCGGGCCGCGTCTGGTACATCTTCCTCAACCTCGCCATCGCGCTGACGCTGATGGAGATGAACATGTTCGCCGCGCTGAACAAGCTGCTCGGCTTCTACTCGAACGTGGGCATCGCCTGGATCGCGGCCGTCGCCGCCGACCTCGTCATCAACAAGCGGGTCGGCTGGAGCCCCAAGTACATCGAGTTCAAGCGGGCGTACCTGTACGCCGTGAACCCGGCCGGCTTCGGCTCGATGGTGATCGCGTCGACCGTCTCGATCCTCGCCTTCTTCGGGCTCTTCGGTGAGTACGCGGAAGCCTTCTCGACCTTCATCGCCGCAGGTCTCGCGCTGATCCTGTGCCCGCTCATCGCCTGGGCCACGAAGGGCAAGTACTACCTGGCCCGGCCGAACCCGGTGAACGGTCCCGACGTCGACATCGAGGACGTCACCGCGACCCACGAGTGCAGTGTCTGCGAGACGGCGTACGAACTCCCGGACATCGCCGACTGCCCCGTGCAGTCCGGACCGATCTGTTCGCTGTGCTGCTCGCTGGACGCCGAGTGCGGCGACGCGTGCACGAAGAAGCCCACGGGCGAGCCGGTTCTGATGCCGATGCCGACGGTACGGGCGAGCTGAGACCGCACGACTGGGGGACGGGGGGCGCATCTATGCGGATGCGCCCCCTCGCCGTGGCCGCCGCATGTCCCGTACGTGGCTGGTTGCGTATCTCTTTGTGCCAATCCGTATCCGCTCCGTAAAGGTCAGGCGTAGGCTCGGGCATATGCGGATTGCGGTTTCCTCAGGATTAGGGGGCGGGGCGCGATGCGAGCCGGAGTCGGGGAGTGGAGGGGCGCGATGACAGACAGCACGACCACACTTCCGTGGCTCGTCATCCGCCAGGACGACAACGGCAATCGCTATCGCGTCGGCCGGTACGCGACCAGGGCGGAGGCCCAGCGGATGGCCGACAGCCTCGACGACCAGCAGGAAGCGGCGGCCCGCGGTGCCGCGACACGCGGTGGTGGCCGCCCGGCGGGCGGCGACCGGCAGCTCTACTCGGTGGAGCGGCTCGGGCAGGCACCGGCCCCCGGCCGCAGCGGTACCAACGGAACGGCGCGCTGACCCGGAGCCGTAGGCTCCGGCCCATGACAGAACCGATCGTGGTGGTGGCCGCCGCCCTGTACGACACCGGCGGACGCCTGCTCGCCGCGCGACGGAGTGCGCCCCCCGAGCTCGCGGGCCGCTGGGAACTGCCCGGCGGCAAGGTCGAACCGGGCGAGAGCCCCGAGCGGGCGCTCGTGCGCGAGCTGCGCGAGGAACTCGGCGTCGACGCCGATCCGGTCGCCCGCGTGCCGGGGGAGTGGCCCCTGAAACCGGGGTACGTCCTGCGGGTCTGGCGCTGTGACCTGCGCTCCGGTGACCCTCTCCCGCTCCAGGACCATGACGAGCTGCGCTGGCTCGGCCCCGACGAGATCTGGTCCGTGGACTGGCTCGACCAGGACGTCCCGGCCGTGAAGGACACCGTGAGCGGCACGGCCTGACGCGTACCGGCGGGCGGCGGTCGTACGGCGCGCGGACGCCGTCCGCGCGATCCGGCCGAGCCACCCCCTACGCCGTCCGTGCCACCACGCACCCGCTGACGCGATAGCACGCCGCCACGTCCGGGTATATCCCGATTAACCCTCTGAAACCGGACAGTGCAGGTGAGTCCCGGCAGAGCCCATCGCGCGCGGCCAGGGAAGTGATCGGAGTGCTCCACACCGAAGGCGACAGCGCCGAGTGGGCCTTCCCCGCCGACCCGGGCGCCGTCCGCAAGGCCCGCGCCGCGGTCCGGGCACAGCTGGCAGGCTGGCACCTCGACGAGCTCACCGACGTCACGGCGCTGCTGGTCAGCGAGCTGGTCACCAACTCCCTGTGCCACGCGTCCGGGCCCATCGGCGTACGTCTCGTGCGCCGGACGGGCCCTCGCGCCGCGCTCCTCGTCGAGGTCTCCGACCCGCTGCCCGATCCGCCCCGCGCCCGCGCGGCCGCCCCCGACGACGAGGGCGGGCGCGGCCTGCAACTCGTGGCCGATTCCTCCCGCCGCTGGGGCACCCGGCCCGCGCCGCGCGACGGCAGGTGCGGGGCGGGCGGGAAAACGGTGTGGTTCGAGCTGGCGCTGCCTGGTTAGGAGACGGGAGAACGAAACGGAGGTGTGGGATGCGGTGTGTGGGCGCACCCGCACCCTGGGTACGGAAACAGTCGGTCCCGACGGGCCAAAAAACGTCGGGAGCGTGGTGTGATCGTGAACACCGTGTTGCGCGGCTCCGTAGTGCTGGATACTGCGGGCAGCCGCCCCGGTGACCGGTGCCGGACGCGGTGAGCTGGAGGGGACGGTTCGCGTGAGCGAGATACCAGCGAAGGCCAGGTCGTCCGAGGGTTCCTCGGACGCGGAGTCGGCGCCGCAGGCGAGCCGGGCATCCGGCGACGGGAACACGCCGAGTTCCCCTCCTGGCGCCCGACCCGAGCAGGCCGACGTCTGGCAGTCGAGCCCGCCCGGTTCGATCTACGACTACATCAAGGTCGCGTCCTTCTCCATCGGGCCCGACGGGCTGGTCGAGCAGTGGAGCCGGCGGGCCGCGCAGCTCTTCGGGATCGAGCCCGGCGCGGCCGTGGGCAAGGACCCCATCGAGGCCTTCGTCCCCGCCGATCTGCGCGAGCAGGGCCACCGCAAGATGGCCGAGATCCTGGACGGGCGCGAGTGGACGGGCGTCGTCCCGTTCCGGATGCCGCCCACGGAGGGCGAGGACCCGGCCGCGGCCGAGCGGCGCACCGGCTTCGCCGAGGTGTACGTCATGCCGACGACCACCGAGTCCGGCGAGCGGGCCGCGCTCTGCATCGTGGTGGACGTCCAGACGCTCCGGCACATCGAGACCGACCTCGCCGCGTCGCAGGCGATTTTCGGCCAATCCCCTTTCGGCTTCCTGCTGTTCGATCTGGATCTCAAGGTCCAGCGGACCAACCGCACGTTCGCCGCGGTCTTCGGCGGCCAGGACGACGACCACCGCGGCCGCACCGTCCACGACTACCTGCCGCGCCACGAGGCCGACCGGGTGCAGGGTGCGCTGCGCCGGGTCATGGAGAGCGGCGAAGCCGTCACCGACATGCAGCTCGTCGGCCCGGCGCCCGACTCCGCCGAGCGGCGCCACTGGTCCATCAACCTCTACCGCGTCCACAGCGGTTCGGGCCGCCCGATCGGCATCGCGGGGCTCGCCACCGACGTCACCCGCCGGCACGCCGCCGCCCGCGAAGCCGCGCACGCCCGCCGCAACCTGGCGCTCCTGAACGACGCGGGGGCCCGGATCGGCAACTCGCTGGACCTGGAGACCACCGCCCGCGAACTCCTCGACGTCGTCGTCCCCGGCTTCTGCGACCTGGCCTCCGTCGACCTGTACCAGGGACTGCTCGCCGGTGACGAGACCGCGCTCAGCCGGCACAGCCTCGCCGACGGCAGCGGCGAGCTGCGCCGGGTCGCGGCCGCGAGCGCCGTGGCCGACGTCCCGTTCCTCGGCCTCGGCGGCGAGGTCCCGGTCAGTGTCGGCGCCGTCCATCGCTTCACCTTCAACTCGGCCTGCGCGGACGCCCTGCGCACCGCACGGCCCCAACTGCTCCCCGCCGAACCGGGCGGCCTCGTCCAGTCCACCCTCGCGGTGCCGATGGTCGCGCACGACACCGTCGTCGGCCTCGTGCAGTTCTCCCGTACGAAGGGCAGCGAGCCCTTCAACGACCGGGACAGGTCCCTCGCGGTGGAGCTCGCCGCGCGCGCCGCGGTCTGTATCGACAACGCGCGCCTGTACCGCCGCGAGCACGAGCGCGCGCTGATACTGCAACGGTCGCTGCTCCCGCCCGACAACCCCGAGGCGTCGGGCCTCGACATCGCCTGCCGCTACCTGCCGGGCAACGCCGCGACGGAGGTCGGCGGCGACTGGTTCGACGTCATAGAACTCCCGGGCCACCGGACCGCGTTGGTCGTCGGTGACGTCATGGGGCGCGGGCTGCGCGCCGCCGTCGCCATGGGCGAACTGCGCACCGCCGTGCGCACCTTGGCACTGCTCGACCTCGAACCGGCCGAGGTGCTCAGCGCGTTGGACGAGATCGCGCGCGGACTCGGCACCCCCGGCGGCGTCCAGCAGGCCACCCGCACGGCCCGCACCGCGAACTCGTTCGGCGGCGAGGACCTGTCCGAGGTCTACCTCGCCACCTGCGTCTACGCGGTCTACGACGCCGTCACCCGGCGCTGCACCTTCGCCAACGCCGGCCACCTGCCGCCCGTCCTCGTCGAACCGGGCGAGGGCGCCCTGATGCTCGACGTGCCGCCCGGCATGCCGCTCGGCGTCGGCGGCGAACCCTTCGAGGAGGTCGAGGTCGAACTCCCGGAGGGCGCGCTGCTCGCCCTCTACACGGACGGCCTGGTCGAGTCCCGCGACCATCCGCTCGACGAGGGCCTGTCCGCCTTCCGGGCCGCGCTCGACGACCCCGCACCGGCGCTCGAGGACGTCTGCGACCAGGTGCTCAACGCCCTCGACACCCGGCACGGCGAGGACGACATCGCCCTTCTGATGGCCCGCGTCCAGGGCCTGCCGGCCGAGAACGTCGGCGACTGGACGCTGCCGCGCGAGCCCAAGTCGGTCGGCCGTGCCCGCGAGTTCACCCGGGCCCAGCTGGTCGACTGGGACCTCGAACAGCTCGTCGACACCACGGAGCTGCTCGTCAGCGAACTCGTCACGAACGCCCTGCGGTACGGCGAGGGCGACATCCGGCTGCGCCTGCTCCTCGACCGCACACTGGTCTGCGAGGTGTGGGACGCGGGTCTCGTCCAGCCCCGCCGCCGCCGCGCCCGCGACACCGACGAGGGCGGCCGCGGCCTCCAGCTCGTCGGCCTGCTCAGCGCCGCCTGGGGCTCGCGGCGTACGCCGCGTGGCAAGACGGTGTGGTTCGAACTCCCGCTGCCGGATGGAGAGTCCGGACTCGTCGACCCGACGGAGGCCCTGCTCAGCCTGTTCTAGCTGCCTTCGCTGCCTCAGTTGTCCTAGTTGTCCCAGCTGTTCTGGCAGTCCCAGCTGTTCTAGGAGCCGCTCTTGAGCGCGGCGAGCCGGGCCTCGACCTCGGCCGCGTCGCCGAGCGAGTCCAGCTGCTCGAACTGGGCGTCCAGGGACGACTCGGCCAGCTCCTGCTTGCCGAGCGCCTTCGCCTCCTCGCGGCGCACCTTCTCCTCGAAGCGGTTCAGATCGCTCGTCGGGTCCAGGACGTTGATGTTCCTGGCCGCGTCGAGCATCTGGTTCTGCGCCTGCGCCGTCTTGGCGCGGGCCACCAACTGGTCCCGCTTCGACTGGAGTTCGATCAGCTTCGTCTTCATCCGGTCGAGCCCCGACTTCAGCTTGTCGACCACCTCGGTCTGCGCGGCGATGGTCGGCTCGGCGTCCCGCGCCTCCTTCTCCGACCGCAGCTGCCGACCCAGGGCGACCTTCGCGAGCCCGTCGAACGTGTCGGCCTCCGCCGTGCTCCCGCCGGCCCGCAGCTCGTCGGCCTTCTTGCTGGCGGCGAGCGCCTTGGTGCCCCACTCGGCGGCCGCGTCCACGTCCTCCTTGTGGTCCTGCTCCATCATCCGCAGGTTGCCGATGGTGGTCGCCACCGCCTCCTCCGCGTCCCTGATGTTGTCCGTGTAGTCACGGATCAGCTGGTCGAGCATCTTCTGCGGATCCTCGGCACTGTCGAGCAGGGCGTTGATGTTCGCCTTCGCGAGCTGCGTGACCCGGCCGAGAATGGTCTGCTTCGTCATGGTCAAGTCCCTTGATCTGTACGGATACGGACGGACAGGAGCTGCGCGCCCGGGGGAGGATCGTGGCGTCAGAAACGCCCGCCACCGCCGCGGCGGCCGCGGGTCCCCCCTCCGCCGAAGCTGCCGGGCCCGCCCCCGCCGAAGCCGCCCCGGCCGCCCCCTCCGCCGCCCCCGCCCCGACCCGCGCCGCCCAGGATCTGGCCGAGGATGATGCCGCCGAGCACCGCGCCGCCGGTCCCGCCACCGCCGCGCCCGCCGCCCCCGTACGGATTGCCGTACGCGCGCACGTCCCGCTCGGCGAGCGACTGCGCCTGCCGGGCCAGGGCGTCGGCCTGCTGCGCCTCGCCGAGCGCGGCCGCCGGATCGCCCTCCGCGGCGGCCTGCGCGGCGGCCAGGTGGCGCTCGGCCTCCGCGAGCCGGGTGCGGGCCTCGCTGCCGACGGCGCCGCGGTGCGTCGTGACGAAGTCGGCGGCCGCGCCGGTGCTGCTGCGGGCCGCGAGCAGCGCCTGACCGAGGAGGAGCGGGCGCGCGTGGTGCCGGCCTCGCGTTCCCGGGCCGCCGCGAGGGCCTCGTCGAGCGCCGTGTCGGCCTCCTCCACGCGGCGCAGCGCGTCGATCGGGTCGTACGGGCCCGTCATCTCCTTGCGTACGTCGGCGACCACCGACTCGGCGCGGGCGATCCGGCCGCGCAGATCGGCCGTGGAGACGCCGTGCGTGGTGCCGGTCAGCAGCCCGCGGGCGTCCGCGAGATCGGCCTCGGACTCGGTGAGCGCGGTCGGCAACTCGGCTTCCGCCTCGGCGAGTTCACCGGCGAGACGGTCGACCGCGGTGACGAAGGTGCCGGCCTGGTCGACGGCGCCCTCGGCGGCCCGCAGATGGACGGCGGCCTCGCCGTTGTCGCCCGCGTCGACCGACTGACGGGCCTGGTTGAGGTGGGTCGTGGCGAACACGAGCCGGTCCTTCGCCTGCTCCACGTGGCCCGCGACGGACAGCAGCGCGCCGGGCGCGTACCGCGTACCGAGCTCGGTCAGGGTGTTCTGGGCGGTGCTGGTGCGCGCCGCGAGCTCCCGGAAGGCCCGCTCGGCGTGGGCGAGCGCCTCGGGCGCCGTCCGCTCCAGGGCGCGCAGCCGGTCGAAGTCCGCGGACTCCGCGTCGAGGCGGCGCTGCGCCTCGCCGCACCGGCCGACGATCTCGTCGAGCATCCGCCGCTTGGTCGCATCGTCCTCGGGGAAGGCGTCGTCGAGCTGCTGGCGCAGCTTGAACGCGGCCGTGAGCTCCGCCTGCGCGAACGCGAGCGCCGCGCCGAACGGCTCGGCCGTCTCCTCCCCGAACTGCGCGGTGGCGAAGCCGAGTTCCTCGGTGCTGGTGCGCACCGCGTCGTCCGTCTCCACGAGCAGCCGCCGGGCCTGCTTGTCGAGTTCGGGCAGTGGCGTGACGGGCGACCGCCCCCAGCCGCCGCTGGTACCGCCGCCGGGCGTCGTACGGCTGGTCATCCGCTTCTTGCGCCGTGTGTACGAGTACGCGGCCAGCGCCCCGGCCGCGCCGACCGCGATCACGGGGAGCGCCAGGTCGCCGGCGCCGCTGCCGCCGTCGTCGTCCGTGCTCGCGGCCGGGTCCGCGGCGCCCGGCGTGACGGTCGGCGTGGGCACGGGCCGCCCCGCGACGACGGCACCGATACCGTTCGCGGCGCCGATCGCGCCGCCCGCCCAGTCGTTCTTGCGCAGCGCCGGTTCGACCGCGGTGGCCGCGATGTCCTGGATCTGGGCGTCGGTGAGCCGGGAGTCCTGGTCGACCGAGAAGGCGTACTGCCGGTCGTGCGTGGCGACGGCGAGGAGTACGTCGTTGAGTCCCAGGCCGTTCTTGTCGGCCGTGGCGTTGGCCCAGTCCTGCGCGGAGCGGCCGGAGAAGTCCCGTACGTACGTCACGAACAGCTGGATGCCCCGGCGGTCGTCGAGGTTCTCCAGGGCGTCGGCGGTGACGTCCTCGCGGTCCCCGAGGGCGTCCACCGTGTCGGTGATCTGCCCGGTGCGGGAGAGGGTGACCGGGTCGTCGGCGCGGGCGGAGGCCACGGGCAGCAGCAGCCAGAGCAGCGCCGTCAGCGCGGCTGCCGCCGTCCGCACGGCCAGGGCGGGCGGTGTACCGGCGGGCGTCACACTTCGGAGCGTATGTCCGAGGGGAAGGTGCCGCGACCGGGGCGCCCCCACAGCGCGCCCGGCCGCGGCACCGGTTCAGGGGTTCTTCTGGTGGAGGCGGGGCGGGCGCGTATCAGGGGTGCGCCGGCCCCGCCTCTGCCCGGGACCGAGGGGGTCAGGGCCCGTGGTCCCGGACGGGTATCAGGGGTCTCGGAGGTGTCCGAGGCGTCGGGGGACGGGCGGGGCCGCCGGGTCAGAGGCGCGGCAGGACCCGCTCGCGGCCCAGGCCGCCGAGCCAGTGCGCGGCGGGCTTGGCCGTGCGCTCGAAGGTGCCGGGCGCGACGGAGATCAGCCCGAAGGTCGCCTTGTACGTGCCCCACTCGTAGTTGTCGAGGGCGCTCCACGCGAGGTAGCCGCGGATGTCGATGCCGTCCTCGATGCACGCGGCGACGGCGTCGAGCGCGCCCGCGTAGTAGGCGATACGGCGGTCCTCGTCAGCGGTGGCCATGCCGTTCTCGGTGACGATCAGCGGGACGCCGGGGCCCACGAGCTCGGCGGTGTGCCGCAGCGCGTACCCGACGGCCTGCGGGTAGTACTCCCACTGCGTCAGCGTCCGCTCGGCGTCGTCCGGGGCCGGTACGGGACCGTCGACGCCGATCTTCGTGCGGGTGTAGGACTGCACGCCGATCCAGTCGTCGCCGCGGGCCGCCTCGATGAAGACGTCCTCGCGCGGCGCCCGGTAGGCGGCGGTGACGTCCTCGGCGCCGGGCAGCGCCTGGTAGACCTGGTTGGCGACCGTCCAGCCCACCTGGATCTCCGGGTTGATCGACCGCACGGCCCGCACCGCGGCGTGGTGCGCGGCGATCATGGCGTGCGTCGTCTCCTCGTCGGGGAACGGCAGACCGGCGGGCGGGAAGCCCTGCTCACCGCGCTTGGCGAGACCGGCCATCACGGCGACCATGTTCGGCTCGTTGATGGTGCACACGTGGCTGACGCCGTCCGCGATGATCGGCGCGCACTCCTCCACGTAGCGCGCGAAGAGCTCCACGGCGCCGTCGGCGGTGAACCCGCCCAGGTCCTCGAACCACTGCGGGATCGTGAAGTGGTGCAGCGTCACCATCGGCCGCAGGCCGCGCGCGAGGGCGCCTTCGACCATCCGCCGGTAGTGCGCGATCTCGGCCTGCGAGAAGTGGCCGCGGGCGGGCTCGATGCGTGCCCACTCGACGCTGAACCGGTAGTCGGTGAAGCCGAGTTCGGCGAGCAGGTCCATGTCCTGCTCCCAGCGGTGGTAGCTGTCGCAGGCGTCCAGGCTCGGCTCCTGGATCTTCGCCGCCGGGTCGTGCTCCTTGCGCCACCAGTCGCTGTTGACGTTGTTGCCCTCGATCTGGTGGGCGGCGGTCGAGGCGCCCCAGAGGAAGCCGTCGGGGAAGGGGAGCGCGGCCGTGCGGGCAGGGGGGAGCGTCATGATGGTGATGCCTGTCTTTCTGCGTACGTGTGTGGGGGCCGGTGCGGCTTACTTCATGCCGGCGGTGGCGATGCCCTGGGTGAAGTGGCGCTGGAGGACCGCGAACACGACGAGCACGGGCAGGACGACGAGCAGGGAGCCCGCCATCAGCATTCCGTTGCCGCCGCCCACCGTGCGGTTGGGGTCGTTGGCGAACGTCGCGAGGGCCACCGGGAGCGTGTACTTGTGGGGGTCGTTGGTCGCGATCAGCGGCCAGATGAAGTTGTTCCACGACCCGAGGAACGTGAAGATCGTCAGCGTCGCGAGGGCGGGCTTGACCAGCGGAAGGACGATCCGCCAGAAGATGTACCACTCGCCGGCGCCGTCCATCCGGGCCGCTTCGAGCAGCTCGTCCGGGATCGACTGCATGAACTGCCGCATCAGGAAGACGCCGAAGGCACCGGCCGCGAAGGGCAGCACCAGACCCGCGTAGGTGTCGAGCAGGTTCATCTGGTTGATCAGCACGAACAGCGGCAGGACCATCAGGTTCGCCGGCACCATCAGCGCGGCGAGCACGACCCCGAAGACCTTCGAGCGGCCGGAGAAGTTCAGCTTCGCGAGGGCGTAGCCGAGCATCGAGCAGAACAGGAGATTGCAGACGGTCACGAGGACCGCGACGATCACCGAGTTCAGGAAGTACTGCGGCATGTCCAGCTGGTCGAGCAGGTCCCGGAAGTTCTGCAGGGTCCACTCGGACGGGATCCACACCGGCGGGCTGGCGGTCAGGTCCTTCTTGGTCTTGAAGGCGCTCAGCGCCATCCACAGGAAGGGCGTGGCCATGACCAGCAGGCCGAGCGAGGCGACGACGTAGAGGAGCGGCTTGCGGGCGCGGCCGTTCCCGCGGCGCGTGGAGGTGACGGCGCTCATTTGGTGTTGTCCTTCATCAGTCGGAGCTGAAGCACCGTGATGGCCATGATCACCACGAAGAGCACGTAGGCCATGGCGCTGGCGTAGCCCATGTTGAAGAAGCTGAAGCCCTGCTTGTACATGTCGAGCGACACCGTCAGCGTGGAGTCGTTCGGACCGCCCTGGGTCATCACGAAGGGCTCCTCGAAGACGTTGAGGTAGCCGATCGTGGTGATGACCGTGGTGTAGAGCAGCGTCGGACGGAGCAGCGGCACCGTGATGCGGCGCAGCTCCTGCCAGGCGCTCGCCCCGTCGAGGCGGGCGGCCTCGCGGACCTCGGTCGGGATGGCCTGGAGGCCGGCGATCATCAGGACCATCACCGTGCCGAGGTTGCGCCACACCGCCATCAGGATCAGCGAGGGCATGGCCCAGGTCTCCGAACCGAGGAAGTCCGGTGCGGTGAAGCCGAGTTCGTCGCCGAGCCCGGCGATCAGGCCGTCCGTCGGGTCGAGCACGAACCGCCACACGATCGCCACGGCGACGATCGTCGTGACCACGGGGGCGTAGAAGCCGACGCGGAAGAACGTGCGGGCCCGCTCGATGCCGTTGTTCAGCAGGATCGCGACGAGCAGCCCGAGCCCGATCGTCAGCGGCACTCCGACGACGACGAAGTAGGCGGTGTTGAACATCGCCCGCAGGAACTGGTCGTCGCCAAAGAGCTTGGTGTAGTTCTCCAGGCCGACGAAGTTCGCTTCCAGCGGGCGTCGGACGTTGCGCTGCCCGAAGTCGGTGAAGCTCATCACGAGCGTCGCCACGATCGGGAAGAGCATGAAGACGCCGAACAGCGCGAGGAACGGGGTCGAGAACAGCCAGCCGGCCAGGTTCTGCTTGCCCATCGAGCGCTTCTTGCGCCGTCCCGCCTTGCCGCTGTCCGGGGCCTTGACGGCCCCGGAGCGCGCGCGGGTGGGTGTCGTGGTGGACATGGTGTGCCCTTCGGACTTCCTGCGTGTGGGGGTTGCTGCCGTGACCCGCGGCTACTTCTGGATCAGGCCCTCGATCTGCGACTGCGCCTCGTCGAGCGCGGCCTTCGCGGAGGTCTTGCCCTGGGCGGCCTTCTCGATCGCGGCGTCGATCTTCGACGTGATCTCGGTCCACTTGGGCTGGGACGGCGAGACGCGCGCCGACTCCATCTGCGTCTTCCAGACCTTCATGTTCGGGTCGGTGGCGAGCTCGCCGGACTTCCAGGCGTTCACGTTGGCCGGGAGGTCCTTGGTGCGCTCGAACCAGTCGCTCTGCCCCTTGGCGTCGGTCAGGTACTGGATGAACTCCTGGGCGGCGGCCTTGTGCTCGCTGTCCGAGGAGACCGCCAGGGACGAGCCGCCGGCCATGGAGGCGGAGGTCTCGTCGGTGGGCACGTTGGCGATGGCCCACTTGCCCTTGAGGTTCGGGTAGTTGTCGTCGAGCAGACCCATGTGCCAGGGGCCGCCGAAGAACATCGCGACGTTGCCGGTGTTGAAGTCCTTGGTCACGTCGTAACCGGGACGGACCGACTTCGCCGCGAGGCCGTCCTTGAAGTAGCTGGTGTAGTTCTCCAGCGCCTTGACGGCCTTCGGGCTGTTGGCGACGGCCTTGCCGTCCTTGGTGACGATCTCGCCGCCGGCCGAGTACAGGAACTGGTAGAAGCTCTGCACCGAGTCGAGGCCGTTGGGCTGGATCGACAGGCCGTAGCGGGAGCCGGCCTTCTGGTACTTCTCCGCGGCCTGCTTCAGCTCGGCCATCGTAGCCGGGGCCTTGTCGATGCCGGCCTTCTCGGCGAGGTCCGTGCGGTAGTAGAGGACGCGGGTGTCGACGTACCACGGGACGCCGTACGCCTTGCCGTCGTACTCGCCCTGCTCCCAGCCGGCCGGGAAGTAGTCCTTCTCCTGGAAGGTCTTGGTGTCGATCGGCTCCAGGGCGCCCATGTCGGCGAACTCGGTGAGGTAGCTGCCGCCCATCTGCATCACGTCGGGCAGCTTGTTCGCGGCCGCGGCGGCGACGAGCTTCTGGTGGGCGACGTCCCAGCCGATCGGGGTCACCTTCACCGTGATCTTCGGGTTCGCCTTCTCGTAGTCCTTGGCGACGTCGGCGAGCTTCTCGCCCTCGGTACCCATGGCCCAGACGGTCAGCGTCTGCTTCGCGTCGGCCGCGACCGAGTCGCCGCCGGAGCCGCCGCAGGCGGTGAGAGTCAGCGCGGACGCCAGGCTTACGGCGATCGCGGCAGTGGTGGCACGGCGGTTCATGGACGGCTCCTCCTTGAGCGGACCCCGGATGTATGCGCTGTCTGTAAGCGCATACATAACTCTGTGCCAGGTGCCTCTGATGTGGCAAGAGGGGTCTTGGTCACACTCCCGTAACAGGAGAGGCGGTGCACTCCTTCGAGAGTAAAAGAGACATTCCGTTTTCAGTCGGGCCACCTCGGAAGAATTGGCCTGTACCGGGTGTGATCTCTGACCTAGGGTCGCGGCCATGACAGCGTTCACACACGAATTCCCGTTCGATCCGACCTACGGCTACACGCTCGATGACCTGCTCGCCGTGCCCGCGCCGAACGACGCTCCGGCCGACTTCGACGCGTTCTGGCGGGGCCGTCACGACGCCGCGCGGCAGGTGCGGACCCGTCCCGAGGTCGGGCGGCTCGTCGAGGAACGGGACGGCGTGCGGATCTTCGAGGTGACCTACGACTCCGTGGGCGGCGTCCGCCTCGGCGGGTGGCTGGCACTGCCGGCGGACGGCCCGGCGGAGCACGGCTTCGTCATCGGGCACGGCTACGGCGGCCGCGACCAGGCCGGACCCGACGTGCCGCTGCCGCTGCCCCGGTCCGCGGCGATCCTGCCGTGCGTGCGGGGCATGGTGGAGCGCGGTCTCGTCGACGGAGTGCCGTCCACCTCCGCCGAGCATGTGCTGCACGGGATCGAGACGCGTGAGACGTACGTCATCGGGGAGTGCGTCGCCGATCTGTGGTGCGCGGCGAGCGCCCTGCTGGAACTCGTCCCCGAGCTGGGGGAGCGGGTGGCCTCGGGCGCGGGGCTCGGCTACCTCGGGGAGAGCTTCGGGGGCGGGCTCGGGGCGCTCGCGCTGCCGTGGGACGAGCGGTTCGCGGCCGGGGAACTGACGGTGCCGACGTTCGGGAACCATCCGCTGCGGCTGACCCTGGACTGCATCGGGAGCGGGGCCGCCGTCCGGCGCCATCGGGAGACGCACCCCGAAGTGGTCGACGTGCTGCGGTACTTCGACGCGGCGACGGCCGCCACGCGGATCGACAAGCCGGTGCTGGTCGCCGCCGCGCTGTTCGACCCGTCGGTGCCGCCGCCGGGGCAGTTCGCCGTCCACAACTCGCTCGGCGGGGCTGCGGAGTTGATGGTGCTGGAGGCCGGGCACTTCGAGTTCCCGGGCCTGGCGGCGGCGTCGGCCGAACTGGCCGCCGCCAAGGGGGAGTTCTTCGCGCGCGTGCTCAAGTGACCTGACCTGGCGCGGGCCCGGGGCCGACCCGGACGGCGGCCGGAGGGAGGGGCGATCACTGCCCCTCCCTCCGGTGCGTGAGTGAGGGCGGCGGGGCGGATGTCACATTCCGGGGCGCTGGACAGTCCCTGATGCGAAACCCTTCGCCGGGTGCGTATCAGGACGTCCGCGTCCCGGGCGCATCGGGCCTCAACTCGCCCCGCCTCACGGAAAGATCACTCGCATGGAGACCCTCCGGTACGTGCTCCTCGTCTTCCACCTCTTCGGGTTCGCCGCGATCATGGGCGGCCTGTTCTACCAGCTGCGGGGGAAGGACCCGGTGACCGGCGGCTACATGGTGAGCAGCGCGGTGGTTCAGCTCGTCACCGGAGCGGGACTCATCTGGACCCGCGCCACCCTCGACCTGCCGATCCCGCACGCGAAGATGGGCGTGAAGCTGGCCCTGGACGTCCTGGTGGCGGTAGTGGCACTCGTGGGCATGCGGAACAAGCAGGCGTGGGCCTTCTACGGCGTCGGGGTACTGACGGCGGCGGCGACCGTGGTGGCCGTGGCTTGGAAGTGAGCGGCTTGGGCGGTGGGCCGCCGGGGAGCGGACGGCGTGCGGGCGGGCGGTTCCGCCGCCGGGCACGCTGCGAGCGGTCGGCTTGGAAGAGGCTGCGTGGGTACGGGCTGCGTGGATACGGGCTGAGTAGAAGCGGGCCTCGCGGATACGGGCTGAGTGGAAGCGGGCCGCGTGGAAGCGGGTCGCGCGGATACGGGCTGAGTGGAAGCGGGCCGCGTGGAAGCGGGCCGCCTGGATACAGGCTACTGGGTGGGCCGTGTCGAAGTGGGCCGTTCGGGAGGGGGCCGCTTGGTGGTGAGTCGCCTGGGGTGAGTCACCTGGAGGCGGGCCGCCTGGATACGGGCTACTGGGTGGGCCGTGTCGAAGTGGGCCGTTCGGGAGGGGGCCGCTTGGTGGCGAGTCGCCTGGGGTGCATCGCCTGGGGTGCATCGCCTGGGGTGAGTCGCCTGGAAGCGGGCCGCCCGGGGTGGGCTGCCGTGACGTGAGCCCACCTGAGGTGGGCCGCCCGGCGGTGCGGGGCCCTGGGTGAGGCGCAAGGTGGGGGCCGGCTGGGGACAGGCGGGCTCAGATCGCGTACTCCGTGAAATGGCCGCAGCCCTCGAAGCCCCACCGCCGGTACACCGGCTCGCCCTCCTCCGAGGCCTGGAGGACCGCGATGTCGTGGCCCAGCGCGCGGGCCGTGCGCAGGGCCGCCACGGTCATCGCGCCGCCGTGACCGCGGCGCCGGTGGGTGTCGAGGGTGCAGATGTTGTAGAGGCCGGCCACGCCCGCGTGGTCGAAGACCTCGGCCGTGCAGACCGGGCGGCCCGCCACGTAGCCGACCAGGCAGTGGGCCGGGCTGCCCGCGGCCAGGAGCCGCGGGGCGGCAGCGGCGTAGAAGCGCCGTACGGTCGCGGAGGGCGGGGTCCAGTTGGCGGCGAGGACGGTGGCGTAGTCGGTGAGCGCGGCCGGGGTCGTCACCGGGCGGATGTCGAGGTCCGAGGCCGCCGGTGCGGGGACGGTGCCGTCCAGGCGTGCCCACATGGCGGTCTCCCGCTCGGAGGCGGTGAGCCCCGCGGCGACGAGCCGGGCACCGAGGTCGGCCGGTTCGGCGGCGGGCCCCACCCACCAGGAGAACGGGCGCCCCGTGCCGCGCAGTTCGCGTACCGTCTCCGCGATACGCCGATCGGCGTCGCCGGGGGAGAGGCGGGCCGCCGCGACGATGTTGAACGTGTCGTCGGGCAGACCGCTGTCGGCGACCAGCAGGTCGCCGGAGTCCACGACCCGGGCGCCGGGCAGGGCGCGGTGCAGATGGCAGGCGTGTTCGGCGAGGTTCCGCTCCATGGCGGACAGCGGGGCGGGTGAGGGGCGCTCGGACATGGGGCCATCGTGCGGGAATGCCGGGCCCCGGTGCATCCGGTTATGCCGGCGCGGCACCCCGCGACGCGCAGCCGCAGCTCTCCCGGCGGGCCACCGACACGGGCAGCACCATCGACACGGGTTCCTTGTCCTGCCGCCCGGTGAGCCGGCGCACCAGGAGCTCCACCGCCTCCTCGCCCATCCGCCGCATCGGCTGCCGGACGGTGGTGAGCGCGGGGCGCACCAGGCGGCTGAGCGCGATGCCGTCGAAGCCGGTGACGGCGATGTCCTCGGGGACGCGGACGCCCCGGCGCTCCAGTGTGTGCAGGGCGCCGACCGCCATCTGGTCGTTGGCGAACAGCAGCGCCTCGGGGCGGTCGCCCGGACGGTCGAGGAGGACGTCGGCGGCGCGGGCGCCCTCCGGCTGCGTCATCATGCCGACCCGCAGGTCGGGTGCGTCCGAGACCTGGATGCCCGCCGCGCGGCACGCCTCGACGTAGCCGCGGAAGCGTGCCTCCACGTCCGGCGACTCCTCGGCGGAGCCGACGTACGCGAGCCGCCGCAGCCCGTGGTCCTCGATCAGGTGCCGGGTCAGCTCGCGCTGGCCGTCCGCGTTCGCGACCTCGATGTGGTCCAGGTGGTCGAGGTCGTCGGACTCACGGGGTCCGGCGAGCATCACCACCGGCTGCCGCCGCGAGATGACCTCCAGCTCCTCCGTCGGCACGGTCCTCGCGAGCACGGCGAACCCGTCGACCCGTCCCGCGACCTTCGCCACGAGGCTCTCCGGGCCGCCCTTCAGCGACGCGGCGATCAGCAGCGCGTACCCGTGCCGGCGCGCGGCGCGCTCCATGCCGCGGATGATCTGGTCGGAGTAGAGCATCGCGGCGTCGTTGTCGGCCTCGTCCCCGGCGCCGGTCTCCGCCTCGGACTCGGCGTCCGGGTCGGAGTAGTCGGGGAAGCACAGGCCCAGCACACCGGTGGACCGGCTGGCGAGACCGCGCGCGTTCCCGCTCGGGACGTAGCCGAGCTCGCGGGCCGCCGCGAGGACCCGCTCGCGGGTCTGGGCGCGGACCGAGTCGGGGTTGCGGTAGACGCGGGAGACGGTGGCGATGGAGACGCCGGACCGCTCGGCCACGTCGTACACCGTGGGGGCTGTGCTCACCGGGTGGGACCCCCATGTGCTTCGTGGGACGACAGGTGACAGAGAAATGAAAGCGCATTCACCCTAGGTCGGGGTGGGCGACCGGAGCAAGAGCGGGCCTGTGCGGTGTCCGAGAGGTTCCGTTTCGTGCCCTTGCGGGAAGGGGTGTGCGTCAGGACAGCAGGAGTCGCAGGAGTTCGCCGGTGCGCTCCTGGTCGGTCGGACGCAGGCCCGATTTCGTGGCGTTCTTCCAGGTCAGGGAGACGACAGGGGTCTCGCCCTCGCCGACGGTCACCTTCGATCCGGCGTACCGCTCACCGGCGCCGGTCTTCCCGCGCAGTTTCCCGGCGGCCCGCTCGGCCGCCGCCTTCGACGGCGTCAGCGCGCAGAGCGTCTCCGTCGGGTTCTTCGTGCCGTCGACCCGGCCCGCGACACCGACCAGGGTGATGCCCCGCTCGCGGTACTCGGGGCGCTTTCCGTACAAGGAGGCCTCGTAGACGTCGTCGCCGAGGCAGTCGAGGACCGCCCGGTACGCGGAGTCGTCCGTGACGGCGTCGGAGGGCGCTTCGAGGGGGAGGGTGGCGCCGTCGAGCCAGTCGGTCACGCGCGCGGAGGCGGACACGGCGAAGGACGCCTGGCCGTCCTTGCTCAGCCGCACGCCGTCGCCGCCCTCGTCCGACGCCTTGTAGCCGCGCTTCGTCAGGGCGGCGCGGGCCGCGTCGACGTCGAACGTCCCGGTGAGCCGCTGCGACTGCTGGCTCCCCAGAAGCAGGGACGTCTCGATGTTCTTGGCGTCGAAGCCGTACCGGGTCCTGAACGTGGCGCGGGACTCGGGGCGGCCGCTGAGCTCCCACACCCCGTATCCGTCGAGCCCCCGGTACAGCGAGGCGCCCGTGGCGACGAGCCGGCGGGCGGTCCGTACGTCCCGGTACGTCAGCGGCAGCTCGGCCGACGACGCGGGAACCGCGGACAGCGCCGCCGTCAGCCCGCGCTCCCCGTCACCGGCCGTGCCGTCGTCGTTCTGCGCCCCGCAGGCCACAGCGCTCGCCCCGAGCACCCCGGCCAACAGGGGCACCATGAATCTCCTGGTCACCATCCGCATGCGCGGCAGTCTGGCACGCGGGACCGGCCGACAGCCGGGGGACTACGGCTTCCGCCGCCGGATCACCTTCCCCAGCCACACCACGGGATCGTATTTGCGGTCAACCGCCCTTTCCTTCAAGGGAATCAGCGCGTTGTCCGTGATCTTGATGCCCTCCGGGCAGACCTCCGTGCAGCACTTCGTGATGTTGCAGTAGCCGAGGCCGTGCTCGTCCTGGGCGGTGCGCTTGCGGTCGAGGCCCTCGGCGGCGGCCGCGTCGAGCGGGTGCATGTCCAGCTCGGCGACCCGCATCAGGAACCGGGGACCCGCGAACGCGGGCTTGTTCTCCTCGTGGTCCCGCACCACATGGCACGTGTCCTGGCACAGGAAGCACTCGATGCACTTGCGGAACTCCTGCGAGCGGTCCACGTCCTGCTGCATCATCCGGTACTCGCCGGGCCCGACCCCGGCGGGCGGCACGAAGGCCGGCACCTCGCGGGCCTTCGTGTAGTTGAAGCCGACGTCCGTCACCAGGTCCCGGACGACGGGGAAGGCGCGCAGCGGTGTCACGGTGATGACGTCGCCCGGGTCGAAGACCGACATCCGCGTCATGCACATCAGCCGCGGCCGTCCGTTGATCTCGGCCGAGCACGACCCGCACTTGCCCGCCTTGCAGTTCCAGCGGACCGCCAGGTCGGGGGCCTGGGTCGCCTGGATGCGGTGGATGATGTCGAGGACCACCTCGCCGTCGTTCACCTCGACCGCGAAGTCCTCCAGACCGCCGCCGTCCGTGTCCCCGCGCCACACCTTGAAGTGCGCCTCGTACGTGTCGCTCACTCGAAGAGCTCCTCTTCGGCCAGGTACTTCACCAGCTCCTCCTTCTCGAAGAGGGCGAGCAGGTCGGGGCGGACGGGTTCGGTGGTCTCGCGTACGAGATCGATCTGGCCGCGCACCGGGTCGGTGGCGGCCAACCCGCCGGTGGGATCACGGAGTTGGCACAGCAGGTTCACCCGGCGCCACTCGCGGTCCATCGCCGGACGGTCCTCGCGGGTGTGCCCGCCGCGGGACTCCGTGCGCTCCAGGGCGGCCCGCGCGATGCACTCGCTGACCAGGAGCATGTTGCGCAGGTCGAGCGCGAGGTGCCAGCCGGGATTGAACTGCCGGTGCCCCTCGACCCCGGCCCGCCGCGCCCGCAGCCGCAGGTCCGCGAGCTTGCGCAGCGCCTGCTCCATCTCGCCCTCGCGGCGGATGATGCCGACCAGGTCGTTCATCGCCTGCTGGAGTTCCTGGTGCAGCGTGTACGGGTTCTCGGGGACGGTGCCCTCCTCCTGGCCCTCGGCCGAGAAGGGGCGCAGCGCCTCGGCGGCGGCCGCGTCGATCTGGAGGTCGGTGACGCCGGGGCGGTCGCCGTCGAACCCGGCCGCGTACTCGGCGGCGTGCAGTCCGGCGCGCCGTCCGAAGACCAGCAGGTCGGAGAGGGAGTTGCCGCCGAGCCGGTTGGAGCCGTGCATACCGCCGGCCACCTCGCCGGCCGCGTACAGACCGGGCACGCCGCGCGCCGCCGCCGTGTCCGAGTCGACCGCGATGCCGCCCATCACGTAGTGGCAGGTCGGCCCGACCTCCATCGCCTCGGCCGTGATGTCGACGTCCGCCAGCTCCTTGAACTGGTGGTACATGGACGGAAGCCGGCGGCGGATGACGTCCGCCGGCATACGGGTCGACACGTCGAGGAACACGCCGCCGTGCGGGGAGCCGCGCCCGGCCTTCACCTCGGAGTTGATGGCCCGCGCGACCTCGTCGCGGGGCAGCAGCTCGGGGGGCCGCCGGTTGTGGTCCGGGTCCTCGTACCAGCGGTCGCCCTCCTCCTCCGACTGCGCGTACTTCTCCTTGAACACGTCGGGGACGTAGTCGAACATGAACCGCTTGCCCTCGGAGTTCCTGAGCACCCCGCCGTCGCCGCGCACGGACTCGGTGACCAGGATCCCCTTCACCGACGGCGGCCAGACCATGCCCGTCGGGTGGAACTGCACGAACTCCATGTTCAGGAGCGGCGCCCCGGCGAGCAGCGCGAGCGCGTGCCCGTCACCCGTGTACTCCCACGAGTTCGACGTCACCTTGAAGGACTTGCCGATACCGCCGGTGGACAGCACGACAGCGGGCGCCTCGAGCACGAAGAACCGTCCGCTCTCGCGCTCGTAGCAGAAGGCGCCGGAGACGCGCTCGCCCGCCTCGTCCTTCAACACCCGTGTGACGGTGCACTCCTGAAAGACCTTCAGACGAGACTCGTAGTCGCCGGTCTCCTTGAAGTCCTCCTGCTGGAGCTGGACGATCTTCTGCTGGAGCGTGCGGATGAGTTCGAGGCCGGTACGGTCACCGACGTGCGCGAGGCGCGGGTACTCGTGCCCGCCGAAGTTGCGCTGCGAGATCCGCCCGTCGGCCGTCCGGTCGAAGAGCGCGCCCCAGGTCTCCAGCTCCCAGACCCGGTCGGGCGCTTCGCGGGCGTGCAGCTCCGCCATCCGCCACTGGTTGAGGAACTTGCCGCCGCGCATCGTGTCGCGGAAGTGGACCTGCCAGTTGTCCCCCGAGTTCACATTGCCCATGGCGGCCGCGATGCCGCCCTCCGCCATCACCGTATGGGCCTTGCCGAACAGGGACTTGCAGATCACGGCCGTACGGGCGCCACGCTCACGCGCCTCGATCGCGGCCCGCAGACCGGCCCCGCCCGCGCCCACCACGACGACATCCCACCGCTGCCGCTCCACCACTGACATCAGAAGGCACCGTCCATTAGAAGAATCGCGGATCGTCGAAAGCGCCGGAGGCGACGAGGTACACGTAGAAGTCGGCGAGCGCCACGCTCACCAACGAGCCCCAGGCGAGCGCCATGTGACGGGCGTTCAGCTTCCCGACCCAGCCCCAGAGCCGATACCGCACCGGATGCTTCGAGAAGTGCTTCAGCCGCCCGCCGACGATGTGCCGGCACGAGTGGCAGGAGATCGTGTACGCCCAGATCAGCACGATGTTGAGGAGGAACACCAGGGTGCCGAGGCCCATGTGGCCCCACGCGTAGTGCTCGTCGCGGAAGGCGAGCACGGTGTCGTACGTGAGGATGCAGGCGACGAGCACGGCCGCGTAGAAGAAGTACCGGTGGATGTTCTGGAGGATCAGCGGGAACCTCGTCTCCCCGCTGTACTTCTTGTGCGGCTCGGCCACCGCGCAGGCCGGCGGCGACGCCCAGAAGCCGCGGTAGTAGGCCTTGCGGTAGTAGTAGCAGGTCAGCCGGAAACCCAGCGGGAAGATCAGGATGAGCAGGGCGGGGGACAGGCCCCACCAGCCGCCGAACAGCTCCCAGTTGGGGCCGTGCCGCATCGGCGCGCAGTTGTCGGCGAGGCACGGCGAGTAGAACGGCGAGACGTACGGCGCCGCGTAGTAGTCCGCGTTGGCGAAGGCCCGCCAGGTCGAGTAGACGATGAAGGCGAGCAGCCCGGCGGCGGTCGCGGCCGGGGCCAGCCACCAGCGGTCGGTGCGCAGGTGCGGCGCGGAGATCGCGGCACGCGTCCGGCCGCGGACGCCGGTGCCGCTCGCGGTACGGGGTTCTTCGGTACTGGTGGGTTCCGTGCCGGTGGCCAACGAAGCCTCCGCTCGAAGGGACTGGGGTCGTGGGTGTGCCTCAGGGGGCGTGCCGGTCCCGCGCGCCGAGCCCCTCGTCGTCCGAGTCGGTCCACAGGGAGCTGTCGTACGGGGTGTCGGGGATGGTGACCAGGCCCTCCGGGCGGTGCGCCCGGCCCTGGCTCTGCGTCGTGACCGACGCGCGCAGCAGGGCCACGCTCTCGCGCAGGTGATCGGTGTCGGCACGGACGCGGCGCAGGTCCGGTCCCGCGGGGTCCGCCGTGAGGCGGCCCACGGCCCGGACGAGATCGTCGACGCAGCGCTGTACCGCCGCCAAGTCGTCATTCAGGGACATGACTTGCCCTCGCTTCCGCTGGTGCGGCGGAGATGCTCATGCGCCTGCGAGTGTCGCGCGTCACATTGCGGTTTGTGAAGACACCGGCCCGGATTCCCGGGCGCGCGCCCGCATACGCGCCCCCTTGTGCGCGCCGAGTGGGGGGAGCTGCGCGACCGGCCCCCCTCGGACCCGCGGCCGCGCTCGCACGTCGATCGGCCTCCCCTGGGCGCCCCCGTTAAGCCGCAAGAGTGGGGTTCCCGCGGCGCGCCGCCGTGTCGGCCGGACTCGGCGGACCCCATCCATTTCAGTGGGCCAATAGATGTGATCAGCGACATATACCGCCAAACGTGATCAACCGGCCCGCACCGGAGGTACTCGCCGAGATGCACCACCACCCCAGGCGCCCAGGCGCAGCCACCCGCTCGGCCGCGTTTCTCGTGAGCGGCGCGCTCGCCGTGACCGCCCTCGCGGGATGCGGCGCCGACGACGAGAAGAGCGTCCCCTCCGCCGGGCAGGACATCGCCCCCGCGGCCCGCGACCAGATCAAGGACGGCGGCACCCTGCGCTGGGCGATCGACGCCATGCCGGGCACCCTCAACTCCTTCCAGGCGGACGCCGACCAGAGCACCGGCCGGATCACCGGCGCCGTGCTCCCGGCCATGTTCCGTATCGACGCGCAGGGCCGCCCGCAGCGCGACGCCGACTACCTGGAGAAGGCCGAGGTCATCGAGACCGAGCCCAAGCAGGTCGTGCTGTACAAGCTGAACCAGCAGGCCGTCTGGAGCGACGGCCGCGAGATCGGCGCCCCCGACTTCGCCGCCCAGTGGCGCGCCCTGTCCGGCAAGGACACCGCGTACTGGACCGCGCACAACGCCGGCTACGACCGGATCGAGAAGATCGAGCGCGGCGCGAACGACCTGGAGGTCCGGGTCACGTTCTCCAAGCCGTACACGGACTGGCGCGCGCTGTTCTCGCCGCTGTACCCCAAGGACGTCATGGGGACGCCGGACAACTTCAACGAGGGCGCCCGCCGCAAGCTCAAGGTCACCGCGGGCCCCTTCGCCATCGGCGCGATCGACCGCGACGCCAAGGAGGTCACCCTCAAGCGCAACCCGCGCTGGTGGGGCCGCCCGGCCAAGCTCGACCGGCTCGTCCTCGCCGCCGTGCCGCGCTCCGAGCGCGCCGCCGCCCTCGCCGCCGACAAGCTCGACCTGGCCGACCTCGACGCGGGCGGCGCCGACCGCATCTCGTACGCGGCCCGCGACAAGGGCACCGCCGGACCCCTCGCCCACGGTCCGGGCGCCGCCCTCACCCCCGGCAAGGCGCTGCGCTCCTGGGCGATCGTGCACGGCGACGACGAGGAAGCGGCCGAGGAGGAGATCGCGGCCCGCAAGAAGACCCGTAAGGCCATCAGGAAGTACGCGAAGGAACAGGCGAACCTGCACGGCTTCCAGGTCCGCAAGTCCCTCGAACCGGCCTTCACGCAGCTCGCCCTGAACGGCTCCGAGGGCCCCCTCGCCGACGAGCGCGTGCGCCGCGCCGTCGCCCGCGCCCTCGACCGCACCCAGCTCGCCGAGGCCGTCC
This sequence comes from Streptomyces sp. Q6, assembly GCF_036967205.1. NCBI lineage: Bacteria > Bacillati > Actinomycetota > Actinomycetes > Kitasatosporales > Streptomycetaceae > Streptomyces > Streptomyces citrinus. The sequence goes on from NZ_CP146022.1 coordinate 5,502,143, forward strand.
TCAAGCCGCTCGGGCTGCCGGTCACCACCGTCGACAACCACCTCGCCCTGTCCGGGCAGGACGCGTACGCCGACAACAGCGACGCGCTCGGTGACCAGGACACCGCGGAGGCGCAGGCGCTGCTCGCCGAGGCGGGCTGGACGCCCGGCGGCCCGCTGAAGGAGAAGAAGGAGAAGCCCAGCACGGCGGGCGGCGAGGCCGACTCCGACGCGTCCGGCGACTCCGAGGACGCCGGCGACGGCACGTACATCGTCGGCGAGGACGACCAGAAGCCCGGCGACAGCGCGCCGCTGCTCCTCGGCCCCGGCCCGGTGGCCGCCGCCCAGTACGCCGCGCTGCTGCACCAGGCCGAGACGATGAAGCTGCGCGAGGCGGACAAGGAGAAGAAGAAGCACCCCACGCGCGAGCACGCAGGTAAGAAGGACAGTGCCGCCAAGCACGGTGGCGCCCCCGGCGCGTACGCCCCGAAGGGCACGGCCGCCCCGGCCGGCGCCGCCGCCGGGCCGCTCGCCAAGGACGGCAAGCCGCTCACCCTGCGCTTCGTGCTCCCCTCCGGCGAGGGCTCGGAGCAGCTGCGCGCGGTCGCCGACCGGATCACGCGGATGCTCCAGAAGATCGGCGTACGGACGGACGTCATGAAGGTCGACGACGAGAGCTACTTCAAGGACCACATCGCGTCCGGCCAGTACGACCTGGCGCTGTACTCGTGGCCCGCGTCCGCCTACCCGGCGACCGACGGCCGCCCCATCTACGCCAAGCCGGTCCCGGCCGCCGACGGCTCGCTCACCGTCGAGCAGAACTACACGCGGGTCGGTACCGACCACATCGACCAGCTCTTCGACCAGGCCATCGGCGAACTCGACGAGGACGAGGAGCGCGCCCTGGTCAAGCAGGCGGACGCCCGGATCTGGGCCGCCGCAGGATCGATTCCGCTGTACCAGCGGCCCGAGCTGGTCGCGGCCAGGCCGGAGCTGGCCAACGCCGGCGCCTTCGGGTTCCAGGAGCCCGAGTACGAGGACATCGGCTACCTGAAGAAGGGCGCCAAGCCGTCGGCCTCGCCCTCCGAGGACTCGTAACCCGGTTCCCGTACGGGTCGCCGTGATTCTTTAGCTCAGATCGAGCTCAATTCCCTTGCCCGCCGGCCTGTCCGGCGGGCAAGGTTCGTAACACCCGTTGACCTGCGGTTTTCTTCACCTGCCGGCCTCCCCACAAGGCCCGGCAGAGCCCCCACCCGTCAAGCCACGTACCATGGGGTAAGGCCGTGGCGTGTCCAGCCCGGCAGGGCGCGCGTATCACTGATGTACGCGCAGCCGTCCACTCACTCCGGGAGTACGCCGCAATATGGCCACGCGCCACGACATCCGAAACGTCGCTATCGTCGCCCACGTCGACCACGGCAAGACGACCATCGTCGACGCCATGCTCAAGCAGGCCGGTTCGTTCGCCGCGCACGCTGCCGAGTCCCTCGACGATCGCATGATGGACTCGAATGACCTGGAGCGTGAGAAGGGCATCACGATCCTCGCCAAGAACACGGCGGTGAAGTACCACCCGAAGGATGGCGGCGACGTCATCACGATCAACATCATCGACACCCCGGGCCACGCCGACTTCGGTGGCGAGGTCGAGCGTGGTCTGTCGATGGTGGACGCCGTCGTTCTGCTCGTGGACGCCTCCGAGGGTCCCCTCCCGCAGACCCGCTTCGTGCTGCGCAAGGCGCTCCAGCAGCGCCTGCCCGTCATCCTCTGCATCAACAAGACGGACCGCCCCGACTCGCGGATCGACGAGGTCGTCAACGAGACGTACGACCTCTTCCTCGACCTGGACGCCGACGAGGACCAGATCGAGTTCCCGATCGTCTACGCGTGCGGCCGTGACGGCATCGCCTCGCTGACCAAGCCGGAGAACGGCACGGTCCCGGCGGACTCCACCAGCCTGGAGCCGTTCTTCTCCACGATCCTGGAGCACGTCCCGGCTCCGACGTACGACGAGGAGGCCCCCCTCCAGGCGCACGTCACGAACCTGGACGCCGACAACTTCCTCGGCCGTATCGCGCTCCTGCGCGTCGAGCAGGGCGAGCTGCGCAAGGGCCAGACCGTCGCGTGGATCAAGCGCGACGGGACGATCCAGAACGTCCGCATCACCGAGCTGATGATGACCGAGGCGCTCACCCGCAAGCCCGCCGAGGTCGCGGGCCCCGGTGACATCTGCGCCGTGGCCGGTATCCCGGACATCATGATCGGCGAGACGCTCGCCGACCCGGAGAACCCGGTCGCGCTGCCGCTCATCACGGTGGACGAGCCGGCCATCTCCATGACCATCGGTACCAACACCTCGCCGCTGGTCGGCCGTGGTGGCACCGGCAAGGGCGCGGCCGCCAAGTCGGCCGTCAAGGACCGCAAGGTCACCGCCCGCCAGGTCAAGGACCGCCTGGACCGCGAGCTGATCGGTAACGTCTCGCTGCGCGTCCTGGAGACCGAGCGCCCCGACGCCTGGGAGGTGCAGGGCCGCGGTGAGCTGGCCCTGGCGATCCTGGTCGAGCAGATGCGCCGCGAGGGCTTCGAGCTGACCATCGGCAAGCCGCAGGTCGTCACCCAGGAGATCGACGGCAAGGTCCACGAGCCGGTCGAGCGCCTCACGGTCGACGTCCCCGAGGAGCACATGGGCGCCGTCACGCAGCTCATGGGCGTCCGCAAGGGCCGTATGGACAACATGTCGAACCACGGCTCCGGCTGGGTCCGCATGGAGTTCGTCGTCCCGTCCCGCGGCCTCATCGGCTTCCGTACGGAGTTCCTGACGAACACCCGCGGTACCGGTATCGCCCACTCCATCCACGAGGGCCACGAGCCGTGGTTCGGCACGCTGACGACCCGTAACAACGGTTCGCTGGTCGCCGACCGCGCCGGCGCCGTCACCGGGTTCGCGATGACGAACCTCCAGGAGCGCGGCGTGCTGTTCACCGAGCCCGGCACCGAGGTGTACGAGGGCATGATCGTCGGCGAGAACTCGCGCGCCGACGACATGGACGTGAACATCACTAAGGAGAAGAAGCTCACCAACATGCGCTCCGCCTCCGCGGACTCCTTCGAGGCGATCGTGCCGCCCCGCAAGCTGTCCCTGGAGCAGTCCCTGGAGTTCTGCCGCGACGACGAGTGCGTCGAGGTGACCCCGGAGGCCGTCCGCATCCGCAAGGTCGTCCTGGACCAGAAGGAGCGCGGCCGCACGGCCTCGCGCGCCAAGCACGGCTGATGTCCCGCTAGCTGACGCCCAGGAGGGCCCGGTACCCCGAAAGGGGTGCCGGGCCCTTTGCGTTGCCGCTAACCTGCCCGTGTCTACGCGGGGTGACCGCGTCCGGGGACAGGGCGGGTAAGACGTCGCCCAACAAAGGGTCAAATACCGCCCCGGCGCAAGTGATTAAGTCCACGGTGGTGTCCGGTATTCGGGCGTGAGTGGTCGATAGATATGTAACACGTCCGTTTCGTGGTCCTCTATCGCAGATCCGTTTGTCCGGATTTTGGGCAATGTACGCATCAGGTGTGATCGAACCGAGACCAAAAGAGTGTGGTCGCGACAGCCGACGTGGCTAATAGTTGACCGCGTAGAGCTCGGGTCAATGGGTCACGCGCTGTGGGGAGCGCGCCGACTCGCGAGCACACTAGGGGCACATGCACCTTCGCCGTCAGGGGTGTCGGCTGGGTGAATCGTGCCTCCACTTGCAGTGAACAAAGTGGACTCATGAGGAGGAACCCATGCCAGGTGCCACAAGCGCCATATGGGTCGCGTCGTCCCCGATGACAGGTGTTGTAGGCCCCACGGGCACGTCCAGTCCCGTTGTGGCGGCCGAGGTAACGATCCAGCGTCGCGAACGCGCTTGACGGCTCGGCCTGTTGACGACCGGCCGAGGCCGACGTACAGCAGGGCCAGGGTTCCCCAGGGGTGGGTTCACCCCAGTCGTTGTTCCCCTCGCGCGCTTCGAATGACGTACGCCGTGCGATGGCCGCCGGGACCGTCTCCGTACCCCCGACGACCTCCAACACCTGTGAAATGGACGAATCATGACGAGTCCAATCGAGATTGAGGGCGCTGTTACCTCTTCCGCCTTGGACAAGGAGAGCGCGCCGCAGGGCGACGCCCCGGAGCCCAAGAAGCTGGAGGGGCGCAGCCCCGGACAGCTGATGTGGCGCCGGTTCAAGCGCGACAAGACGGGCATCATCTCCGCCTGCATCGTGCTGTTCTTCTTCGCGATAGCCGCGCTCGCCCCGGTCATCACGAAGCTGTACGGCAAGGACCCGTACACGTTCTACGGCCAGGACGACCCGACGCTGCTCAACGAGTTCAACCTGCCGGCGGGGCCCAACGGCGGTATGTCGCCCGAGCACTGGTTCGGCATCGACCCGAACTACGGGCGTGACGTGTTCTCGTACCTGCTGTACGGAATGCGGACCTCGCTGTACACCGCGCTCTGCGCCACCATCGGCATGGTGCTCCTGGGTGTGGTGATCGGTCTGACCGCGGGTTACTTCGGCGGCCGGATCGACTACTGGCTCGGCCGGTTCACCGACTTCATGATGGCCCTGCCCAACCAGCTGTTCATGGTGGCGGCCATGCCGGTCATCGTCGCGGTGTTCGTGGCCCCCGACGAGGAGACGCCGGTCTACATCCGGTTCCTCGCCATCACC